>NZ_JBFUEN010000004.1:0-390594 GCF_056403915.1 Terrabacter sp. P2_E3
TCTCATGAGTGAGTAACTCCTCAACCCATCGACGATGATGATCGTGGTGGTCGAGGACAGTCCTGCCGTTCGGTCAGCACGCCGCTCTTAGGTCACGGGACCACCGGGATAGAGAGAGCCCGGAGGGACTGGCCCTAACGGGGTCAAGGCCCTCAGGCCCGACAGAAAGATTCCGGGTCACCCCCGGGCTCCCAAGGCTCAGACAACCACGCAGGAAGATACCCACGACGTCGGTGCGCCGGCGGATCTCACGGTTGAGCCGCTCGTTCGGGTTGTTGGACCAGATCTGGCGCCAGATCTCCTTCGGAAACACGGTGAAGGCGAGGATGTCCGCCCGGGCCAGCTCGAGGTGCTCAGCCACCGTCGGGAGCTTCTCGTACAGTCCCTCCAAGACCCGGTCGAACTGGCCGTTCACGGCCTCGGCGTCGGGCTGGTCGTACACCGAGTGCAGCAGCGCCTTGACCCACCCCCACTGCGACTTCGGCGTCGCGGCCATGAGGTTCGCGGCGTAGTGGGTGCGGCACCGCTGCCACGACGCGTCCGGCAGGGTCGCCCCTATAGCCTCGACCAGGCCGACGTGCGCATCGCTGGTGACAAGCGCGACGTCCTTGAGGCCGCGGGCGGTCAGGTCCCGGAAGAACCCGAGCCAGCCGGCGCCCGATTCTATTGTGGCGGTGTGGATCCCGAGGACCTCCCGGTAGCCGTCAGCGTTGACACCGGTGGCGACCATCACCGCCACCTTCACGACACGGCCCGCTTCGCGGACCTTCATCATGAGCGCGTCGGCCGCGACGAACGTGTACGGCCTCTCGTGCAGCGGCCGGGTCCGGAACGCGGCGACCTGCTCGTCGAGGTCCTTGGCCATCACCGACACCTGCGACTTGGACAGTCCGGTGATCCCTAGCGTGCGGACGAGCTTGTCCATCCGCCGGGTGGACACCCCCAGCAGGTAGCAGGTCGCCACGACCGTCGTCAGCGCCGCCTCCGCCCGGCGGTGGCGCTCGAGCAGCCAGTCCGGGAAGAACGACCCCTCGCGCAGCTTCGGGACCGCGACGTCGATGGTGCCGGCGCGGGTGTCCAGGTCGCGGTGGCGGTAGCCGTTGCGACGGTTGGTGCGCTCGTCGCTGCGGACCCCGTACTCGGCGCCGCACACGCTGTCGGCCTGCGCGGACAGCAAGGCGTTGATGAAGGTGCTGAGCAGCTCACGCATCAGGTCGGGACTGGCCTGGGCCAGCTGCTCGTGAAGAAAGGCGGCAGGGTCGATACTGGTCTTCGCGGTCATCGCGATGCTCCATTCGAGGGTGCTGTGAGAGGTTCACTCGAAGGATCACGCGGTGACCGCACCTGCATGTGCAGGGACACGCTCACCGGTGTCGTCGTACACCAACGCTATGGACTCAACTGTCACGACTCTCTTGGCGCTGTGAGTGCGGGTGCATCCGGTGTATTTGTCGGCATATCCGTTGTCGAAGCATTCGGCTTGATGAGGCCACCCAGAAAGCAAGAGGACTGGGTGCAGGCTGGGTCTCTGGACAGAGCTGGACGTAGCCCGCTGCACTACGCCGCCCTGGAGGGAGACGTCGAGGCCGCCGATGCACTGATCACCCAGGGCTCGCCCCGGGTTTGCCTGACCATGCCGGGTACACCCCTCTGAACTTCGCGGCCCAAGGACTGCACGCCAGCGTCGCGCGAAGCCTGCTGGCCGGCAGGGGTGCCGGTTGGCCCGCAGGACCGCTTCGGCAGGACGCCGCTGTTCGTGGCGATCATGAGAGTGGGCGACCAAGGCGGTGAGGTCGTGCGGCTGCTGCTGGCCGCCGGGGCTGACCCTGACCTTCAGAACTTCTCTCACAACAGTGCCCGGTCGGTCGCCGAGAAGACCACAAACTTCGATCTCCTGAGGTTCTTCCGCCCTGACTGACGGCGTCGCTCAACGTCGCGCCTTTGCTTGCACGTGCAGGTCTCGATGCGGCACGACCGGGCACCCGCAGCCGCCCTTCACGCGACGTATGCAGACGTTCCCTACGCCCCTGTCACGGCGACCGGTTCGACAGCCGATTGCGCACAGCGGTGAACCAGTCGCGCATGCCATGACCGTCGTCGTGAGGATCGGAGGAGGCTCGCGGGCGGACCCCGACACGGCTGGGGCATCCGCCCGATGACAGCACGCGCGTGACGGTGCCATTCCGGGAGTCCGGGGCACACTTGACGGATGGTCTTACCGTCCCGGCCAAGCCGGCAGACCAACCTCGCCCTGCTTCTGCTGCTGGCGGGAGCCTTCGCGACCGGCTGGTTGGCGTTCGGGGTCGAGGGTTCGCCGCAGTCCAGGACCGTGAGCGTGGTGCACGGCATCCTGGGCCTGGGCATCCTGGTGCTCGCCCCGTGGAAGAGCGTGATCGTGCGACGTGGACTCCGTCGTCGGCGTCGGCACACGGTGGCCGTCGCCTTGGCGGTGGTCGTCACTGTCAGCCTGGCTGCCGGGGTGGTCCATGCCACGCTCGGTCCCCTTGAGGTCGGCGGCGTCCGTGTGCTCGCCGTGCACGTCGCCTCTGCCGTCGCGGTCGCGCTGCTCGTGCTGCTCCACGTGGCGCGTCGGGCGCAGCGACCGCGCCAGACCGACATGTCCCGTCGAACCGCGTTGAGAGCCATCGTGATCGGTGGCTCCGCGGCACTGGCCTACGGCGCGGCGGAGTCCGTCACGTCGGTCGCAGGTCTCCCGGGTCGACACCGTCGGGCGACCGGGTCCTACGAGGTGGGGTCTGGCGTCCCCTCCACCATGCCGGTCACGCAGTGGTTCACCGACGACGTGGCCCGTATCGACCTGGACACGTACGCGTTGAGGGTCAGCCGACCCGGTGAGCCGACGATCGCACTTTCACACGGCGAGCTCTTGGCGATGAGTAGCACGACGCAGGTGGCGGTCCTGGACTGCACGGGCGGGTGGTGGGCCGAGCAGACTTGGCGCGGCGTCCGTCTGGACACCCTGCTCGGGACCCCGGACCGGGGATCTGTCGTCGTCCGTTCGGCGACCGGCTACACGAGACGCTTCCCACCCGAGGACACGTCCGTGCTGCTGCTGGCCACCCAGGTGGGCGGCGCCCTGCTCTCGTCCGGCCACGGCGCGCCGGTCCGGTTGGTCGCACCCGGACGCCGAGGTTTCTGGTGGGTCAAGTGGGTCGACCACATCAGCGTCCAAGCGCAACCCTGGTGGTCGCAGCCACCGTTTCCCCTGCAGTAGGCGCAGGGGCTGACTCGTTTCGAGGGCAGGGTCCAGAATCGACCGAGCCGCGACGCTGCCGCGCCACGTCATCCGCGCCGCTCACCCTCGCGCTGACGAGCCGCGTACGACCCGTCGGCAGAACCGCTCGCGGAGAGCGGGACGGGCGTGCAGCCGGATCGGGACACGCTCGAGCACCGGCTCCGCCCGGACCGGCGTCCCGCTCACACCCTTTCGACGCGGTCGGCCTGGGGTCCTCGATCGCTCTGTCGCACCTGGTACCGGACCCGATCGCCCTCGTGCAGCGCCTCGGCGTCTCTGAGGACAGACACGTGCACGAACAGGTCCGGGCCTCCCGCGTCCGGGGCGATGAAGCCGAACCCCCGCTCCGCGTCGTAGCGTGCGACCACTCCCTCGCCGCCGCGCGCCGGGACGTCGGATGCGTCCAGGTGTCGCGACCGAGGGCGGGCCGTCGATGCCGCGGGTGCGCCCCGCGGTGTCGAGCCGCGTACGAGGCGCACGTCGCGAGCCTGCGGGCCCTTCTCACTCACGACGACGTCGAACGTCACGCGGTCTCCCTCGTCCAGCTCTGGGAGCCCGTCGGCAAGCGCCCGGAAGTGGACGAAGACATCGGGGCCGCCCGACTCGGGGGTGATGAACCCGAAGCCCTTGTCGAGGTCGTACCAGGTCACGGTGCCGTCCGCCCCGTCGGATGCCACGGCCTGCTGGGCGGCCGGGGCTCCCAAGGGAAGCAGATGGTCAGCCTGCGGTCCCTTCTCCCCGTCGACAACGAGGAACGCCACTCGCTGCCCCTCCGAGACCACGCCGCCCGCCACGATGGCCGAACTGTGCACGAAGATCTCGGCACCACCGCCATCGGGCGTGATGAACCCGTACCCCTTGGCAGGCTCGTACCAGGCGACGGTGCCGAGCACGCCCAGCGGTGTATCGGCGGCCTGGTCGGCCGTGACCCGGACGCGGCGTGCCTGCGGGCCGCGGTCCCCCTCGCCGATCTCGAACTCAACCACCTGCCCCTCCCGGAGCAGCTTCATCGCGTCGTCGCTGACGATCTCGGACGCATGCACGTACACGTCCTCTGCGTCCTGCCCGAGGGCGATGAAGCCAAACCCCCGGTCGGCATCGAACCAGCGGACGGTTCCCTCGGTCACGGCTGACTCCTTGTCGAAGCTATGGTCGGTGTTCCCCTAGTGTCCCCCGACGGGACCGCGACAAGCGCCCGGCGCCCGGCGCCCGGCGGTGCTCGCACTGCCGTGGCAGGTGCCCGACGGCGACATCCACGGCGCCCGGCGACGCGCCGACAGCGGCCTGACCGGACGTAGACAGACCGTCGCCGCCATACACCTCGGAATGCCGAAACCCATACTGCTCAGGCGCGGTCGGGTGGATGATCGAGTATGCGCTTGAGGAACTTCCCGTGCTGGGTCATGGGCCACATGTACCTCCACAAGCCCGGAGACAAGGACATGCTCGTCTGCCAGCGCTGTGGCCATCAGGAACTGATGGCGACCCGGCAGATGCGACAAGGAGGCGCTCCGCTGGGCCCTCGCTCTTGGAAGGAATGACGGACAGAAGGGTCGAGTTCGCGAGTCGTCGGCCTTCGCGGGTGCGGTCCGCGTAGCGATCTCTTGTATGGCAAACAGACATGCGACAAGCGGCAGATGTGGGAGTTCAGCATGCGCGCTGGGGAGCCGCGCCGATCGAATGAATGGGCTACCTGTGAGTCGACCGCCCTTCGTCGCCGTGACCTGCCAGCATGCGCGGATGAGCCTTGCCATCGCCACCTGCCAGCCCACCGCGTCGACCGATCCCCGCGCCAACGGCGCCGAGGTGCGTCGCATGCTCAGGGAGACCTCGGCCGCCGGTGCGCGGCTAGCCCACTTCCCCGAGGGGTTCCTGTCTGGGTACGCGGTTGAGGACGTGGCCTCCTGGGACGGTTTCGACTGGGCACTCGTCCGCAGCGAGCTCGAGGATGTGGCCGCGCTCGCCGGCGAGCTGGGGATCTGGGTGGTGCTCGGGTCTGCCCACCCGTTGACCGAGCCGCACTGGCCGCACAACAGCCTGTACGTCATTTCGGAGGAGGGGAGGCTCGTCGACCGATACGACAAGCGGAAGTGCTCGCACACCGAGGTCACGCGGTTCTACACACCTGGCTTCGAGCCGGTGGTCTTCGACGTCGAGGGTTTCCGGTTCGGTATGGCGATCTGCATCGAGATCAACTTCTCCGACGTGTTTGCCGAGTACGACCGGCTCGGCGTCGACTGTCTGCTGCTGTCCGCCTATCCGGTCGACTCGATCTTCGCGACCAAGGCCCGTGCGTACGCCGCGATCCACAGCTACTGGTTGAGCCTGTCGGTTCCGGCGCAGACTACGCACCTGTTCCACTCCGGACTCATCGGCCCGGACGGCGAGGTGCTGGCCGACGCCGGAGGCGAGTCCGGCTTGGTGGTCGGGACTTTGGACCGTGCAGATCCGGCGCTTCGCGGTGCGCTCGAGTTTGCCCGCCCCTGGCGGGCGATGGCGCGGGCCGGCGACATCTATAACGATCGCCGGGTCACGGACGAGCGGAGCCGAGTGCGCACCGAGTTCTAACGGCGTGAGTCAGTTCCCGAAAGCGCGGACATCGGCACGACCGATCGGCGGCAAAGTCGCACGTCTACGTCCCCAGTTTCGGCGATGACTTCGGGATCACGCGCCGGGTTGGCAGAGACGTCACCAGGCATGCCGGCGACGTGTGTCGGCCTGCTTTTGAAGTGACCGCCGAAGTCCAAGGGGCGGTCGGGGGACCCGCCGGGATCGTCCTTTCCGCACCGGGCGCGGTGCCGATACTGTCCACCGCCAGAAGAGTGTTCCACGCCCCATTTGTAGCGAAGGTTGAGACGACAGGGCAGCGGCTTGCACGGCCCAGTCGGGCTAGTAGTCACGTAGTTCTCTTTAGATCGCGTCCACGCAGGCGTTCTCGTCATCAGGGCGGCGGGCTCACGTGCACTGCTAGGGGGCGGTGCGGCGCCCATCCCGCAGCTGACATCCTGTGGCGCAGGAGCCCGTAGTGACGCTCGCGACCCTGCCGGACGCCCGATCGCGCGCCTCGCTGCTCTATCGAGACGTGGCGTCCGGGGCCCGGCGCGTCAGCGCTTCGCGTAGTCGGCGAACCCCTGCCAGTCGATGAAGACGCAGGGCTCGTCCCCCACGACCCAGGCGTCGTGGCCCGGCGCCATGGCCGCGAAGTCGCCCGGGCCGTAGTCCGTCTCCTCGCCGTCGTCCATGACGACCTTCATGCGGCCGGACACGAAGTAGCCCAGGTGGGCCGCCTGGCAGCTGTCCGTGCCGGCGATCGGTTTGACGTGCTCGGACCATCTCCAGCCGGGCAAGAACGTCGCCCGGCCGACGACCCCTTCTTGCGTGTTCACTAGCTGCAGCTGGCCCGTGTCCCCTTCGAAGGGGCGCGTCTCTTCGGGCGAGTCGAGGCTCTTGCGCACAAGACCTGACATCGTGACCTCCAACGTGACTGCTGGTCGCGGAAACGGTTGCACCTTTCAGGTTGGCATCGCCGCGCAGGGGTGTCAGCGTTTCTGGCCAACCGCACGTGGGCAACGCCTCCCGTTCGGGCAAGCGGCGTGACGTCCGTGGCGTAGCGTCCGCGGCCGGGGGGTAGCGGCCCAGAGCGGACAGGTGTCTCTGCCATCAGGATCGGTGATCAGCATGAGACGGCATGTCAAGACCGCGCGCCGCGGTTCGACGAGGGGGGGCACTCCTTCAGGGCATCATGAGCGATTCCGCTACAGGGCCGAAGGGCAGCTACTAGGCTAATGCGGTCTCAGGGGAGCAACCGATGCGCCGCGTGCGCGGGTGTACAGGGGTCGAGTTCACGCGGCCGGTCCATGGAGGTGGACGCACTGTGAAATCGCCCAAGCACCCCGTCCGGACACTCACCATCGCCTGTGGCGCCGTGGCGCTTCTCCTGTTCGCCCCCGCCGCGGCGAACGCGCAGCCGAACGCCAATGTCATCCGCGTCGCCGGATACCCCGGCGACGTGGAGGACATTGGCGCCTGCGCGTTCCCGGTCGCCAACCATCCGTACCAGGAAGGCACGATCTCGGTTCGACAGACCGCCAACGGCACGCTCTTCGAGGTCAGCCTCCGCGAGGTGGACACGTTCACGGCAAACGGTGTCAGCCTGACGTCGACGCCGTACTCCTTCCACTTCACTGGGGAGCTCGACCTGCAGGGCAACATCGTGCGTGAGACGACCGCAGGCGTGCTTGTGAAGGTCCCGTTGCCTGATGGCTCGACGTTCTTCTCCGCCGGTCGGGTCGATCAGCTTGCGTCCGGGCTCGCGTACGTGGTGCTGCCGGACGTGGGGACGAGCCGGGGTCTAGACGCGTTCTGCGCCGCCCTCGCTGGATGAGTCCTCTAGGACTCAGCAACGGCCGCCTCGCGGCGTTCCGACCAGGGTTCTCTGTGGAACTGGAACGCAGCAACTCCCGGCGGACAGCGTTTGATGCCTACCTGCCCATCGGAGGCCACACGACGGTGACCAACTCGGACGATGAGGACAGCCGGCTCTGCCCTTGCCGCCACACGCCGTTGACCTTCTTCCCGTCGACAGAGGCCGGCCACGTCGGCTCCGGTGGCCCGATGAGGTCGTAGAGCGGCGTGGAGGTCGGCCGAAGACGCAGGGAGTCATCCCACGACCCGGGATCGAGGCTCTCGCGGTTGCGCGCAAGGTCGTTGAAGCGGTCGAGTTCGCTCCGGAGATGCCCAGTTCGACGTCGCCCGGATCGTTGGAGGGCAGCAGGCGCGACAGAGCCCCGTGCGGGCAGCCGGTACGGCGAGCCCGAGCGCCAGGCCACCGCAAGGAGCGCACTCCCCTGGCCGGGGTGATGCCTGTGCCGGTCGATCGGGGTGTTCCTGGGTCCCACCTACGAGTGCGCAACCAGCTCTGCTCGTCCACTTCAACGAGGACCGCACGGCACGTGGCGGTCTGGCGCTGGATGACGCAGCCGACGCGTCATCTGCTCGGTGGGAGCCTCGCCCATGGCGGTACGTGCCTGGGGCGTCGTCCGCTCCAGGGACCGAACTCGCACTAGTCGGCGAAGCACTTCCGGCCGACATCACCCAACCCGGCCAGCAGAGAAGGTGGCGAATCGCCATCGCCCTACCTTTCGACTCTCCTCGCCAAGCATCCACCTCGCTGATGTTTCAGCCTGCCGCACGTCCTCACATCGGCATGACGGGAAGAGTGCTTCCGCGTTCCGTGAGCGCACTGGGCTCGATCCAGCCCCAAGGGAGCACACCTGCCGGGCTCATCGCATCACCCAGGTCTGCGGGTTTCAGCCATATGCCACGAGGTCGGGGCATATGGCTGAACCCTCGCTGGGATCTAGCGCGACAAAGCCCTGGCGGGCCGACCAACGGGGACAGGCGACTGGACCGCAGGGGCGCTCTCGCGCAGGGCTGCCAGCGTCGGCCGCCGAGAGTTGTCGGCGACAGGAGCAGACGCCTATGCGTCAGCGGATCACAGGCCGAACGTCACGGGCGTGGCCGGAATGTCGCCGGCGATCAAGGCCGCCAGCGGTGTCGCGATGTCGCGGGGTGAGAACAGGTCGGTTCCGTCGTATTCGGCGATCTCTGCGTGCCGCCACCATCGCATCTCGCTGATGTGCTCGGCGGCGAGTTCGGTGTCGGACAGGGCGCCGCGAGGATCGAAGAGCGTGGTGCGGACCAGGAAGTAGTCGTTGACCACACCGTCGTAGCCGTCGGCGTGGCCGGGAGCGACGACCTCCTGGTGCCAGACGTGGGGCGGGTCGGCGTCGAAGACGAGCCCGGTCTCCTCGTGCAGCTCGCGGCGCAGCGCCGCGAGCGGAAGCTCACCGGGCTCGATGCCGCCGCCGGGGGCCGCCCACACGACCGTTGCGCCCGTCGGGACCGCTGGATGCGGGAAACTGAAGCGACACAGCAGGACCCGGTCGTCCTCGGCCAGGATGACCGCCCGTACGGCATGTCTCAGCTTCGTCGCAGCAGGCGTCTGGTTCATCACCAGATGATCAGGGCGCCAGCGGTGGCCCGCAAGTCGGCACCGGCATTGATTGGACCCGAGCGACGGCTCGCGCCGTGTTGGCTGCAGCGGTCAGCCGGTTAGCTCGTCGTCTCGTGGGTGTCGCTCGGAGCCGGCTCGCTCGTGGCCCAGCTGGAGAGGAACTGCAGTGCTTCGGCAGAGGGCGTGCCGGGTTCGACCGTGTAGGTGATGATCGTGAGCCCGGTGTCTCCGGGCAGCTCCAGCGCCTCGCCGGTCAGCTCGATGTCCCCGATGACCGGGTGGTGCATCTGCTTCGTCGAGGTGCGGTGGAGGCGGACGGTGTGGCCCGCCCACCAGGTGCTGAACTCCTCACTGCGAGTGGACAGCTCGCCGACGAGGTCCGTCAGGCCGCGGTCGGACGGCGTGTGGCCCGCCTGCAGGCGCAGGGACGCGACGACGTCCTTGGCGACCCTGGTCCAGTCGGCGTAGAAGTCCCTCGAGCGGTCGTCGAGGAACAGGTAGCGCGCCAGGTTGGGGTGTGTCGTGCCGCCGTCGTAGAGGTCGGTCAGCAGGGCTCGCCCGAGTGCGTTGACACCGAGCAGGTCGAGGCGGTTGTTGCGGACGTAGGCCGGCGCTGACAGGGAGTCGAGAATGCGTTGTATGCCGGGTCGCAGCTGCTCCTTGACCGGTGTCCGTCGCCGTCGGTTGCCGGCGTTGGCTGCCCGGGCGAGGTCGAAGAGATGGACCCGCTCGGACTCGTCGAGCTGGAGCGCCGTCGCCAGTGAGTCCAGGACCGACTCAGACACCCCGGAGAGGTTGCCGCGTTCGAGGCGCGTGTAGTAGTCGGTGCTGACGTCGGCCAGGACCGCAACCTCCTCGCGTCGCAGGCCCTTGACCCGACGGTTGCTCCCGTACAGCGTCAGACCCGCCTGCTCCGGGGTGAGCCGCGAGCGGCGGGAGGTCAGGAAGTCGCGCACCTCGGCCCTGTTGTCCATGCCCCGACCGTATGCCGTGGGCTCGGGTCCAGGGAGGGGCTGGCTTTACCGGTCAAGGCCGTCACTGCCACCGGCACGGGCCCGCGCCTACGGTCGAAGACATGATGAAACTGCAGCTGAACAACGAGGTCGAGATGCCGGCCATCGGACTCGGGGTGTTCCAGACCCCTCCGGAGGAGACGCGCGCCGCCGTCGAGGCCGCGCTCGCGACCGGGTACCGGCACATCGACACGGCCGCCGCCTACGGCAACGAGCGCGAGGTCGGTGAGGCCGTTCGCAGCTCCGGCGTGTCCCGCAACGAGGTCTTCCTCGAGACGAAGATCTGGATCAGCGACTACGGCTACGACGAGACCCTGCACGGCTTCGACAAGAGCGCCGGCAAGCTCGGCGTCGAGCAGATCGACCTGCTGATCCTGCACCAGGCACTCCCGTCCGCCTTCGACACGACGCTCGAGGCGTACCGGGCGCTGGAGACGCTCCTCGCGGACGGCAAGGTGCGTGCCATCGGCGTCAGCAACTTCATGGTCGACCACCTCACCGCCCTGCTCGATGCGGCGACGGTCGTGCCCGCGGTCAACCAGATCGAGCTGCACCCTTACTTCCAGCAGAAGGCAGTCCAGGAGCTCGGAGCCCAGCACGGGATCGTGACCCAGGCGTGGTCCCCGATCGGTGGCATCACCTTCTACCGCGACGGCAGCCACGGCAGCACCCTCCAGGACCCGGTCATCGGCGGGATCGCCGACGCCCACGGCAAGACGTCCGCCCAGGTGATGCTGCGCTGGCACCTCCAGCAGGGACGCTCCGCCATCCCCAAGTCGACCAAGGCGCACCGCATCGCGGAGAACTTCGACGTCTTCGACTTCGACCTGACCCAGGACGAGCTGACCGCGATCGACGCCCTCGACACCGGCACGCGCGGTGGCCCCGAGCCGGCCGACATCACGCTCGAGACCTTCGGGCGCGCCATCCCGGAGGCCTGAACCGGCCTCGCACCCCTACGACCACGAGCGAGAAGAGCGCATGACCACCACCACCCAGACCAGCCAGCCGGGCCGAGTCGCCGTCGTCACCGGAGCCTCCTCCGGCATCGGCGCCGCGACCGCGCGCTCCCTCGTCGCCGCGGGCTACCGGGTCGCGCTGCTCGCGCGGCGCACCGACCGGATCGACGCTCTCGCCGGCGAGCTCGGCCCTGCAGCCCTCGCCGTCCGTGCCGACGTCACCGACCGCGCAAGCCTCCTCGCCGCCGCAGACCGCGTCCAGGCCCAGCTCGGCGGGGCGGCCGTCCTCGTCAACAACGCCGGCGTCATGCTGCTCGGACCGTTCGGCGCCGACCAGCGCGACGACTACCGCCAGATGGTCGAGGTCAACCTGCTCGGCGCGATCACTGCGACCGAGGTCTTCCTCGGGCAGCTCACGGCCGCCGGCTCCAGCCCGACCGGCGCCGACATCGTCAACATCTCCTCGGTCGCCGGGCGCACCGCTCGTGCCGGCAACGGCGTCTACGCGGCGACGAAGTGGGGCCTCAACGGGTGGTCGGAGTCGCTGAGGCAGGAGCTGCTCCCGGACGTGCGCGTCACCCTCATCGAGCCCGGCGTGGTCGACACCGAGCTGCCCACCCACATCACGCACGAGCAGACCCGAGAGGGCGTCGGCAGGCTCTACGACCAAGCCCAGGTGACGGCGGAGGACATCGCCGACGTCATCGCCTTCACCCTCAGCCGGCCCCGCCACCTCGCGATCAACGAGATCCTCCTGCGACCCGCCGGGCAGCTCTGAGCACCAACGAGTTCCACCACGAACGCGACCAAAGGAGAACCCACATGAAGACGCGCACTCTCGGCACCCGAGGCCTCGAGGTCTCCGCCCTCGGCCTCGGCTGCATGGGCATGAGCCAGTCCTTCGGCCCGCGACCACCACGGGACGCGATGGTGACGTTCCTGCGTGCCGCGGTCGACCAGGGCGTCACTCTCTTCGACACCGCCGAGGTCTACGGCCCCTTCCACAACGAGGAGCTCGTCGGCGAGGCGCTGCAGCCGGTCCGCGACGACGTCGTCATCGCCACCAAGTTCGGTTTCGCCTTCGACGAGAACGGCGCCCAGACGGGCGTCACGAGCCGACCCGACGCCATCCGCGCCGCCGTCGACGGCTCCCTGCGACGACTGCGCACGGACGCCATCGACCTGCTCTACCAGCACCGCGTCGACCCCGACGTCCCCATCGAAGACGTCGCCGGCACCGTCAAGGAGCTCATCGAGGCGGGCAAGGTGCACCACTTCGGCCTGTCCGAGGCCGGGGTCGACACGATCCGCCGTGCCCACGCCGTGCAGCCCGTCACGGCGTTGCAGAGCGAGTACTCCCTCTTCTGGCGCGAGCCCGAGGAGTCGATTGTGCCCGCCCTCGAGGAGCTCGGGATCGGCTTCGTCCCGTTCAGTCCGCTCGGACGGGGTTTCCTCACGGGGAAGGTCACCGCCGCCACGGAGTTCGGGGAGGGGGACATCCGCGCCTCCCTGCCACGCTTCGAGCGGGAGGCGTTGCGGGCCAACCTCGCCCTCGTCGACCTCATCACCGCGGTCGCCGATCGCAAGGGCGCCACGGTGGGTCAGGTGGCCCTCGCCTGGCTGCTCGCGCAGGAGCCGTGGGTCGTGCCGATCCCCGGGACCCGGCGCGTCGAGCGCCTCGACGAGAACCTCGGTGCCACAGACCTCACCCTCACGGACGAGGACCTCGCCGAGCTCGACGCCGCCTCGTCCAGCGTGCAGGTCCACGGCGACCGCTACCCGGAGGCCATGCAGCGGATGATCGACCGCTGACCGCCCTCGCGGAGCCGACGGGTTGAGTCGGGGTCAGACAGCTGTCACGAGAGGATCCTCCCGCGGAGCGCCTGACGGACTCGCATTCTCATCAGGCATGGCAAGTGCCGCGGCGCCCGGCTCGGCGTCCGCGCCTACTTCCGGGTCGGCAGTGGTCCTGGTCCTGGACGGCCACAGGAGGACGAGCAGGGCGACGATGAGCAGTCCGAGCCCGATCGGGACGAGGTGGCCGGCGATGGCGGGCTGGTGGAGCCAGGTCGCCGCGTAGCCGACGTACGGGACGGTCGCGATGACGCGGTAGGCGCTGTCACCGTGCAGCCGCAGACTCCAGGGGTCCGGGGCGGCGTTGTGATCACCCTTGGTGTGTACCGTCGTCTCGGCCGCGACACGGGTGATGTCGGTGACCCGGTGCACGATGAGCCGCGAGTGGTCGTACGGGTCGGTGACCACGACGATGTCATGCGGTTGGACTGCACCCAGGGGGATCCGCTGGGTGACGACGACACCGCCGACGTGCAGGGCCGGCTCCATGCTGCCGGAGAGCACGGGGCGCACCGCGTATGCGCCGGTGAAGACCGCGCCCGCGGCGAGCACGAACGCGAGGACCAGCAGGATGAGCCCGGTGTTCACGACGCGCCGGGTGACGGTGCGCACGGTTGTGCTGGGGTGGGTCGACATGCTCTTCCGTCCTTGAAGCTCAGGCGAGTACGGGTGACCGGTCAGATGGGGTCGGTGTCACGCTCACGCATGGGCAGGCCGCAGACCCGCTGCGACCTGCCCGCGTGAGGGTGGGTCAGCCGACGTAGCTGACCGTGACCGACGGGTTGACGACGCCGCCCTCGGCCGCGTTCGTCAGCGACGCGCAGTCGCCTGTTCCGGCGTAGAACTCGGTCGTGAACGAGTCGGTGGCACCGGGACCCACCGGGCCTTCGATCTGGAGCGGGTTGGCCTGCAGGCCGGACAGCTTGCCGTCGTAGGCGACCTGGCCGCCGATCGGCGAGATGACCTTGACGCAGAGCTGGTTCGCCAAGGCGGTGCTGGCGGCATCGGCACCGTGGACGTCAGCCGCCGAGAGGACGATCGCGTTGGCGGTGGCGGTGCCGTGGTTCGTGATCGTCGTGGGGACCGCGCCGGAGGAGAACGTCGACTGGGTCGGGCCGAGGTCGGCGAACGACGCCGTCTTCCCGTCGTCGCTGATCGAGACGTGCTGGTCGTTCGAGGTCAGCCGGACGTCGATCGAGCCGGCGGTGATCTTCTGCGTGGACGTGACGGCGTCGGTGAACGTGGCGCCGGCGCCGGCGCCGATCAGTCCGAAGCCAGCAACAGCGACGGCTGCGACGACGGTGAGCTTGCGAGTGTTCATGAGTCTCCTTGACATCTGGTCCCCGCCGATCCGGTCGGGCACCCCCTCGATGCACGATCGTTCGGGCACCGGCCCTGACCCGAGTCAGGAACAAGACCTGTTTTGACAGGCGATTTGAGGAGAACGACGACTTCGCTCCGATCTCGTACAAGGTCGTACGGGCATATCGGACAAGGTGGGATGTTTCACCTCCCGGCGGCGGTTCCTTCGGGGGTTCGCCTTCGGAAGAAGCGGCCCCGCGACACCGGGTGTGAATATCGCTAATGCGTAAGGAAATTCGTATTTCGGACAGGCTTGCCCGCCGTCCAGCTGACGGGCGGCCCGCTCCGCCGGTGTGCCGTGCGTCGGCCGTGGCCCCACACCGGTCCGCGGGTGGGTGAGCGTCTCGGGCTCTACCGGTTGGGGTGCAGGGCTCGGGCGTGCACCGCCTGGAGGCTGCCGACAGCGGCGGGTGAACTCAGCTGCGGCGCACTCGAAGCGGACACGCCGGCGGCCCCCCACCCGGTGGCGGTGACCAGGACGATCCAGGCCACGCGGCGACCCAGGCGGATCCGGCCCGGGCGGAGGCTGCGCGTGGAATGCTCCCGCTGCCGTGCGCTCTCGCAGGCGGTGAGGAAGCTCAGCTCGGTGTGGTTGAGCCACCTGCGGTTGACCGGTGTCGCCCAACGCAGCGTCGTGTCGAGCTGGGTCCCGCGGAGCAGGTGGCTTGGGTCGTGTCGCTCTCGGCGCCAGTCCGAGGCCCGGTCGATGAGCCGGCGCAGGATGCTGGCGGCGTCCGGGTCCTCGCTCACCCAGACCCGCAGGGGAACCCAGTGGTGGCGCAGCGGTCGCGTCAGGGTGATGCCGGAGCCGTTGGTCGTGAGGAGCCCGGCGGCGACGAAGGGCGGCGAGACGATCGAGACGTGCTGGGCGAGAGCGATGGGCAGGTCCTCCCACCGGAGTGTCGGGCCCTCGACGTGGTCGAGTCGCCCGAGGCGATCCAGCAGGTCGAGCCGGAGGAAGAGGTGCTGGACCGCTTGGCGTGCGCCCGCACCGAGGCAGGTCGTGGCGGCGGTGAGCAACACCGCTTCGTGAAGGGTCGGCGACCGGCCCGCGTCCAAGGGGGTCTGTGGTGGCCAGGCGGAGTCCGCACTGGCGCGGCGCTCGGCTGCGCGGCGCTCGAGTGCAGGCTCGTCGAGGGTCTCGGCGGGGCCGCGCCTGACGCGACGGACCCGGCGCAGCGCGTCCAGCCAGAGCGTGATCTCCTCCTCGGCCTGCACGCCGCACGCCCCGAGGAGGCCGGTGAGCACCTCCGTCCGGTTCACCGGAGGAAGATGCCTCCCGGCGAAGTACCCTCCCGCTGACGCGGAGGGCAGGCCGGCAGCCGCTGCCGCCTCGCGCACGCTGAGGCCCGCACGCTCGCGCACCGCGGTCAGCAGCTGCGCGAACTCCCGCGCGGTGCTCACCCGTGACGGGCTCAGCAGATCCTGCTCCCCGATGGCATCACTCAAGGCACCCCCGGTGCCGCCCCCTGACATGGACTGCACCGTAGCGGTTGGCGCGGACAGGTGAGCCGGAAACGCGAGGCCACCCTTCCGGGGACGGAGAACTCACGGGTGGCTCGGTGGTAGGGGCGCTCACCCGGAGTCGACCCCCGAGCTCTCACACAACCCCGGGTCCGTAGGGAGGACAGAGTTGGGGCGGTGCGGATGCTCGGGTTGAGTGCCGCAGACCTCACGCTCGCGGACGAGGACCGAGCCGGCCCCCGGGTCCCGTGAGAGGGTGCGGGGCATGACCGGCGAAACGCAGACGGACCGCGAGGTCGTCCTCGAGACGAGCCGCCTGCTGCTGCGGCCGTGCCGGGTCTCGGAGGCCGGTGTCCAGCGTGAGCTGTGGACCGAGCGAGACCCGCGCGTGCCGCCGCACCGGCGCATCGACGCCGACGGCCACCCCACGCTCGCCGAGCTCGAGGACTTGATCCGCGACGCTAGTCCCTCCTCGACCGGCCTGCTGGCGGTCGAGCGGAAGGCCGAGCAAGACGTCATCGGCTACTGCGGGCTCGTCGACAGCGGACGCGGTGCCGCCGCGGAGCCGGAGCTCGCCTTCGAGCTGCTCCGGCGTGTCTGGGGTCAAGGCTATGCGACGGAGGCCTCGGTCGCAGTCCTCGACTGGGCGAGATCGCTTGGCCACGAGCGCATCTGGGCCACGGTCTGGGACTGGAACGGCGCGTCACGCCGGGTGCTGGCCAAGGTCGGCTTCGTCGAGACCGAGCGCACGGACGTTCACCCGGTCCACGGCACCACCCTCTTCACCGTGCGACAGCTCTGAGCGACCCACGCCCAGCCGTGTCAGATCAGACCTGCGCTCTCAGCACGTCGATCTCGCACCCGGGCGCGGCCGGGTCGAAGCCATGCTCGACGAGCCAGCGGATCGCCGTCAGGCTCCGCAGGGACCACCAGGCGCGGACCACGTCGGGGTCGACGGCATCCGCGCCGTAGCCGGCGACGACGTCTGCGACGTGCTCCGGGTGCCCGAGGGTCAGACTCGAGAGGTCGTACATCGCCGAGCCCCGACCCGCCTCGGACCAGTCGAGGATGCCGGTGACCTCGTCTCCCTGGACGAAGACATGGGCCACCTGCAGGTCGCCGTGCATGAACACCGGCGTCCACGGTCGTAGCGCGGCCTCGGCGAGCTCACGGTTGCGCGTCACGAGGTCGGCCGGGAGGACGTCGTTCGTCAGGAGCCACGTGCACTCGGCGTCGAGGCTCGCAGCCTTCTCGTCGAGGCCGGCCCCGGACCACGGCGGCAGCGGCGCGTCGTGCAGGACGCGTAGGACCGCACCCGCCGCGGCCCACGCCGCGGCCGAGGCAATCGAAGGCTCGCCGAGGCGACCGAGCGCTACCCCGGGCAGAGCAGCGAGCGCGAGCACGGGCGGCCTGCACCACAGGACCTCCGGAGTCGGGACCGGCGCCAGCGTCATCGCCTCGACCTCGGCCTCGGTGCGGGCCGGATCGGCGTCGACCTTGAGGAACACGTCACCCACCCGCAGCGTCGCGCGTTCCTGATGGGCGACCACGACCTCGACCTCGTCCACGTCGGCCAGTCTGGCGCAGGGCGTCGGCGACCCCCACCCATTTGTCGGACGGCCGTGCGTCGGCGAGGGTCAGGCCTTGGCGGCGAACATCCCGAGACGGTCGGCAGCGAGCAGCGGGAAGACCGTCGACGACGACAGCTGCGCCCGCTTCTCCAGCGCCTCGGCGAGGATCGTCCGGTAGTCGGTCGTCCCGGCGAGGTCACCGTTGTCGAGGTTGGCCGCCGCGAGGCCGGGCCAGCGCCCGTAGACCTGCCCGCCGCGCACCCCGCCACCCATGACGAGCGAGACGTTGCCGTGGCCGTGGTCGAGTCCACCGGAGCCGTTCTGCGCGACGCGGCGACCGAACTCGCTGAGCGTCACGAGGGTCACGTCGCTCATCTGCGCGCCGAGGTCCTGGTTGAGGGCCGCGAGCGCCTGGCCGAGCTCGGTGAGCTGGCGGAACATCCAGCCCGAGTCGCTGGACCCGAGGCCGGAGTGCATGTCCCAGTTGCCGACGTCGACCGTCGCCGCCCGCAGGCCGATCCGTGCCTTGATGAGGCGAGCGAGGTCGCGCAGGGCGTCGCCGACGGCACCCTTGGGGTATGCCGCCCCGTTGGCCGGGGTGTAGCCGGCGGCCTTGAGCGGTGACATCGTCGAGAGCGCCCCGAGCGTCGCCTTCGCGGGTGCCGCGAGCGCGGCGGGCGCCCCGGCATACAAGGCGTTGAGGGCGGTCGTCCAGCGGGTCTGCTCATCCGGGGTGCTGGCGCCGCTGAGGCTGAAGCTGTCGACGGTGCGGATCGCGACCTCGGGGTTCGGGCCGATCATCGACTGCGGTGTCGTCGCCGATCCGACCGACGCGGACGCGAACGTCGAGACCGGGCCGCTCAGCCCGATCATGCGGTCGAGCCAGCCGGTGCGCAGCGTCGAGCCGGGCGCGGCGTTCTCCATCGTGGCCATGGCCTCGAAGTGCGACCGCGTCGGGTTGACCTGGCCGACCGCGTGCACGGCGGCGAGTCCGCCGGCGTCCCAGATCGGCTTGAGCGGCGCGAGGGCAGGGTGCAGCCCGAACATGCTGTCGAGCTTGATCGCCCGCGACGCGGGGATCGCGATCGCGGGCCGCGCCGCAAAGTACGCAGGGTCCCCGACGGGGGCCACCGCGGACAGGCCGTCGAAGCCGCCGCGGAGGCTGAGGATGACGATCGTGTCGCCGGTGTAGGCCGTCCCGGCGAAGGCGAGCTGCGTGGCGGCACTGGGGCCGGCGGTGCCGATGACGGCGCCGAGCGCTCCCAGGGCCGACGCGCCCGCGAGCAACGTGCGGCGGGAGACCTGCGAGGTCAGGGCCTGCCCCTGCGGGCAGCCGCAGCCCTCCGGGGGGACGCCGGACTCGGCCGGGTACTGGGTCAGGGACGGGGCTGTGGACGCGGTCGCGGGATGGGTCGTCATGGTCGTCCTCAGCGGGTCGCGAAGTTGGGGGAGTCGAGCAGGAGCGCGACGATCGACGGGAGCCGCCACGTCACGGCCGCAGCACCCGCCTTGAGGGCGTCGCCGGGGGCGTGGTCGACGAACCGGCAGATCGCGTCGCGTTGCGCGGTCGTCAGCGTGATGAGCAGCTTCGCGGCGAGCGCGTCGACGAGGGCGGCATACGTCGTCGGCAGCGGGGTCGGCACGAGCGTCGTGACGTCGGGGCGCTTCATCGCCTTGAGCGTCCAGTTGCCCGCGAGGCCGAGATGGAAGTTCCAGCGGTTGAGCGTGCTCGACGCGCCGTTCCAGGCGGCGGCGACGTCGGGATAGCCGTTCGGAGCCGGCCACCCCATCGGTGCCTGACCGAAGGTGCCCATCTGCCAGAAGAGGCCGCGCAGGTCGCTCGTCACCCCGGCCGCCGGGACCGGCTCGGGGGTCAGGCCGAGGATGCGGCACGACGCGAGGGCGTCCTCGTAGGGCGTGCGGATCTTCTGGCCCGCCGAGGCGACGAACTCGGGGGAGAGGAAGAGGGCTCGCAGCACCGGAGCGATGGCCGTGCCGTTGGCGAGGTAGACCTGTGCGAGCTTGCTGACGAGAGTGGCCGGCGGCGTGTCGGAGACGTAGCGCGTCACGAGCTTCGTCGCGATGCGATTCGCCGTCGCCGGGTGGTTCGCCAGGTAGTTGAGGTAGAGCGTCGCGACGGCGCTGCCGTTCTCGGGCGTCGCGTTCGGGTCGCTCCAGGCGAGCACCTTGACGGTCCCGACGTGACGACGGTTGGGCCGGTAGTAGTAGAGACCCGACTCGGAGTCGACGCTGAGACCGGTCAGCGCCAGTGCCGACATCTTGACGTCGGCCTCGGTGAACTTCCCGACGCCGACGGTGTGCAGCTCGAGCAGCTCGCGGCCGTAGTTCTCGTTCGGCGCCTTCTTCGTGCTGTCGGCGTTGTCGAGGACCTTGAGCATCGACGGGTGCCGCGCTGCCGCGTTGAGCATGTCGGAGTACTTGCCGAGCGCGTGCTTGCGGATGACGTCGCGCTGGAAGAGGTGCGAGCTGTCCCAGACCTCGCTGCTCGGGACCGGGACGACGAGGTGGTTGGTCCAGAAGTCGACGACGGTCTCGAGGAGCTGCCGGCGGGAGAAGAGGGCCCGGGCCAGGTGCGCCTCGACGAGGTCCATCATGACGGTCCACGTGTCGCCGCCCTCGAGGCGCTCGCGCACCTCCCACGTCTTCCAGCCCAGGCGGGTCCAGCGCCTCAGCATCGTGTCCATGGCGGTGTCGGGCACCTTGGTCAGCGGAGCGAGCTGGGCGTCGAGCCAGGCCGTCGTCCCGGTCGCGCGCACCTCGGCGACCAGCGCCGGCGTCGGGCCGAACGTCGCGCGTCGCAGCAGGTGCAGCACGGGGTCGGTGGTGACGGCCGCGGCCATGACCGCGGGGGTGGCTGTCGCGGGCGCCGCTGCTGCTGAGGTGGGTGCCGCGGAGGCGGGTGCCGCGGACGCGGTCGCCGCGGTGGCCACGGCGAGGGCTGCGCCGCCCCCGAGCCCGGAGAGCACGCGTCGGCGCGCCGGCGCTGCGGCCGACGGCCGGGCGGGCGACGGCGACTCGGGGGAGTGAGCGGTCATGCGAGGGACGGTACATACCAGACCGGGCGTTGACTCCGTTATCGGACATTTCGGTCAGGCTCCCCGATCCGGCCGTCGGGACGAGGCTCCGGTAGCGTCCGGCCCATGCCGAGGACCGCCCGATGCTCACCGACGAGACGTTGCGCCGGATGGTCGACGAGCTGACCGGCGTGCACGGGGTGCTCGGCGTCGTGCTCGGCGGCAGTCGCGCCCGCGGCGACGCGCTGCCCACCTCCGACGTCGACCTCGGCGTCTACTACCAGGGTGTGCCCGACACCGCCGAGCTGACACGTCTCGCGGGCCGGTGGTCAGAGCGCGACATAACGGTGGGGGAGCCCGGCACGTGGGGTCCGTGGGTCGACGCCGGTGGCTGGCTCGAGGTCGAGGGCACCGCCGTCGACTGGATCCTGCGCGACGTCGATCGGGTTGCAGCACAGGCGGATCGAGCGAATCGTGGTGAGTTCGCCTTCCACTCCCAGGCAGGTCACCCGCTCGGCTTCCTCGACGTGGCGTATGCCGCCGAGCTGGCCACCGGGGTCGTTCTGGCCGACCCGGCCGGTCGGCTCGCGTCCCTGCGAACGGCCGTGACGGCATACCCACTCGCCCTGCGCGACGCGATGGTCGGCGCCCTCTGGGAGGCCGACTTCCTCGTCGGCGCGGCCGAGAAGGGAGCCCGGCGCGCGGACACGACGTACGTGTCGCTGGCGCTCGCCCGAGCGGTCCTGCTGTGTGCCCACGCGCTGCACGCGGACGCCGGACGCTGGGTGACGAACGAGAAGGGGCTCGTGCCTGCGGTCGCGACGCTGCCCGCGGCGCCGGAAGGGTTCTCGCGGGACGCCGCCCTCGCCCTGGGCGCGCTGGGCGCCACCGAGGAGTCCCTCACGGCTGCCGTCGCTGCCGTGGCCCGCCTCGTCGGCGAGACCCGCGCCGTGCTCGGCGACCGCTGACGAGAGCGCACGTGACCGGCCGCCGCAGCACGGATTCCTCTGCGCGGTGGTCTGTCGGTGGCGGGTACGCGAAGGTTCGTTCGTTAGCCTGCTGGAATGACCGACGCCCTCAGGACCGACCCTGCCCCCAAGGCCGAGTCGCCCTCGGGCGATCCACGCGCCGACCGCGTCAGGGCCGCCGTCAGGACGTGGCAGCGCACGCTCGTCGACCTCGGCGGGCGCAACACGCTCCTCTGGTACCGCGACCTGCCCTCCGGCACCCTCGACCTGACGACCGCGCACCCCGGCGGCGTCGCGATGTTGCTCGCCGGTCGTCGCACGCGACTGTCGGACCTCGTGCGCGAGCCCGCTGCCTTCGAGGAGGCCCGCCGCCGCGCGCGCGCCATCCGGTCCAAGGCCCTCGAGCTGCACGAGGAGCGCGGCATCGCGGCCGGCTTCATCGCCATCGGCATGGCGACGTGGTCCGTGCCGCGCGCCGCCCGCCCGCCGGCCTCGCCGGTGCTGCTGCGCTCGTGCGTGCTGCGTCCGACGGGCGCCGCCCAGGAGGACTTCGAGATCGACCTCGGCCCCGAGGCCGAGCTCAACCCCGTCCTGCGCGAGTACCTCCGCTCCGAGCAGGGCATCGAGATCGACGGGGACGCTCTCGCCGACCTCGCCACGGCGGGCAACGGCTTCGACCCGTACCCGGTGTATGCCGCCCTCGGCCACGCGTGCGAGCGCGTGCCCGAATTCGAGATCACCCCGCGGCTCGTCCTCGGGACCTTCTCCTACGCCAAGCTGCCGATGGTCGCCGACCTCGCCCTCCAGGGCGACACCCTGGCCAACCACGACGTCGTCGCGGCGCTCGCGGGCGACGAGTCGGCGCTCGCGGCGGTGCGGCTGCGCCTGCCGGAGAGCGACCCGGACCCCGACCCGGAGCACGAATACCTCGTCCTCGACGCGGACTCCTCGCAGCACGCGGCCATCGACGCCGTACGCGCGGGCGCCCACCTCGTCGTCAAGGGACCTCCCGGCACGGGCAAGTCGCAGACCATCGTCAACCTCATCGCCTCGCTCGCGGCCGAGGGCAAGTCGACCCTCTTCGTCGCCGAGAAGCGCGCCGCCATCGACGCCGTCCTCAGCCGCCTCGACCGTCTCGGGCTCGGCGACCTCGTGCTCGACGCCTACGACGGGCCGACGAACAAGCGCGCGACCGCCCAGCAGTTCGCCAAGAGCCTGGACGCCGCGGTCGAGAACGACACTCCCGAGACCGATCGCACGACCGCGACGCTGCGCGACCGCCGAGCTCGCCTGCAGAAGCACGTCGAGGCGCTCCACGCCGTGCGCGACCCGTGGGGTGTGTCCGCGCACGAGGCGCAGCAGGCACTCGTCGAGCTCGGCACGCGCACGCCTCCGCCGACGTGTCACGTCCGACTCGGCAGCCGCGACCTCGCCGGACTGAGCCGCCCGAGGGTCGTCGAGCTCGGCCGCCGGCTGCGCGACGCCGCGGGGCTCGGGGCGTGGACGCGGGACGGTGACGACCCGTGGTTCGGCGCCCGCATCCTCACGGCCGACGACGCGGCCCGCGCCCTCGACGTCACGACCCGCCACAGCACGAGCGGGCTCGACGACGCGGCCCGCCAGCTCAACGGCATACTGTCGGAATCCCATGTGCCCGAGGCGAACTCGCTGGAGGACTGGAAATCGGCCTTCGCCACGATGTCGAGCGTCCGCGAGACCCTCGAGGTGTTCCGGCCCGAGGTCTTCGACATCCCGCTCAAGGAGCACATCGCCGCCACGGCGACGCGTGACTGGCGTGAGGCCCGCGACGTCGACATGGGCTGGCTCGACCGCTGGAAGATCCGGCAGCAGACCAAGCGGCTCCTGCGCCCCGGTCGACCGCCGGCCAACCTCCACGAGGAGCTCGTGTCGGCCAGCGAGCAGCGTGAGCACTGGTTCGAGCTCGTCGGCGGAGGCGGCCGGCCCGAGATCTCGCCCCGCCTCGACGAGGGGCTGTCGCTGCTCGCCGGCCTCACGGCTGACCTCGAGTGGCTCGACGACCGCCTCCAGGTCGGGCCCGACGGGCGCACGCTGACGTCACTGCCGCTGCGCGACCTGCGGGACCGGCTCGCCGGGCTCGCGAGCCGACCCGACCGGATCGCCGTGCTGCCCCAGGTCATCTCGGCCCTCGACGAGCTGCGCTCGACCGGACTCGGCCCGGTTGTCGACGACCTCGCGGCCCGCGGGATCCCCACCGACCAGGTCACGGCCGAGGTCGAGCACGTGTGGTGGGCCTCCCTCGCCCAAGAGATCACCGTCCGCGACCCGGCGTACGGCGCCCACGACGGAGCGGGACTGCGCCGCGACGTCGCGGAGTTCGCCGAGGCCGACCGTGCCCACCAGTCGGCGACCGTCGACCGGGTGCGCGCCGCGGTCGCCCGCAACATCCGCGAGGTCCTCGCCGACCACCCGGCCCACGAGGCGCTCGTGCGCGCAGAGGCCGGCAAGGCCCGCCGCCACAAGCCGCTGCGCGACCTGATGCCGCAGGCGTCGTCCACGCTGACGGCGATCAAGCCGTGCTGGGCGATGAGCCCGCTCGTCGTCGCGTCGACGCTGCCGCCGGGCCGCTGGTTCGACGTGGTCATCTTCGACGAGGCCTCGCAGGTCCAGCCCGCCCAGGCGATCTCGGCCATCTCGCGCGCCCGCCAGGTCGTCGTCGCCGGCGACGAGCGACAGCTCCCGCCGACGAACTTCTTCACCGTCGTCTCCGACGACGAGTCCGATGCCGCCGCCCCCGCCGACGAGACCCTGACCGAGGGCTTCGAGTCGGTGCTCGACGTGCTCGCCGCGGCCCTGCCGACCCGCAACCTCACGTGGCACTACCGCAGCCGCGACGAGCGCCTCATCGCCTTCGCCAACGACACGATGTACGACGGTCGACTCACGACCTTCCCCGGCACGTCGCTCGACTCGGCCGTCACGTTCGAGCCGGTCGACGGCCAGGCTGTCGTGCAGCCGGGCGTCGACACCATCGAGACGACCGACGGCGAGGTGGCCCGCGTCGTCGAGCTCGTCCTCGATCATGCCCGCACCCGTCCCACGGAGTCGCTCGGCGTCATCGCCCTCGGCATGAAGCACGCCGACCGCCTCGAGGAGGCGATCACCGAGGCGCTGCGCACCGCGCCCGACGTCGCCGCCTTCTTCGACGACTCCCGCGACGAGCGCTTCTTCGTCAAGAACCTCGAGCGCGTCCAGGGCGACGAGCGCGACGCCATCATCCTGTCGATCGGCTACGGCAAGACGCCGCACGGCCGGGTCCTGCACCGCTTCGGCCCGCTCAACAACGAAGGCGGTGAGCGACGGCTCAACGTGGCCATCACCCGAGCCCGCGCACGGATGACCGTCGTGTCGGCGCTGCGCGCGATCGACCTCGACCCCGAGCGGCTCAAGGCCCGGGGCGCGCTCATGCTCCGCGACTTCCTCGCGTACGCCGAGCGGCGCGGTGGCGTCGGCGACGACGACACCCTCTTCGCCTCCGCTCCCACGACCGTCGACCCGCTGCGGCACGACCTCGCCGAGCGCCTGCGCCGCCAGGGCCTCACCGTCCACGAGGACTACGGCACGGCCACCCACCGCATCGACATCGCGGTCGAGGATCCCTACCACCGGGGCCGCGCGCTCATCGCCGTCGAGACCGACGGGAGCAGGTATGCCGCCCTGCGCAGCACGCGTGACCGTGACCGCCTGCGCCCCGAGCAGCTCGGCCGCCTCGGCTGGGTGCACGAGCGGGTCTGGAGCACCGACGTGTTCCGCGACCCCGCGAGGGAGCTCGCCCGCATCGTGACGCTCGCCCGCACGTCGTCGCCGCCCCGCGAGGTCGAGCCGACCGACGGGGCCGTGTCGACGCCCGACGACGGTGCCGGTTCGACGAGCGCGGCGGACGGCGACCGGACGACCGAGCGTGCCGACGCGGCCTCCGGAGCCTCCCGCCCGGCGACGGACCCGGCCGGAGCCGACGCGTCGACGACGGACTCTGCTGCTCGCCCGAAGCGCAAGCGGCGCAGGGTCTTCCGCAAGGGGACCGGGGACGCGGACGGCACGCCCGACGCCGATGCGGGCGAGCCCGGTGCGGCGCTCGGCCGCAGCAGCGACGAGCTCGACCTCGGCTGGGGCGAGCGCCCCGCGGGCTCAGGTCTGGGTGACCGCTGGCTCGAGGAGCAGCGACCCCCGCACTACGAGTGAGCTGACGCGGGCGACGGCGGCGCGACGTGCCGGAATGCCGTGACCTCGTGCGGCGTTGTGGGCCTCATGAACACGACGACACCGTTCTCGCTGCGCCTTTCCTGGGCCCAGGGTCTCTTCGAGCGAGGTGACCACGTGGCTGCCGCGACCGCCCTGGCCGAGCTCGTCGACGAGGTCGAGTCGTCGCGCACGGCCGGGACTGCGGACGACGCGGTGCTGCACTCCGTCACGGACCTGCGGCTCATGCTCGCCCGCGCCTACTTCCAGTCGGCGCAGCTCGGCCGGGCCGAGGCGACCCTCAACGAGGTCATCGAGCACTCGCCGACGGACTCCTACGCGCACCTGCTGCTCGGTCGCACCCTGCAGCGCGCCGGCCGGCACGCCGAGGCCGCCCGCCCGCTCGCCCTCGCCGAGATCCTCGGCGACTACGAGCGTCCCGAGGCCTACGGCACCACCGCCACCACCGCCGCTGGTCCCACCGCCCCCGCCACACCACAGAGCCCACCTGACCCGACATCCCGTCGAGTGACCCCGTCGTCACACGTGACGGGTGCACCCACACTCGAGTGGCCCCGTCGTCACACGTGACAGGTGGGGCCGGGCGGCCACTCGAGGTGACTGCGGGGACTGACGAAGGGGCGGGAGCGATCGGCTCCTGCCCCTTCGACGTGCGTTCGTGTGGTCCGACTCAGCGGGCGCGGAGGCTGTCGCGGATCTCGGTGAGCAGGATGATCTCCTCCGAGGGGGCCTCGGGCTCGGGCTCGATGCCCTGCTTGCGCCGTTCGGCGAGCTTGTTCATCGGCACGACGACGATGAAGTAGACGGCTGCCGCCACGATGACGAAGCCGACCAGTGCGGTGAGGAAGGCACCCACGGCCACCCCGCCCGGCTTGAACGACGAGAAGTCCGGCTTGCCACCGAGCTTGCCGATGAGGTCCATGATGACGGTGACGAAGGCGTCGACCACCTTGGCGAACGCGGTGCCGATGACGACCGCGACCGCGAGGTCGACGACGTTGCCTCGCATCAGGAAATCCTTGAAACCCTTGATCATGCGCGTCCCTTTCTGTGCCCCTGGACTGGGTGATCTCGATGCCACGGGGGTTGTTTGCGACCCGTCCCTGTGGGTCCTGCTGTCTGCTGGGCCTGTGACCCGTGTGCGACGCTGCGACGAGAGTGACGTGTGAGGCGGACTCTCCGGGCATGCCGAGCCTACTGCGCAGCCCCGAACCCGTGCCGGACGGCGACGACCAGACTCTGGCCGGCTTGGAGCGCGCTGAGACCGCGCGTCACCTCGGCGGCCTGTGTCGGGTCGAGCGCGAGGGTCACACGGGCCGGCGCCCCCGCCCCGAGACCGGTCGACTCCTCGGCCGCGCGGACCGCGAGGACGACGACATCGGTCGCGGCCCGGGTGCCGGAGCCGGTGGCGTAGAGGTCGACGTGGTCACCCGGCCGCACCCCGACCGAGGCGGCGTCGAGGACGGGGACGCTGAGGGCCACTTGATCGTCGGGCTGGCCGGCCAGCAGGTCGCGGCCGACGAGGCGCTCGGGCGTCACGACCTCGTGGACGACCAGGGGAGCGGCGGCGACGCGACCCACCACGGCTTGGACCGTCGACAGGGCTGTCACGGGTCGCTGACCACCAGGTCGGACCGAGACGGTGATGTCGTCGGCGCCGATCGTCTGTCCGGCCGCGACGTCCCGGGCCATGACGACCGTCGGCACGCCCGCGCCTCCGGCCGGCGCCGGGCGCAGGGCGGCGACCGTCACGAGCACGGCCAGGGCGGCGAGCCCCGCCGCGGCCCACCGCCGCCAGCGCGCCCGCCTGGCCCGGCGTCGGCGCGGACCGTCGGGCCACGCCGCCCGCCGGCCCTCGCGACGCCAGCGGGAGCCCGAGCGCACGCCGGCCGTCATCAGGGGAGCGGGAAGGGCAGCTCGAGACCGTCGAGGCTGCGTCGGCACGTGCAGGTGGCCGTCTCGTCGGGCTCGTGCGCGGGCATCTGGCCGATGGCGTCGCGCAGGATCGAGGTGAGGTGCTCGACGTTGGTCGCGAAGACGCGCAGGACCTCGTCGTGCGTGACGGCGTCGCCACCCTCGACGCCGGCGTCGTGGTCGGTGACCATGGCGATCGTCGTGAAGCACATGGCGAGCTCGCGGGCCAGGGCCGCTTCGGGCATCGTCGTCATGCCGACGATGCCGAAGCCGGCCTGCTGGTGCATGAGCGACTCGGCGCGGGAGGAGAACCGTGGCCCGTTGACGACCACGAGGGTCCCGTCCATCACGACCTCGAGCTCCGAGAGCCGGGCCGCGGCCACCGCGACCTGACGGCCGTTGGGGCAGTAGGGATCGGCGAAACCGACGTGGACGACCGGACCCTCGGTCTCGTAGATGGTGTGGGGCCGCCCCCACGTGCGGTCGACGACCTGGTCGGGCACGACGATGGTGCCCGGCCCGTGCTCGGGCTTGAGCGAGCCGACGGCGCAGGGGGAGAGGATCTGGCGGACGCCGACCGCGCGCAGGGCCCAGAGGTTCGCGCGGTAGTTGACGCGGTGCGGCGCGAAGCGATGGCCCTTGCCGTGCCGCGCGACGAAGGCGACGCTGCGGCCCTCGACCTCACCGATGACGAGCGGGTCGCTCGGGCGCCCGAACGGGGTCTCGACGTCGACGGTCTCGTAGTCGTCGAGGAACTCGTAGAGACCGGACCCACCGATGACACCGATCTCGGCGCGCGGACCCGGAGCGGGAGCTCCCGGGACGGCGGGGTCGGACACGGTCGTCTGCTCAGTCGTCATGCGAGGAGCCTAGGGCGGGCACCGGGCCGGCCGGACGGCATACGCCCTCGGGTGGGGACAACGTCCCCCGGGCTCAACTGGCTGTGGACGACGACCCGGACGACGACGACCCGGACGACGACGACCCCGAGGACGTGGACGCGGTCTTCGACGGCGTCGACGTGCTCGAGCCGCTCGACGACTCGGAGGACGTCGAGGTGGACGACGATCCGCCGTCCTTCTTCTTCGTGTCACCCGAGCCCGCGCCGTCGGAAGCCGCCGGGGTCGAGGCGCTCTTGGACGCGGCGCGCGAGTCGGTCTTGTAGAAGCCCGAGCCCTTGAACGCGATGCCGACCGGGTGGATCACCTTGCGCAGGCGCGGCTCGCCGCACTCCGGGCACACCGTCAGGGAGTCGTCGGTGAACGACTGGCGGATGTCGAAGGCGTGGCCGCACTCTTGGCACGCGTAGGAGTAGGTGGGCACAGGTGAACCTCGGACGTCGGGAGCGGAAGATGACCGAGGGTCAGTCTACGGCCAGCCGGCGAGGCGCCCGCCCCGGCTGATCTCGCGGATGCGGCGCTCGGTGCGCTGCTTGACCTTCGAGGTCGTGACGACGAGCAGCTGGTCCCCGTGCCGGATCGTCGTGTGCCGCTCGGGCACGAACCCCTCGCCGCCGCGCACGACGAGCGTCACGTTGGCGCCCTTGGGCAGGCGCAGCTCGAAGACGGCGACCCCGTGCAGCCGTGACTCGGCGCCGACGGTCACCTGGATGACGTCGGCGCTGATCTCCATGAGGGAGGTCGACTCGAGGTCGACGTCGACGGAGTGCACGTGCTCGGTGAGCCCCAGCCGCTTGGCCACCCACGGCAGCGTCGGCGCCTGCACGATGGTGAAGATGACGACGAGCATGAAGACGAGGTCGAAGATCCACTTCGTGTCGGGCGTCCCGACGACGAGCGGCACCGTGGCGAGGACGACGGGCACGGCGCCGCGCAGCCCCGCCCACGACAGGAAGACCTGGTCGCGCCAGGGCACCTTGAACCACGAGACCGATGCGAAGACCGACAGGGGACGGGCCACGAGGAGCAGGGCGAGGCCGATGGTGATCGCCGGGACGAGCTGCTCGTCGAGGCGCCTCGGGTCCGCGAGCAGGCCGAGCAGCACGAAGAGCCCGATCTGCGCGATCCAGCCGAGCGCGTTGGCGAAGCTCTGGAACGCCACCCGGTTGGGCAGGCCCATGTTGCCGAGCACGAGGGCCGAGAGGTAGGTGGCGAGGAAGCCGGAGACGTGCAGGGCCGCGCCGACGGCATACGCGAGGACGGTGAGCGCGACGACGCCGATGGAGAAGAGGGCGGACGACGCGCCCGCGACGCGGTGCAGCAGCTGTCCACCGAGCCAGCCCACGGCGCCCCCGACGAGCGCGCCGCCGGCGAGCTCCAGCGCCGCGTGCAGGAGCAGCACCCACCACGGGTCGGCGGATCCGCCCGGCACCCCCTGGGCGGAGAAGGCGACGACGAGGATGACGACGGGCGCGTCGTTGAAGCCCGACTCCGCCTCGAGCATCCCCGAGAGGCGCTTGGGCAGCGGCACGTTGCGCAGCACCGCGAAGACCGCGGCGGCGTCGGTCGAGCTGACGATGGCGCCGATGAGGAGCGAGATCGTCCACGACAGCGGGAGGAAGGCGTGCGCGGCCACCGCGACGACGAGCACCGACACGACGACCCCGACCGTCGAGAGCACCGCGGCGGGGGCCACCGAGTCCTTGATGTTGGACCACGACGTCGTCAGGCCGCCCTCGGCGAGGATGAGCACGAGGGCGGCGTAGCCGAGCACGCGGGTGATCGACGCGTCGTCGAACTGGATTCCGGCGCCGGCGTTGCCGAGGGCGAGGCCGATCCCGAGGTAGATGAGCAGCGACGGCAGGCCCGAGCGGACCGACAGGCGCACGGCCGCGACGGCCACGAGGAGCACGAGCGACCCGATCAGGAGCACGCGCGTCAGGTCGTCGAGGTCCATGGTCGACGACGTGATGCTCGCGAGTGCGGTCAACGGCAGCTCCTCAGGTGTGGGGCAATCCAACCATCCCGGCGGCCGCGCCCGTGGAGTGGTCCGCGGGCGTCGCGCACGGGTCGGGAGCGTTTGTCGTCGGTTCGGCAACGATGTCGCGCGGCGCCCCACGGGCTGCGAGCTGCACCGTCCGCGGTGGCCTAGGCTCGTCGCGTGTCACGGTTGAAGCGCGCCCGTCGGATCGTCCTGCTCGTCGCCGTCCTCGTCGTCATGGCGGTGGTCGGGGTCGGGATCCTGGCGATCGGGGTGGTGCGGCAGTCGTTCCCGGAGACCTCGGGCCAGCTCGAGATCGAGGGCCTGACGAGCTCGGTGTCGGTGCACCGCGACGCCCAGGGCGTCCCCACGATCTACGCCGACAACGCGAGCGACCTCTTCCGGGCGCAGGGCTTCGTCAGCGCCCAGGACCGCTTCTTCGAGATGGACCTGCGTCGCCACGTCACGGCCGGCCGCCTCTCCGAGCTCGTCGGCAGCGCCGGCCTCGACAAGGACAAGGTCATCCGCACGATGGGCTGGCGCCGCATCGCGGAGCAGGAGCTGCCCAAGCTCGCGCCCGAGACGCGGCAGTACCTCCAGGCGTACGCCGACGGCGTCAACGCGTACATCAAGAAGGCCGAGACGCCCGAGAAGATGTCGCTCGAGTACACCGTGCTCGCCCGCCGCAACCCCGGCTACCGGGTCGAGCCGTGGACGCCCGTCGACTCGCTCTCGTGGCTCAAGGCGATGGCGTGGGACCTGCGGGGCGACTACAACGACGAGCTCGCCCGCGCCCGCCTGTCGCGCACGACGCGCTCCCTCAAGCAGATCAACCTGCTCTACCCGCCCTACCCCGTCGACCGCAACCAGCCGATCCTCTCGGAGCAGGACTGGCAGCCGGCGTCGGCGAGCGACCAAGCGGCGGGCCCGGCGCCCGCGGCCCTCACGGCGATGCGCTCCGAGGACGGCAACGCCGCCATCGACTCGGCGCTGGCGTCGGTCAACGCGGTCCCGTCGAGCCTCGGCCGCGGCGACGGCATCGGCTCGAACTCGTGGGTCGTCTCGGGCTCGCGCACGACGACGGGCAAGCCGCTGCTCGCCAACGACCCGCACCTCGCCCTGTCGATCCCCGGCATCTGGGGCCAGGTCAACCTCCAGTGCCGCACCCTGAGCGCGGCGTGCCCCTTCCAGGTGTCGGGCTTCACCTTCTCGGGCCTGCCCGGCGTCGTCATCGGCCACAACGACAAGGTCGCCTGGGGCATGACGAACCTCGGCCCCGACGTCACGGACTTCTACCTCGAGCAGGTCTCGGGCGACGGCTACCTCCGTGACGGGCTGACCAAGCCGCTCGAGACGCGCCAGGAGGTCATCAAGGTCGCCGGCGGCGCCGACGTGCCGCTGACCGTGCGCTCGACGGTGCACGGCCCGATCATGTCCGACGTCGTCCCGGCCATCGACGCAGCCGGCGACCGCAGCGTCGTGCGCGGCGCTCCCCAGTCCAACCGGTATGCCGTGTCGCTCGCGTGGACGGCGCTGACCCCAGGCACGACGGCCGACGCGATCTTCGCCCTCAACCGGGCCACGAACTGGTCGGACTTCCGCAAGGCCGCGGCCCTCTTCTCGGTGCCGTCGCAGAACCTCGTCTACGCCGACACGGCCGGCCACATCGGCTACCAGGCTCCCGGCAAGATCCCGGTGCGACGCTCGGCGACGCCCGGCGCGCCCCCCGGCTTCTGGCCGTCGCCCGGCTGGGACTCGCAGTGGGACTGGAAGGGCTACGTGCCCTTCGACGACATGCCCAACACCTTCGACCCTGCCGAGGGCTTCATCGTCACGGCCAACCAGGCCGTCACCGCGAGCCCGACGCCGTTCCTCACCTCGGAGTGGGACTACGGCTTCCGGGCGCAGCGCATCCGCACCCTGCTCGCCGCGACCCCGAAGGTCTCGCCCGAGACGATGTCGCAGATCCAGGGCGACACCCGCAACACGTACGCGCCGGGCCTCGTCGAGCGACTCCTCGCGGTGCAGGTCGACGACTTCACGGCGCAGGCCCAGCGACTGCTGCGCGACTGGGACGGCAACCAGCCCAACGACAAGACGCGCGACGCGGCCTCGGCGGCGTACTACAACGCCGTGTGGAAGCACCTGCTCGAGTACACCTTCGACGAGCTCCCGCCCGACATCGCGCCCGACGGCGGCAGCCGGTGGATGGTCGTCATGGAGCAGCTGCTCAAGGACCCCAAGAACGACTGGTGGGACGACAAGACGACGCCCGGCGTCACCGAGGGCTCCGGCGAGATCCTCAAGCGCGCGCTCGTCGAGGCCCGCCTCGACCTCGCCCGCGAGCTCGGCAAGGTGCCCGCGACGTGGCGCTGGGGACGCCTGCACTCGCTCGACCTGACGCACCAGGTCATGGGCGCCGACGGCGTGCCCGAGCTCGTCCAGAACCTCTTCAACCGCGACGACATCGAGCTCGGCGGTGGCAACTCCATCGTCAACGCCAACGCGTGGAACGCCTCGAAGCCCGGCTACGACGTCACGAGCGGCCCGTCGATGCGCATGGTCGTCGACCTCGGCAACCTCGACGCGTCGCGCTGGGTCAACTCGACCGGCCAGTCGGGGCACGCCTACGACGACCACTACTCCGACCAGGTCGACGCCTGGGTGGCCAACGAGACCTTCGTGTGGCCGTTCAGCCCGACCGCGGTGCGCGAGGCGACCGACGACGAGCTGACGCTCGTGCCGCCGACGCCGACGTCGAACCCGTAGGCCGCCGCGTCACCCGCGCGGCTGCGCCTCGGCCCCCGATGGCGTATGCGGTGGGCTCGGGTCTCTCGGTCGGCTCGGCGACGTGCGCGCCTCAGCGAAGCCGCACGACGCGTCCGGTCGTCGTGACGTAGCCGTCGACCGGGAGGTCGTGCGCGTCGGCCGGCAGGTCGGTGTCGCTCTGCTCGCCTTCGTGGAGCAGGGTCACGACGGGTGTGGCCGGGTCGCGGTGGAGCAGGGCCCGGTCGTAGCAGCCGCCGCCCTGGCCGAGGCGCGTGCCGTGCTCGTCGACGGAGAGCCCGGGTGTGACGACGAGGTCGCACGTGGCGAGGGCGTCGGTGCCGAGCCAACCCTGTCGCTCGTCGGCGTCCGGTGCGTGGCCGCCGTGGCCGGGGCGGCGCACGGTCGCGTCGTCGCCCGAGGCGCCCGGGACGGCATACCTCCACTCGAGCGAGAAGTCGCCCTGCACGACGGGCACGATGACCTCGTGGCCGGCCGCGAGGAGCGCCTCGACGAGGCGGCCGGTCGGCGGCTCGTCCGGGAGGGACTCGTAGACCGCCACCCGGGACGGGTCGGGCACGAAACGGAGCACCGCCCCGGCGATCGCCGCCGCGGCGGCGTCACGCTCGTCCCGGGTCAGGCGCGACGCGATCTCGCGCCGCCGGGCCCGCGCGGCGTGACGCAGGTCACGCTTGCCCAGGCCGCTCACGGGGAGCACATTCCGCGCACTCGGGTGACGCACATGCGGCCCATCGTAAGGTGATGCCCATGAGTGACCAGGGGCTCCACGCGTCCGTCGCACTGATGCGCGACCGGGGCCTCGGTCCTGAGGCGATCAGGGTGTTCGAGCACTACTACGAGCAGCTGCAGGCCGGGGCGCTCGGCACGATCCCCGAGGAGTCGATCGAGCCCCTCGGCGAGGTGCAGACCCTCCGTGAGGTCCAGGTGTCCGACGAGGAGGCGCGCGAGGCGCTGTCGCGCACCGCCGTCATCAAGCTCAACGGCGGCCTCGGCACCGGGATGGGCATGACCGGCGCCAAGTCCGCGCTCGAGGTCAAGGACGGCCTGACCTTCCTCGACATCATCGCCCTGCAGGTGCTGGCCCTGCGTGAGCGCTGGGGCGTCGAGCTCCCGCTCGTGCTCATGAACTCCTTCCGCACCTCGGAGGAGTCGCTCAAGATCCTCGCGAAGTACCCCGACCTGCCGGTCGACGGGCTGCCGCTCGACTTCATCCAGAACGCCGAGCCCAAGCTGCGCCCCGACGACCTCATGCCGGTGCAGTGGCCCGACGACCCCGAGCTCGAGTGGTGCCCGCCGGGCCACGGCGACATCTACGTCTCGCTCGTCACGTCCGGCGTGCTCGACTCCCTGCTGGAGAAGGGGATTCGCTACGCGTTCCTCTCCAACTCCGACAACCTCGGCGCGACGTGCGACCCCGACGTCGCGGCGTGGATGGTCGAGCACGGCCTGCCCTACGTCGCCGAGGTGTGCAAGCGCACGAAGAGCGACCGCAAGGGCGGCCACCTCGCGGTGCGCAAGTCCGACGGCCGGATCGTGCTGCGCGACACGGCGATGGTGGCCGAGGGGGAGGAGCGCTACTTCCGCGACATCAAGCGGCACAACACCTTCAACGCCAACAACGTGTGGATCAACCTCGAGGTCCTGCGCGAGCGGATGACGGCCAAGCAGGGCGTCCTCGGCCTGCCGATCATCGTCAACCACAAGAACGTCGACCCCGCCGACCCGGGCTCGCCCGAGGTCATCCAGATGGAGTCGGCGATGGGCACGGCGATCGAGGTGTTCGAGGGCTCGGAGGCGATCCTCGTGCCGCGCACCCGCTTCCGTCCGGTCAAGACGACGAACGACCTGCTCGTCATCCGGTCCGACTTCTTCACCCTCGACGAGGGCTACCACGTCGTCGCGACCGTCGACGGGCCCGAGCCCTACGTCGACCTCGACTCGGCCTACCGCTTCGTGTCGGGCTTCGAGCAGCGCTTCCCCAAGGGGGTGCCCTCGATGCGCGACTGCACGAGCCTGCGCGTCATCGGTGACCCCGTCTTCGGCCGCAACGTCCGTTGCGTCGGCGAGGTGCTCATCGACGGCTACCGCCGGGTCCTCGACGACGCCGTGCTCGGCGAGCTGCCGACGCCGACGCCGGCGCCCGTCACGACACCCGGCGACGTGCGTACGGTCGACGAGCACCTCAAAGCCATCCTCTCGACGCTCGAGCCGTCCCCGACCGAGTGGACGCCGCTCACCGAGGCCCTCGGCCTCGTCGTGGCCCGCGACGTCCGGGCCAAGGTCAACCTCCCGCACTTCGACAACTCGTCGATGGACGGGTATGCCGTCCGCGCCGAGTCGCTCGCGTCCGCCGGTGAGTCCCCGGTGCAGCTGCGCATCGTCGGCGAGGTCGCCGCGGGTGCCGACCCGACCTTCTCGGTGGGCGTGGGGGAGGCGGCCAGGATCATGACGGGCGCCCCGATCCCCGAGGGTGCCGACGCCGTCATCGCCGTCGAGGACACCGACGCGGCCGCAACGGGCGACGTTGAGTGCCGCGTGGCGGTCCCGCCGGGTCGCTTCGTCCGTCCGCAGGGCGAGGACGTGTCGTCCGGCGAGGTCATCGTCTCGGCGGGCGAGGTCGTCGGCGCCCGCACCATCGCGCTGCTCGCGGCCTGCGGTCATGCCGAGGTCGAGGTCCACCGCCGGCCGCACGTCGTCGTGCTGTCGACCGGCGCCGAGCTCGTCGAGCCCGGAAAACCCTTGCAGCCCGGTCAGATCCACGACTCCAACTCCTCCATGCTCTGGGCGGCCGCCATCGGCGCCGGGGCGTCGGCCGAGATCCGGGCGGCGGTCGGCGACTCCGACGAGGAGCTGCTCGCCGTGCTCGACGAGGTCGTCGCCGAGGCCGACGTCGTCATCACGAGCGGCGGAGTCTCGATGGGCGCCTATGACGTCGTCAAGAGCGCCCTGCGCGGCGAGGGCATCGACTTCGTCAAGGTCGCGATGCAGCCCGGCAAGCCGCAGGGCTACGGGCTGCTGACCGGGCCGGGTGGCAAGCAGGTGCCGCTCTTCGCCCTGCCCGGCAACCCGGTGTCGTCGTTCGTGTCGTTCGAGGTCTTCGTGCGCCCGGCGCTGCGCCGGCTCATGCGCCTGACTCCCGAGAAGCGCCGGTTGCGGCCGGCCACGCTCATCTCCGGCGTCGAGTCCTTCGGCGGGCGGCGCCAGTTCGGTCGTGCCGTCGTGTCGCGGTCGGCGGAAGGCACGCTCGTCGCCGTCCCCGTGGCAGGGCAGGGCTCGCACTTCGTCGCCGACCTCTCCCGGGCCAACGCCCTCTTCGTCGTGCCCGAGGACGTCACCGAGCTCGTCGCCGGTGAGGTCGTCGACGTCCTCGTCCTCGACAAGGAGGCGTGATGAGCGACCGACCGGAGGCACAGCCAGATCCGAGCGACCCGTGGGTGACGCCCCCGGAGCAGGGCGGGGCCGAGGCCTCCCCGGCAGAGGCCGCGGCGACTGCCGAGGCGCGGGGTCTGACCCACGTGCGCGCCGACGGCAGTGCCCACATGGTCGACGTGTCGGCCAAGGCCGTGACCGCCCGCGAGGCCAGCGCGGCGGGACGCGTCCTGCTCAGCGCCGACGCCGTCGCGGCGTTGCGCTCGGGGAACGTCCCCAAGGGCGACGCCCTGGCGGTCGCCCGCATCGCCGGCATCCAGGCCGTCAAGCGCACACCCGAGCTCATCCCGCTCGCGCACCCGATCGCCGTGCACGGCGTCGAGGTCGACGTGACGGTCGCCGACGACGGCGCCGACATCACGGCGACGGTGCGCACCGCCGACCGGACGGGCATCGAGATGGAGGCGTTGACCGCGGTGTCGGTCGCCGCGCTCGCCCTCATCGACATGGTCAAGGCCGTCGACAAGCACGGCCGGATCACCGACGTCCGCGTCACGGCGAAGTCCGGTGGCCGGTCGGGAGACTGGCATGAATGAGGGTCCGGGCGTGGGCCGCCGGGCCGTCGTCGTCACGTCCTCGACCCGAGCGGCAGCCGGCGTCTACGCCGACAGGTCCGGCCCGGTCATCGTCGAGCGGCTCCACGCCTGGGGCTTCGAGGTGGGCGAGCCGGTCGTCGTGGCCGACGGCGACGAGTTCGGCCTGGCGCTCCGCGAGGTCCTCGCGAGCGAACCGGAGCTCGTCATCACGACCGGAGGGACCGGCCTCACCCCGACCGACGTGACACCCGAGCAGACCGCACCCATGCTCGACCGGCTCGTGCCCGGCGTCGCCGAGGCGATCCGTGCCGCCGGCGTCGCCAGGGGGGTCCCGACGGCGATGCTCTCGCGCGGTCTCGTCGGCCTGGCCGGGCGCACCTTCGTCGCCAACCTTCCCGGATCGCGCGGTGGCGTGGCCGACGCGCTCGACGTGCTCGAGCCGGTCCTGGGCCACGCCCTCGACCAGATCCCCGGCAGTGACCACTGACGTGAGGACGCGGATCCGCTTGCGGCACTCCGTCATCCGACGTCGGCCGATCCCGGGGGGATCGGTCGGATGAGGATGCCGTGGCGCCCACACCGGGACGGTCAGGCCCGCTGGCCCGTGGTCCTGCGTGATGCCTCGTCCGAGCCCGCGATCGTGCTGCGGCCCCTGCGTCTGGACGACGAGCGTGACTGGCAGCGCGTGCGGCGCGACAACGCGGCATACGTCCAGCCGTGGGAGCCGACCCTCCCGCCGGGCTCGCCGGCGCGGACCCCGGTCTCGTTCCGGCAGTTCGTCCGCGACCTCGACACCGAGGCGCGCGCCGACCGCGCCATGCCGTGGTGCATCGAGGTCGGCGGTCGCATCGTGGGTCAGGTCCACCTCTTCGGGATCGTCCGCGCCGCGCAGCAGTCGGGTGCGGCCGGCTACTGGCTCGACGAGTCCGTCACCGGACAGGGCATCGCGACCCGCGCCCTCGCGCTGGCGGTCGACCACGCGCTCGGCGCGGGTGGGCTGCACCGGGTCGAGGTCAACATCCGGCTCGACAACGTGCCCTCGCTGCGCGTCGTCGAGCGGCTCGGCCTGCGTGACGAGGGAGTGCGCGAGCGCTTCCTCCACATCGACGGCGCGTGGCGCGACCACCGCTCCTTCGCCGTCACTACCGAGGACCTGTGCGGATCGACTCTCACGGCTCGCCTGTCACAGGTGTAACACCAGCCTCTTGCGCGACACGCCTCGAATGTGCGGGGCCGTTACCGAACCGCGTCCTACCGTGGGTCACGTGCCAGTCAGCAGCCTCATCTTCGTCGTCATCGTGGCGATCTGGGCTGCCTATCTCGTGCAGCACTGGGCCCGCCGCCGCGAGGACGCCGCCGCGACCCGGTCGGTCGAGGGCTTCTCCGAGGCCATGCGCGTCCTCGAGAAGCGACCGGCCCTGCCGACTCCGGCACTGAGCACCCCGCGCCCGCACTCGTATGCCGTCAAGCCCGCGAGCACCGGCCGTCCCACCGTCGACGTGAAGCGGGCCGTCCCCGCCGGCACGTCACGCCGCCACTCTCCTCTCGTCGCACGTCGATCCGACGAGCAGGTGCTTGCGAGCTCGACTGTCGCATCGGGCTCCTCGTCAGACCTGAGCCAGAACGACCACGACATCGCCCCCTACTCCGCCGAGGTGGACCGCATGCCCGAGTCAGCGCGACCGACGAGCCACGCGGACCGGAGGCCGGCTCGACCCACGGCCCCTGCGCGGGTTCCGCTGGCACAGCGCCGCCTTCGCGCGGCGCTGCTCCTCGTCGCGGTCGCCTGGCTGCCGGTGTCCGTCGTGCTGACAGTGACCGACGTGCTCATGTGGATCTCCATCCCGTTCGCCGTGCTCACCGTCGCCGCCGTCCTCGTGTGGCTGCGGGCCGAGGCCCAGGCCGACCGCCTGCGCAGCAGCTCGGATGCGGGGGACCAGCGCGCTCGAGGTGGCCGGCGAGGTCGTCGCCACAGCCGGTCCTACGACGCGCAGCACCACGTGCCGCTCCTCTCGAGTGACGACACGCAGGTCATCCGTAGCACCGCCACGGCGGCCCCGTCGGAGGTCGTGGCGGTCTCGCACGAGTCGCAGACCGTCGTCGCCCAGCACGTCGAGCCCGGCGTCTTCGACGTCCAGGCGCCGATCACCGGTGAGGTGCCCGTCGCCGTGGCCGCCGTCGAGCAGCCGGCCGAGGGCAGCTGGAGCCCTGTTCCGGTGCCGCGCCCGACCTACTCGCTCAAGGCCAAGGCCGAGCCGCGCTACACCGAGTCCGGCATCCCGGCCGACGTCTTCGACACGCCTGAGTTCGCCGAGGAGGCCGAGGAGCTCGACGACCGGGCCCTCTTCGCCCGCCGCGCCGTGTCCCAGTAGGACCGTCGCTCCAGGCACACCTGGCTCGAACGCACCCCCCCGCTCCACGAAACCGCGCCATGGCGTACTCATGGGTGGCAACCGATGCCGGACCACGACGGAACCGCGCCACGGCGCACTTCCGATGGCCGCCGCCCCGAGAGGGAGGGTGCAGCGACCGGGGCGCGTGGTGCGCAGGTGGAAGCGGGGCCACTCGAGGGTTCGAGTGGCCCCATCGGTCACGGACGTCCGTCGACCCGGGACGGCATACGGCTCCGTCAGGCGTTGGCTGGGGCTCCGCCGTCGTCGGCCGAGGCCGCCATCTCCCGGTCGAGCTCGCCCTCCGACTCGTCGCTGAAGAGGTGCTTGCCCACGGCGTTGAGCACCGCGGCGAAGGGGACGGCGACGAGCGCACCGACGATGCCGGCGATGATCGAGCCGGTCGCGATGGCGAGGATGACGGCGAGCGGGTGGACGCTGACGGCCTTGCCGAGCAGGAACGGCTGGAGCACGTGCGACTCGAGCTGCTGCACGCCGATGACGACGGCGAGCATGATGAGGGCGACGCCCGGGCCGTGCGCGACGAGCGCGAGCAGCACGGCGACGGCCCCCGAGAGCAGCGCTCCGACGATCGGGATGAACGCCAGGATGAAGACGAGGATGCCGATCGCGAACGCGAAGGGGACCTTGAGGATCGCGGCGCCGACCGAGATGCCGACCGCGTCGACGAAGGCCACGATCATCGTCGCGCGCACGAACGCCGACAGCTGGTGCCAGGCGATGATGCCCGAGGAGTTGACGCGGGGGCGGGTTGCGCGCGGGAAGAGCCGCACGATCCAGCTCCAGATGCGCGGGCCCTCGTAGAGGAAGAAGAAGAGGGAGAAGAGGGCGATGAACAGGCCCGCGATGAAGTGCGTCGCCGTGAGCCCGACCGAGGTCGCGGTGTCGCCGAGGTTGCCAGACTCGCTCACCTTGTCGCGGATGGTGTTGAAGTACTCGTCGAACTGCGCGTCGGTGATGTTGAACGACGTGCGCACCCAGTCGCGGATGCGCTCGAGACCGGTGGCGACCTGGCTCGTCAGGTCGGAGAAGCCGCTGCTGAACTGGGTCCCGACGAGGGTGAAGAGCGCCCCGATGAGCAGGATCGTGCCGAGCAGCGTGATGCCGGCGGCCGCCCCCGGCTTCATCCGGTGGTGCAGCCAGGTCGCGACGGGCCGCAGCAGGGCGGTCAGGAGGATGGCGATCGCAACCGGCACGACGATCTCGGAGACCGAGCGCACCGCGAGCGACAGCAGGTAGATGGCCGCGCCGATGAGCAGCAGGCGCCACGCCCACTCGCTCGCGACCCGGACCCCGGGCGGGACGGCCGCGGCCTCGATGCCGGGCAGCTCCGGGGCGAAGGGGGGATCGGCCTGCAGGGTGTCGCTGCCGTCGTGGGTGCGGACGGGCACGGTCGCGTCGGAGGGCGTGCCAGAGGGCTCGGCATGGTTGTCGGTCACGACCACACCGTATGCCGCGTGGCCGTCCCGCGGTGCATCACCCGCCGCTGATCGGACAGCCCGTGCCGGTCGTCACGATCGGGCATCAGTGCACATCGCCGACCGTCGTCCTCGCCTGACGGCGGCGACACTGCCGTCATGACGACGTACTGGGAGCGGATGCCCCCACTGCGGGAGACGGGGCGCCGTCGCCCGTCGAGGGGAATGGGCATCGCCGTCACCGTCGTGACGCTGGTCGTGCTCGGCCTCCTCGTCCTGGCCGGGTTCGGGCTCTGGGCGTACGCCGACCACGACCGGATCGAGCTCATCGACCGACCCGACGTGGTCGCCGCCGTCGACGCCGGCTGCACCCGGCTCCGGGCCGGCCTGGCGGCCAGTCCCGTCGACGTGGGGTCACCGGCCTCGGTGAGGGCGGCGGCGATCGCGGCCCAGGACGAGGCGATCCGCGCGTTCGTCGCCGAGGTCCGCAGGCTCGACCCGGTCGCCAGAGCCGACGACCTCCCGGTCGACGACTGGCTGGCGGACTGGGAGTCGCTCGCCGTCGCTCGCGACGACGTGGCCGACGCGCTGCGGCGGGGAGGCCGTGCCTCGTTGGTCGTGCCCCGTGACGGGGGCGAGCCGATCACGCGGCGCATGGACGCGGTCGGCGTCGCCTGTGTCGACCTGTCGCGCCTCGTGCGCCGGACCTGACGTCGACACCGGTCCCGTGCGTACGCTCGGGGGATGAGCGCAGACGCCACGAGTCCCCGTCCGACCCTCGCCGTCACCGGCTCGACCGGGTGGCTTGGTGGGCTCGTCGCCAAGGATCTCGCCGGCCGTGGAGTCGCCCAGCGGCTCCTCGTCCGTGACGCCAGTCGGGCGCCGGAACTGCCGGGTTCCGTTGGGGCTCAGTGCAGCTACCGCGACGCCGACGCCGCCCGAGCGGCTCTCGAGGGGGTCGAGACCCTCTTCATGGTCTCGGCGGCCGAGAACGAGGACCGGCTCGCCGAGCACCGAGCCTTCGTCGATGCCGCCGCGGCTGCCGGGGTCGGACACGTCGTCTACGTCTCGTTCTTCGGAGCAGCGCCGGATGCGACGTTCACCCTGGCTCGTGACCACGCGGCCACGGAGCAGCACCTCCGAGACTCGGGCATGGCGTGGACGTTCCTGCGCGACAACCTCTACCTCGAGTTCATGGACCACATGGTCGGCGAGGACGGCGTCGTCCGAGGTCCCGCCGGCGACGGCCGGGCCGCCGTCGTCGCGCACGACGACATCGCACGCGTCGCGGTCACCGTCCTGCTCGACCCCACGTCGCACGAAGGCGCGACGTACGCACTGACCGGGCCCGAGGCGCTGACGTTCGCCGAGATGGCGCAGGTCATCACCGAGGTGACGGGCCGCGAGGTGCGCTTCCACGACGAGACGGTCGAGGAGGCGTACGCGTCCCGCGCGGTCTACGGGGCCCCGGACTGGCAGGTGGACGCCTGGGTGTCGACGTACACCGCCGTCGCCGCGGGTGAGCTCGACGGCGTCAGCGGCGACGTCGAGCGGCTGACGGGTCGCCGGCCCACGTCCCTGCGCGAGTACCTCGAGGCCCAGCGCCCGTCGAGGTGATCGCGGCACCCACGGGGGTGCCGACATCACCACGAACCGGCGTGAGGTGGGCGGTCAGCCGACGAGGTCGGCCGTCTGTCGGGCGATGGCGAGCTCCTCGTTGGTCGGCACGACCGCGACGACGACGCGTGACCCGTCAGGAGAGATGACGCGGGCCGCGCTCGAGCCCGACGCGTTGAGGTCCGCGTCGACCGTGATGCCCAGCTCGGCGAGCCCGTCGGCGACCGCGGCCCGGACAGGGGCGCTGTGCTGTCCGATGCCCGCCGTGAAGACGAGCACGTCGGCCCCGCCGAGGATCGCGAGGTAGGCGCCGACGTAGTGCTTGAGCCGGTGGACGAAGACGTCGAACGCGAGACGCGCATCCGCGTCCCCGGCATCGACCCGCTGCACGAGCTCGCGGAAGTCGTTGACACCGCTCAGCCCGAGGACGCCGGACTTCTTGTTGAGGAGCGTGTCGATCTCGCCGAGCGTCATCCCTGCCTCTCGGGCGAGGTAGGCGTGGAGACCGGGATCGACGTCGCCAGAGCGGGTGCCCATGACGAGACCCTGCAGGGGGGTCAGGCCCATCGACGTCTCGACGGCCTGGCCACCGCGCACCGCGGACGCCGAGCACCCGTTGCCGAGGTGGAGGATCACCTGGCGCAGATCGGCGAGGGGGCGACCCAGCAGGTCGGCCGTCGCCTGCGCGACGAACTGGTGCGAGGTGCCGTGGAAGCCGTAGCGGCGGATGGAGTGCTTCGCGGCGAGGTCGCGGGGCACCGCATACGTCGACGCCGCGGCCGGAAGGGATGAGAAGAAGGCGGTGTCGAAGACGGCGACGTGGGGCACGTCGTAGTGCTGCCGAGCGGCCTCGATGCCGATGACGGCAGCCGGGTTGTGCAGTGGCGCAAGGGCGCTCAGCGCCCTGATGCGGTCGAGCACGGCGTCGTCGATGACGACCGGCTCCGAGAAGTCGGGGCCGCCGTGGACGACGCGGTGACCGACGGCGCGGAGCGGCACCTCGTCGAGGTCGACTCCGTCGGCGTGCAGCTGGGTCGTCATCGCCTCGAGTGCGGCCGAATGGTCGGTGACGTCGCTGCCGGCCTCGCCGATGCGCTCGACGATCCCACCGGCGCGGACCTCGCCCGACTCCGCCACGACGAGCTGGTACTTGAGCGATGACGAGCCGGCGTTGAGGACGAGGACGGGCCTGTCGTGGGTGGACTCCGTCACTGGCCGGCTCCCTGCTGCTCGGTCGAGACGCCCTGCGCCTGGACGGCGGTGATGGCGACGGTGTTGACGATGTCGTCGACGAGGGCGCCGCGGGAGAGGTCGTTGACCGGCTTGCGCAGACCCTGGAGCACCGGGCCCACCGCGACGGCGTGCGCGCTGCGCTGCACGGCCTTGTACGTGTTGTTGCCGGTGTTGAGGTCGGGGAAGACGAAGACCGTGGCGTGGCCGGCGACGTCGGAGTCAGGCATCTTGGCCCGACCCACGACGGGGTCGATGGCGGCGTCGTACTGGATCGGCCCGGCCAGCGCGAGATCCGGTGCCCGCTGGGCGATGAGCTCCGTTGCGGCACGGACCTTCTCGACCTCGGCGCCGGAGCCGCTCGTGCCGGTCGAGTAGGAGAGCATCGCGACCCGCGGCTCGATCCCGAACTGCTGCGCGGTCTGCGCCGAGGAGATCGCGATGTCGGCGAGCTGCTCGGCCGTCGGGTCGGGGATCACCGCGCAGTCGCCGTAGACGAGCACCCGGTCGGCGAGACACATGAGGAAGACGCTCGAGACCGTCTTGACCCCGTCGGCGGTCTTGACGAACTCGAGCGCCGGACGGATCGTGTGCGCCGTCGTGTTGACGGCGCCGGACACCATGCCGTCGGCGAGGCCGAGGTGCACCATCATCGTGCCGAAGAACGAGATGTCGGTGACGACCTCCCGGGCGCGCTCGACGGTCATGCCCTTGTGGGCCCGCGCGACGGCATACTCCTGCGCGAAGCGCTCGACGAGGTCGGCGTCGGTGGGGGAGACGACGGTCGCGGCGTCGAGGTCGAGCCCGAGCGCCGACCCGCGGGCCCGCACCTTCGTCTCGTCGCCGAGCAGCGTCAGGTCGGCGACGCCTCGTCGAAGCAGCACGTCAGCGGCCTCGAGGATGCGGTCGTCCTGACTCTCGGGGAGCACGATGTGCTTGCGGTCGGAGCGAGCCCGCTCCATGAGCTGGAACTCGAACATCAGCGGCGTGCGCACCTCGGAGGCCGAGACGTCGATGGCGGTGAGCAGGGCGGCCTGGTCGACGCTCTCGGAGAAGAGCCGGCGTGCCGTCTCGATCTTGTTGCGCGATCCCTTCGTCATCGGACCGCGCACCTGCATGAGCCGCTCGGCCGTGCGGAAGGTGCCGTCGTCGGTGAGGGCGATCGGCAGGTCCTGCTGAACGCCGGCCGACAGGCGCGAGATCGTCTCGGGGATCGGGTAGCCGCCGGTGAGGATGATCCCCGCCAGGGTCGGGAAGGTGCCGGACTGGTGGGCGAGCAGCAGGCCCGGGATGAGGTCGGTGCGGTCGCTCGGCGCGATGACGGTGACGTCCGGGCCGAGCCGGGCGAGCACGTTGGGCAGGCTCATCGCCGCGACGACGAGCCCGAGACTGTCGCGGTCCATCCACGACTCGCTGCCGAGGACGAGCCGCGCCCCGATCGCGTCGGCGAGAGCCCGGAAGCTCGGCGCGGAGAGGAGCGGGTTCTCGGGGATCGCGGCGGTGACCGGGAAGGGCAGGGTGCCGAGCACGGCCCGCACCTCGTCGAGGTCGGCCGGGTCGACGCGGTTGGCGACGACGGCGACGGTCTGGGCGTGGTTGGCGCGCAGCTCGGTGATGGCACTGTCGGCGGCGACGCGGATCTGGTCGGGCGTGCGCTCGCGGCCGTGCACGACGAGCACGACGGCCGAGCCGAGGTTGGCGGCCACCCGCGCGTTGAAGGACAGCTCCGTGCCCGTCGAGACGTCGGTGTAGTCGGAGCCGAGCACGATGATGACCTCGAAGCGCGCGCTCAGCGCGCCGAACCGCTCGACGATGACGTGCAGCGCCTCGTCGGGGTCGTCGTGCGCCTGGGCGTAGGTGACTCCGAGTGCCTCCTCGTAGGTCTGCTCGACGCCGGGCTGGCTGACGAGCATCTCGACGATGTGGTCGACCTCGTCGTCGGGACCGGTGCCCCCGAGGGTCGTCAGCGGGCGGTAGACACCGACCGACCCGACCTCGCGCAACAGGGCGTCGAGCAGGCCGAGGGCCACGGCGGACTTGCCCGTCAGGCCCTCGGGCGAGGCGACGTAGACGCTTCGGCTCACGCGACGAACCTATCGGTCCCGCGGCGCCCGGCGCCGCACCTCGATCGTCGGTGGCTCCCGGAGCGACTGGCCGACGACGCAGTAGCGCTCCGTGGCGGTCGCGAGCCGTTGCAGGGTGGTGTCGTCGGCGTCCGTCGTGACCTCGGCGACGACCCTCGGGCCGAGGACCCCGACCGGTGCCGTCCGGTCGACACCGAGCGTGCCGCGCGCGTCGAACGTCGCCTCCGCCCGAACCTCCACCTCGCGCAGGTCGACGCCGAACGCGACCGACACGGCGTGCAGCGTCACCCCGGCGCACGCGACGAGCGCCTCCATGAGCATGTCGCCCGAGCACGCATCGGACCCGTCGCCGCCCGCGGCCGGGTGCAGCCCGGCGCGGACCGCCCCGGCGGCGGTGCGCACCTCGACCGTGACCGGTTCGCCGAAGACGGCGCTCGCCGACACCGGGTGCAGGGCCGCGCCCGGGTCCTCGCGGTAGCGGGCCTTGAGGGGCTCCTGCGCGGCCCGGAGCTCGTCGCGGTTCACGGCGCCTCACCCGCGTGCTGCTCGGTCATGACTGTCTCCCGTCGTCCGAGGACTCTCGTGACGACACCGTATGCCGCGTGGTCTCCGCGCGGACGCATCGACCTACGTCCACGGCTCAGGCTCAGGCGACCGTGGACAGCCCGAGCCGCCGGACGAGGCCCACCGCGTCGTGCGGCGCGTGACCTCTCGCGTCGTTGTCGAAGTAGAGGTGGACGTCGTGCCCCTGCTCCATCCAGTGGTGGCAGGTTCGCGCCCACCGGTCGAGGGACTCGTCCGTGTAGCCGCTGGCGTAGAGCTCGGTCTCGCCGTGCAGCCGCACGTAGCGGAAGTCGCTCGTCGCGTCGTCCATGACGGGCCACGTGCCTGCGCTGTCGGCGATCACCATGGCGACGCCGTACTCAGCGCAGAGCGCCCGGGCCTCCTCGGTGTCGAAGCTGTCGTGACGCGGCTCGAGGGCGTGCCGCATCGGGACGTCGACCTCGCACGTCGTCAGGATGCGGTCCTCCTTGAGCTTGTCGTCGTGCTTCTCGGCCAGCCGCGCGGCCTCGCCCGTCGAGCGTGGCAGCAGCTGGAGGAAGCTCCGGACGCGGTTCGGGTCGAACTCGATGCGGGCCGGCAGCTGCCACAGCACCGGGCCGAGCTGGGGGCCGAGCGCGAGGACCCCGCTGGCGAAGAAGTTGGCCAGCGGGGTCTCGACGTCGCGCAGCGCCTTCATGTGGGTGATGAAGCGCCCACCCTTGACCGCGAAGTTGACGTCGTCGGGCACGGCAGCCCGCCACGCGGCATACGAGCTCGGACGCTGGAGGGAGTAGAAGGAGCCGTTCACCTCGATCGACGTCATCCGCTCGGCGGCATACGTCAGCTCGAGCCGCTGGGGAAGACCCTTCGGGTAGAAGTCGCCGCGCCACGACGGGTAGCGCCAGCCGGAGACGCCGATCCTTGCGTGGGGCATGTCCGTCCCTTACCCACGAGGCGGCCGCGGGTGCCCGCGGTCAGCGCACGTCGACGTAGGACACCTCGACGGCGTTGTTCCCGTATCCGAGCCGGTTCCACGGTGGGACGTCCGGCTGCTCGTTGCCTGCGGCGTCGGTCGCCTTGGCGCGGATGCTGTACCGCCCCGGCAGGGCGACGTCCCACTCGTAGGCCCAGCTCTGCCACTGGTGCGGCCCCTGGGGGGCCTCGACCACGGCAGGGCTCCAGTCACCTTCGCCGGTGAAGCTGAGGTCGACGTTCGTGACCGGCCCGGTGCCCGACCAGGCCTTCCCGCGGATCACGTGGGTGCCCGGCGTGAGGACCGCCCCCGGCGCCGGGTCGGTGACGCGTGCCCGCACGCGCATCGTCGTCACCCGCTCGTGGGGACGATCCGGCCACTCGTACACGTAGTGCCCGGTCTGGAACTCGCCCTCGAACGGCTCCGTGACGACGTCGATCCTCTTGAGCCACTTGACCGAGGCGACGGCGAACCAGCCTGGTACGACGATCCGGAACGGCGCCCCGTGGTCGCGACCGAGCGGGTGTCCGTTCATCTCGTAGGCGATGAGGATCTCCGCCGCCGGGTCGAGAGCGTGCTCGAGGGTCAGCGAACGGACGAACGTGAGGTCGGACTTCACGGTCTGGGCGAGCACCGGGTTGAGGAGGTAGGAGCCGCTGTCGGCGCCCTCGAAACGGACCTCCACGCCGGCGGGATCGGGCTGCGTCCGCTCGAGCACGTCGCGCAGCCAGGTGCCCGTCCACACGGCGGTGGAGACGGCATACGCCCCCCATGGCTCTCCCGCGGGCAGCGGCCGCGTCTCGAGCCGCCCGTTTCCCGCGCACTCGAGCGTGACGGCCCGCTCGACGGACGGCAGGGCGCGCAGGTCGTCCAGCGTGAGCGTCGTGGGAGAGCCCACGGCGCCACCGATCTCGAGCGTGCCGTCGTGCTCCGGCAGTGCGAAGTTGCTGCGGACGTAGTGCTGCTCCGTCGGGGTGGTGTCGCCCGTCAGCCCTTCGGGTGGGGCCTCGGCGTTGAACGGCTGTTGGTGGATCATCGTCAGCGCGGACCGGGCTCGTCGGAGACTGTCGTCAACCAGCATGGTGGGCTCCTCGTCGATCAGGGGGTCGATCAGGGGGTCGAGCAGGGGTGTCGATCACGGCTCGGTCAGTAGTCCGAGTCCTGGAAGTGGGGGTCTCGGTTCTCGTTGAAGGCGCCGATCCCTTCGACCCGATCGGGGTGCACGGCCGACCGCCAGTGGGCGTCCATCATGATGGCGACGGCTTGCTCGATCGGCTGTCCCTCACCCAGGTGAACCGCACGTTTGACGGCCTGGACGGCGGTCGGCGAGTTGCTCGCGATCTTCTCCGCGATGGCCAGCGCGCGGGACATGAGGTCCGCCTGCGGGTGCAGCTCGTTGACCATCCCGATCCGGTGGGCCTCGTGCGCCGTGACGGGGTCTCCGGTCAGGAGCATCTGCAGGGCCCGTCCCCGTGGCAGGAGGCGGGGGAGCAGGGCCGGTGAGCCGCCTCCGGCCGAGAGCCCGATCATGGCCTCGGGTTGGCCGAAGGTGGCGTTCTCCGACGCGATGATGAAGTCCGTGCTCTGGGCGATCTCGGACCCGCCGCCGTACGCGATCCCGTTGACGACGGCGAAGATCGGCTTGCGGAGCTGGCGGAGTGTGTAGAGGGTGCGGTCGAAGTCCTGCCGCTGCCGCAGCCACTGCTCCTTCGTCATGCTCTGGCGCTGGCGCAGGTCGCTGCCGACCGAGAAGGCCCGCTCACCGGCGCCGGTGATCATGGCGACGCGGATGGAAGGCCGCACGGCGATCGTCTCGAGCACCTCGGTCAGGCGTGCGCCCATCTCGGTCGTGATGGCGTTGTCGGCGAGCGGCCTGTTCAGGGTGATCACGGCGACGGTGTCCCCGGCCACGTACTCGACGAGCACGGAGGGCTCGGCTGCGTCCTCGTCGGGGGGAGGCGGCGCGAAGTCAAGGGCCTTCCAGCGGTCGGTGCCGGTCGTGTCGGACATGCGCTCTCCTCGTTCGGTTGATCAGTCTTCAGGGAGCTCGGCGAGCCACCGCAGCGCTCGCAGCCCCGGGGCGAAGCAGTACTCGCCGCCCCGGGTGACCACGAAGGGCGGCACGTCCGGCAACCTGCGACGGATGGGGTGCTGCGGGATGGTGAAGGCGCCGGACCCGTCGGTCGCCCCGACGAGGGGGTCCTTCTCGGCGGGCGCGCCGATGAAGATCCCGTCGTTGAGCCACTGCGTCTTGACGAACTCGAACTGGCGCTTGAGGTGCGCCCCCGCGAAGACGAAGATGATCCCCCGGTCCTCGCCGTCGTCCTCGAGCACACCGTCGGGCAGCATCGGACCGTAGCTCGTACCCCGGCGGATCATGCGGTGCAGCCGCACGTCGACGCTCATCTCGTGGTCGAGCGAGTCCCTCGGGTTGGCGCGTCGGGCATGGGCTCCGGCGGGGCACTTGAAGCCGCGCAGGTCAGAGGTGTAGCCGAAGTCGTTGTTGCGGCCGGCGTCGCTGCCGAGCTCGGGGTCGTCCTCGTCGGGGGAGAGGACGAGCGGCGCTCCGCTCTGCCACCGCCCGACCATCTTGGCGCCGAGCAGGGCCTCCTCCTCACGGGTCCTCGCCTTGTCGCGGAGGTACTGGCGGTAGGCGGCGACGCGGGTGTGCAGCTTTCTGAAGACGATGTACGTGCCGTTGCGGCCGAGGACCTCCGGGGTCGGCACGGGGGCGAGGCCGCCGGTCTCGTCGGGGTAGCCGAGGATGAACTCGCCCGCCTTGATGGGCGGCTCCCCGCGGTTCGTGGTCGGCGTCCCCACCCCTTCCACGGCGGGCTGCCCGATCCCGTCCTTGAAGCCGAACGACGTGCGTCCGGTGGGCAGCTGGTAGCAGTCCTGGCGCCAGATCACCTCGACGCCCGGGATCTCCTCCTGCGCGTGGCGGGCTCGAGCCACCACCGACTCGAGGTCGGCGGCATCGGGGGCGAGCGCGGCCAGCGCGACGTGCACAGCACGGGTGCCCAGAGGCTTCTCCCAGTGCTCGGGGCTGCTCGCGCCGACGTCACCGAGCTCGGCCGCGCGGGCCGCCATCCCCTCCCGGAACTCCGGGGCGAAGCTGTCCAGCGACTCCTCCGGGACACCGAGCACCCTGAGGCCCTCGTAGGTGAACGCCACGGTCAACCAGGCGCCGGACCGCGGTGCTGCGGAGGCCGGCCCCGGCTCCAGGAGAGGGAGCAGCCGTCGGATGAGCTCCCGCCCGTCGGCGGCCTCATGGATCTGGAGGAGCAGGTAGGTGCCGACGTACGGCGAGGGCCGCTCGTAGAGCGCGCCGCCCTGGATGTCGTCGATCTCGAGCGGGGGCCCCGCGGGCGCTCCGGTCGTCTCGGCGGTCCCGGCCCCCGGGGAGGCGCTCGTGGTGGAGGCGGGCGTCGGCGGGTTCACGGCCCGACCTAGATGTGCGCCGGCGGCACAGGTGGCTCCGGGTTCGGGTCGGCGAGATACGGAAAGGATGTCGAGGCAGGCATGCTCGCCCCATCGACGCCGTCGCTGATGGCGGGCCCGAGGCCGGCGGTGACGAGCAGGGTGAAGATCGTGTCCATCACGTCGTCGTTGAGGGCGCGCCCACCGCAGGTGCGGTGCGCCTCCCCGTTCATGAGTGCTCGCTCGATCTCGAAGAAGGAGCCACGCTCCGCGTACGGCTTGCTGACGTCGACGACGAGGAAGTCGTCGAGCATGACCCCGCGGAGGGCATGCGCTCCGCTCTCGTCGACCGACCAGTCCGCCTTGCCGTCGAGGCCGTCCCAGAAGGCGAGGTTGGCGTCCAGTCGAGCCCGGTAGGCGGCCTTGTACCCCTCGGCGAGGTGGAAACCGTCCTCCATGTTGTAGAGGTCGCGGATCTCGAGGTCGCGGTTGACCTGGTCGAACTGCTTCGGCGCGAGCATGAGGTTCTTGACCTCGGGCCGGCCGACGCGCTCGATGCGGACGTTCAACCTGCCGCGGGTCAGGGTCTCCGCGATGACGCCCACGAGAGCGACATCCGCGCCCAGGAGGGTGGCCACGTCGAGCTCGACGACGATGCTGAGGACGTTCTTGCCGTCGAGGAAGATGGTCCCGGGCTGCGCGAAGCTGAGCTCCCCGGTGGCGATGGTCTTCAACGCGGCAGGAGCGTCCATGAAGAACGGGTCCCAGCGGACGCCGGCGAAGACGCGCAACGGGTCGGTGGAGCCGCCGCTCCGCTCCCCGGCACGGAACGACTGGCTGACGCCGCCCGAGGTGCGGACCACGCCGTCCTGCGCGTGCGGACCCTCCGCGTCCGGCTCGTCGAAGACGACGTCGACCGTGACCTCGCGCTCGGCGATGTCGAACAGTCTGGGGCCGCCGCCGGCGCGGGCCGTGAGCTGGCGCAGGCGGAACCGGTAGATGAGCCCGTCCGAGAAGTGATCGCCGGGCTGGGCGAACGGCAGCGTGTTCATGACGAGCACCAGACGTCCGGGCCGCTGCGGGCTCGGGAAGGCGTACACGTCGGTGATGTCGGCGATCGGCTCGGCCAGCGCGCGCGGGCCGGAGATGTGGTCGGACATGCATTCGCTCCCGAGGTAGGGCTGTCGACTAGTCCGCGGCCACGTCGAGCAGCGGTCGCAGCGCTGGGTGCTGCAAGGCGTCGGCTGCCCCGGGGTCGTCGAGGACCTCCTGGAACGCGTCGTTGACCGTGATGGCCTTCCGGATCTGCTTCACCGTGCCGCCGTAGTTGCGGGCGTAGCCACCGGCGGTCTGCTGGGCACTGAGGATGAAGTCCTTGACCGCCTGCAACGACGGGAGCCCCTCGTAGCCCACGACGTGCTGGAAGATCGAGTCGAAGAGCTTGAGCGGCTTCGACGCGAAGTCCTCCATGTACGCGTCCCAGGGCCCGTCGAAGCTCGTGGCGAAGAGAAGCCGCGTGTCGTCGTCGAAGGGGACGAAGCGTGCCTCGTGGATGGAGGCGATCGGCATCTCGTAGTCGCCGGGCCGGTAGCCGGGCGCGTCCTGCAGGTCCCGAAGGGCCTGGTGGAGAGCCTCACCGTGTCCCGGCTTGACGTGGAAGAACAAGCTGAACTCACTGGTGGGACCGACGCTGACGCCCGGCCTGGAACTTGTGTCGGAACCCATTACCGATGCCCTGTCTCTCGTGTGGCTTCTGTCCGGTGTCGTGCTGCCCCGAGCGAACGGTGTCATTCGGTCCACTCGCCGCCCGGGGCCCCACGAGAGCCCTCCCACCGATCCCACCGTCACGGTTGAGCGCGGGGTGAACATCACCCCCAAAGTATGAAAGAGCACGTGAGATGGCAGCCCCGGACAGCACGTCGGGGGGAACGTGAGGCCGGGCACGCTGGGGGAGGCCGGCAGTTCCAGCCGGTTTTCGTCGGAACGGTTCACCCTCAGCGGTTGAGGCACCTCGCCGGCTCCGTGGGCAGGCTGAGGTCAACGGCGCACGTCAGCGCCCTGATCACCGCTACACCGCACCGAGGGGACTGACATGGACAACATCACGAACAACTTCTGGGACGTCTTGCTGTGGAGCTTCTGGTTCTTCATCTGGATCGCCGCGATCACCGTGTGGTTCCGGTGCATCTTCGACCTGTTCCGTGACCGCGAGCTCAGCGGCTGGGGCAAGGCGGGCTGGGCCGTTCTGCTCATCCTCGTGCCCTGGTTGGGCGCGCTGATCTACCTCATCGCCCGTGGGCGCAGCATGACCGAGCGTCAGATGACGGAGATGGCCCAGATGAAGGCCCAGCAGGACGAGTACATCCGTCAGGCGGCCGGCTCGCAGGCGGCGGAGAGCCCGTCGGCCCAGATCGCCAGCGCGAAGGGGCTGCTCGACTCCGGGACCATCACCCAGGACGAGTTCGACGCTCTCAAGGCCAAGGCGCTGGCCTGACGTGGGTGAGCCGCCGTGCTGCCCCTGACCGGCCCGTCCGACACCTCCGACCGCACTGGGGTCGGAGGGCGTCCGTCCGGCGCGCGTCGCCGGAGTCGGGTCCGCGTCGGGGGCTGCGCGGTGGCGATCGCGATGGCGCTTGTCGCCTGCAGCACCGGGACGGCACTGCCCGATGCGCGGGTGTCCGTCAAGGAGCAAGCGCTGGCCAGGGCACGGACGGACGCCGCGGCGGCAGCGGCGCACTTCTGCACCACGGCGGCCGACTACGTCACGGCGGTCGACCGCTACGGGGACGTGCTGACGGCGACGGCCCCGACGGTGGGGGACGTGCAGACGGCAGGTGCCGACCTCGAGCAGCCGCGTGCGGACGCCACCGCAGCCGCCACGGCCGCGGTCGACGCCCAGGCTGCGGTGGTGACGGCAGAGCAGGAGCTGGCGGCCGCCCAGGTAGCCGCGGCCGCGGGGAACACCACGGCTGGGTCATCGTCGAGCGCCACGACCCCGGCGGCGAGCCAGAGCCCGACACCGACCGTGCCGCCGGCGACGGTGAACCGGGTCACGCAGGCAGAGACCGAGTTCACGGCAGCCCAGCAGGGCATCGGCGCTCAGACGCCCCTGCGCCAGGCCTCCCAGCAGTTCAACGCCGCCGCAGTGGCGCTCGAGATGTCGTGGCTGGCCCTGTTCGCCGACGCAGGGTGTCTGACCGACGAGGCGCAGAAGTCCGCCCAGACGGCGGTGCACGACTACACGGCCACGCTGCAGAAGTCCCTCAGCGAGGCCGGGTACTTCACCGGCAAGGTCGACGGCGTGTACGGGCCGTCGACGGTCGACGCCGTGCAGGCGCTGCAGAAGGCCCACGGACTGCCGGTCACCGGCACGGTCGACAAGGCGACGCAGGAGGCCCTCCAGTCCGACCTGCAGGCCAAGGGAGGCGCGGCCGCGCAGGAGGAGCTCGCGTCGACGGCCGCCGTGCAACAGACCCTCAAGCTCGCCGGCTTCTGGGACGGTCCCGTCGACGGACGGTGGACACCTGCCCTGACGGAGGCGCTCAAGAAGTTCCAGGCCGAGCTCGACGTCCCGGCCACCGGGACGGTCGATGCCGCGACGGTCGCCGCGCTCGAGAAGGCCATCGCCGAGGCCGGCAAGCCGACGCCCTCGCCAAGCCCTTCTGGGTCTGAGACGTCCACGGCGCCGACGCCGTCAGCGGCGACGCCGAGGGCGTCCGCGACGTCCTAGTCGCGGTGCTTTGCCGGCGCTGGGTGCCGACGATCCACCACGCTCTGCGGGCGCGGGTCGATTGGGTATGCCGGTCGGCGTGGTGTTATCGTTCCTTCGCACCAAGGGGCTGTGGCGCAGTTGGTAGCGCGTCTCGTTCGCAATGAGAAGGTCAGGGGTTCGAATCCCCTCAGCTCCACACATGGCAGAAGGCCGGACATGATCGTCGTCCGGCCTTCTGCCATCTGTGGATGGGGATTCGGGAGGAGACGGAGCGACGGCTCCCCTCGGCTTCACCACGGAACGGGCTCGTCACAGGGCCTTGGGCTGACCGGTCTCCGGGTCGAGTGTGAGGCGCGGGGCGCGGGCGCCGTGGCCGTCGTCTCCGGGGGTCCGGAAGGTGAAGAGGTTGCTCAGGGGTCCGGCCTTCTCGTCGAAGGAGTAGTTGCCCACCCGCCCGGTGTTCCAGTTGTCCTCGATGAACCTGAGGATCGAGGTCTGGTCGGTGACCGAGTGGTCGACGAAGTTGCGTTTGGCGAACGGCGAGATGACGAGCAGCGGCTGCCGTGGACCGTAGCCACACCGGTCCAGGTTGCCGCCGGCGATCCGGGCAGGGTTGGTGCCGCAGGCGCCGGGCCCGGTCAGCGCATCATTGGCCTCCCGGGACTGGTTGACGATCGGCGACATCTGGTGGTCGTACCAGCCGTCGCTGTCGTCGTAGGCGATGACCACGGCGGTGTGCTCCCACTGGGACGACTTCTGGAGCTGGTTGAGCGTCTCGACGAGGAAGCGCTGCTCGTCGAGCGGCGTGGAGTATCCGGCGTGCCCATCCTGGTAGGCGGCCGCCTTGAGGAAGCTGACCGAGGGCAGGCTGTGAGCTCGCACGGCGGACCAGAAGTCGGTCAGGTCGTACTGGTGGTTGGCGGGTCCGGCGTGTCCGATCTCGGCCGTCGACGTCGGACGCGTGTGGTCGGGGTTCGCCGTGCTGGCGTAGTACTGGAACGGTTCGTGGTGCGGGATGTAGTCCTTGCTCACGACCCCGCCGGCGTCGGTGTGCGAGGCCGCGCAGTCGGCGAAGCCTCCCTGGAACCAGCCCCAGCTGACTCCTTGGGCGTTGAGCAGGTCGCCGATGTTTCGATTGCGGGGGTCCACCGACGAGCTGGTGTCGCGGGTGTCGCAGATGTCGCCCTTCGGCTGGGGGTCGCCGATCATGGTGCCACTGGCGGCCGGCACCGCCCCGCCGTCCGGGCTGAACCCGTGGGTCTGCCCCGAGACGAGGTTGATGGCACCAGGCGTGGAGGGCCCGAAGGTGCTGCTGAAGTGGTTGTCGCTCATCGCGAAGTGCTGCGCGTAGTTCCAGAGCGCCGTGACGGTGTTGCCGTCGTAGTAGCCCATGACCAGACCCTTGCCGTGGCCGTAGTCGGCGCAGACGCCGGCACCTCGGCCGACGGTCTCGACGAATTTGTCCATCAGCCCGTGGTCGAAGGCCAGCTGCTCGTCCTTGTAGTTGTGGTCCTGGTCGCAGGTCTGTGCCTGGGATCGGGCCAGACGGAACGGCTGGACGGAGTTGGGGTTGTTGGGCGACTGCAGGGAGACGCCCAGCCCGTTGACGCTCGGCGTGCCGGGTGCCGGTCGGAACGAGGGTTCACCGGCGGTATTCACGGCCTGCGGGTAGGTGGCGAAGTAGTGGTCGAAGGAGACGTTCTCCTGGTAGATGACCACGAGGTGCTCGACCGGCGTGGCCGTGGCCGGGTGCGATCGGGCTGCGACCGGGTGCACCTCGGAGACCGCACCCGCGTCCGCGACGAGGGGATGTGAGGCCGTGGTCGGCCCCGACGCAGCGAGGAGGGCGAGGAGGCCGACCGCCGCCGCGACTGGCGCGTGAGCTCGGCCTAGGGGAGAGAACGTCATCAGGACTCCTTTGAGAAGGGACAGCGCGCTTCTGGGGAGCGGTCTTCCGCGCTCTCGTCCGCAGATGAGGGGTCTCCTCACCTGCTCCCGAAACGGGCGTGGGCGCCGGCCGTACCTCTAGCAGACGGTGGGTCCGAGGGATGGGTCAGATGAACGATGGTGCACCGTTCAGGGTAGACCGTTCTGCCCCGAACGTCCGGATCGTGCACTGACCGGTTGCGGCCGAGGACCGGCGCCTCCGGCAGACGTCCCACCTTGGCGACGGCCGGCCCGCGCGGGTTCAGACCCAGCTGGGGAACCACATCCGAGCCTGCCACTCCGACAACGGGATGACGTCGGCGACGTAGATCGGGTGGAAGAACGCGAAGAGGCCGATGGTGACGAGCACGAACGCACCCATGAGCCCGTAGCCGATACGGCGGCGCGTCAGGGAGGCGTCGCGGCCGCCGACGACGAGCCCGAGGACGTAGACGCAGGCGAGCACGGCGTAGGGGACGAACGCGACCTCGTAGAAGGAGTAGATCGTCCGGTCACCGAGGAAGAACCACGGCAGGTAGCCGGCGAAGAGGGCGCAGAGGATCGCGCCGGCGCGCCAGTCGCGGTGCAGCGCCCACATGAAGAGCAGGACGAAGATCCCGAGCGTCGCGCCCCACCAGATCGAGACGGTGCCGATCGAGGTGATCGCCTTGCTGCACTGGTCGACGATGCAGCCGTCGGCGCCCTTCTTCGGGCCCTCGTAGAAGAACGAGGTGGGCCGCCCCTGGATGAGCCAGGACCACGGGTTGGTCTGGTACGGGTGCGAGCTCGTGATCGCCTGCGTCGAGGCGTACATCTGCTGGTGGTAGGCCCAGAGGGAGCGCCACCAGTCGGGCAGCCAGCCGTAGTCGGTGTCGGGGTTGTTCTGCGCCCACGTGCGGAACGAGCCGCCCTTGGTGAGGATCCAGCCGGTCCAGCTCGCGACGTACGTGACGACGGTGGTGACGACGAGCTGCACGAACGCGTACGGCCCGTCCTTGACGATGCCGCCGGCCGACCAGCCGCGCACGCCGGCGGCCCGGCGGGCCCCGACGTCCCAGAGCACGGTGAGCACCCCGAAGAAGACGAGGAAGTAGAGGCCCGACCACTTCACGCCGGCCGAGAGCCCGAGCATGATGCCGGCGACCCACCGCCACGGACGCCAGCCGAGCCACGGCCCCATCCACGAGGTCGCGGCCCGGGCGCGGTCACCGACCGTGCGGGCCAGCACCTCCCGCGCCTTGTCGCGGTCGATGAGCAGCGCGCCGAAGGCGGCGAGCCCGAAGAACATGACGAAGATGTCGAGCAGGCCGGTGCGCGAGTGGACGAAGTGGTGGCCCTCGAAGGCGAGGAGCGCGGCCGCGACGGTGCCGAGGAGGTCGGAGCGGAAGAGCCGACGAGCGATGCGACCGAGCATGAAGATCGAGATCGTGCCGGCGAGCGCGACGGCGAAGCGCCAGCCGAAGGAGTTGAGGATGCCGAACGGCGCCTCGCCCCAGCCGATGAGCCACTTGCCGACGGGTGGGTGGACGACGAAGTCGCCCTCGGTGCCGTAGACCATCGGGTCGTTGGCGGTGAAGTGCTGGTCGACCTGTTTGGCCTCCTGCAGCACGTCGTCGTTCTTCATCTCGAACCAGTACAGGACCATCGACCAGCCCTGCTTGACGTAGTACGTCTCGTCGAAGATCAGCTGGTGCGGGGCGCCGATGTGCCAGAAGCGCATGAAGCCACCGACGAGCATGAAGAAGAGCGGCCCGGCCCAGCCGAGCCACGCGATGCGTCCGGCGGTGCGGCGGGTCAGCCGGTAGTCGTCGGCCGGGTCCCCGAGCAGGCGAGCGCGCACCTGTCTGGCCGAGTTCATGGGCGACATCGTATGCAGTGGGGCTGGGTGGGCCGCGCGGCGCTCCGACGGCGGCCGGCGGGGGCGGTCAGATCGAGACCCCGCGCGACCGCAGCACGGAGTAGCCGACGAAGGCCACGGTGTCGAGCACGGCATGGCACACGACGAGCGGCATGACGCGCCGGGTGCGCACGAAGACGAGGCCCAGGACGAGCCCCATGACGATGTTGCCGGCGAAGCCGCCGAAGCCCTGGTAGAGGTGGTAGCTGCCACGGATCAGCGCCGAGAGCCCTATGACGAGCGGCCACGACCATCCGGTCTGGCGCCACCGCGTGAAGAGGTAGCCGACCATGATGACCTCCTCGAGGAGGGCGTTCTTGACGGCCGCGAGGACGAGCACGGGAGCCGACCACCACACCGCCTCGAGGTTGGCGGCCGAGACCTGGGTGTTGATGCCGATCGCCTTGGCGAGGAAGTAGAAGCCGAGCCCCGGGATGCCGATGACGGCGGCGAGCCCGAGCCCGCGGAGGAGGTCACGGCCGGGCTCGCGGCGGTCGAGGCCGACGAAGTGGCCGGCGCGCACGTCGACGGCCGGCCTCCGGACGTGGTTGAGCAGGTAGAGCGCCAGGGCGACGGCGACGAGGGGCAGGACGATGCCGGCGAGCTGGTAGGCGAGGTCGAGCCACGGACGTCCCGGCGTGGCCGACTGGTTCATCGCCGTCGTCTGCTGTGACAGCGGGACCGGGCGGGTCAGCTTCTCGATGATGCTGAGGACGGCGTAGACGGCCGATGACCCGAGGCTGACCCCGAGCACGAGGACCGTCTCCCAGCGGAGACCGCGCCGCTCGGCCGGGTCGGTGACGGGGGCCGGGTCCCGTGGCGACGGCCGGGACAGGAACCGCGGGAGGGCGCTGCCGCCGTGGGCGGGGGCCTCGGTCGGTGCCGCACCGGCGTCGCTCGACATGGCGTCACTGTAGTCGCGCGGTGGACTCGGCCCACGGGAGCGCCGACCGCCGTAGGGTCCTTGCATGTCGTTGCTGGCGGGCTGGGCAGGCGGGGAGTTCACCGCGGACGGCTTCGCCTACCCCGTCTACGAACGTGGCGAGGGGCCCGGGATCGTCGTCGTGCACGAGAGCCCGGGCCTGACCCCGGAGGTCATCGAGCTGGGTGACGAGCTCGTCGAGGACGGCTTCACCGTGACGATGCCGCACCTGTTCGGCTCGTCGCACGCGCCACCGCACACGTGGGAGGCCCTGCGAGTCGTGCCGCGGCTCTGCGTCACCCGCGAGTTCACGATGTTCGCGACGGGTCGCACGGCACCGCTTGCCGGGTGGCTGCGTGCCCTCGCGCGGGACCTGCACCTCCGCGTGGGCGGCCCGGGAGTGGGGGCGATCGGCATGTGCGTGACCGGTGGTTTCGCGCTCGCGATGATGGTCGACCCCGTCGTGGTGGCACCCGTCGTCGCCCAGCCGGCGACACCGCTGCCGCTCGGACGGCGGCGGGCCGCAGACATCAACCTGGCGGCTGCGGACCTCGAGGTGGTGCGACGCCGCGTCGCGCAGGGGTGTCCGGTGCTCGGTGTCCGCTACCGCGGTGACTGGGCCACCGGGACTCGGTTCGAGACGCTGCGTCGTGAGCTCGGCGACGGCTTCATCGCGGTCGAGCTCGACGGCCACGACCACGCGACGCTCACGGACCACAAGCACCCGGAGGCCGTCGCGGCCGTCCGCGACTTCTTCCGAGAGCGCCTTCGTCCGCCGGGCTGAGCTCATTCGGGGCGAAACTCCTTGGCGCACAAGGTAGGCAGCGGCATACCGTCGCGGCATGTCATCGGCACTCCGCACCGTCCTGCGCTCCCGTCTGACGACGGCCATGCGCGAGCGCGACCGGACAGCCGCCAGCGTGCTGCGCACCGCCGTGGCCGCGATCGAGAACGCCGAGGCCGTGCCCGTCGACGACGGCCACACCGTCGCGACGTCGGCCGACGTGGCCGGTGCGGCTGTCGGGCTCGGGGTGACGGAGGCCGAGCGTCGTCGGCTCGACGACGCCACCGAGCGCTCGCTCGTGGCCGCCGAGGTGCGGTCGCTCGTCGAGGCGGAGGCCGCGTATGCGTCCGCCGGGGACCGCGAGCGGGCCCGGGACGCGGCGGCGGGGGTGGCCCTCCTGCGGGCCGTTCTCGACGAGTCGGGCGGGGCCGGCGGCTGAGCCCCCCGCCGTCCACAGGGGTGGTGCACAAGCTGTGCACCGACGCGTACAACCGGTGGAGAAGCGGGCCCTTCCTGTGGACGACACGCCGCCCGCCTGTGGACCGCTGAAATGTTTCGCGAAAGCCCTTGCGGACCCCGTCGGTGCGGGATAGAAATCTCTCACGCCCTCCCCTCGGGGAGAGCGGGACAACTCGGAGACGAGGGTCCACACGGTGGGGCAACCCACTGCGGCAGCCGGGTGACGAGGCGGCCGGGACCGGAGACGACGAGAAGTCGATCGGGAGCGTCATCATCGACCGATCAACCAGAAGGGCCCTTGAGACTCATACTCCCAAGGGCCCTTCGCCTTTGTGCTGCAAGCGTTGTGCTGCAACGGAACTCGCGTCAGGCGCTGCTCCGCTCGGCCGGCCTCCACGGTGTGAGCCACGGCGTCTCGGGCCAGCCCTCCCGGGCGGCCACGAGCTCGTACGTCGTCGCGCCGTCGATCGACTCGCGGACGATGTCTGCGTGCCCGGCGTGCCGGGCGAGCTCCTCGACGAGGTGCATCGCGACCCAACGCACCGACCACGCGTCGACGTCCTGGGGGAACCACGGGGCGTCGCGCGGCACCGGCACAGCGGCTCCGAGGTCGGCCCGGCGGAGCACCTCGCGGGTCGTGTCGCCCTGGGCGGCGAGCGCGGCCAGGAGCGACTCGAGTGAGTCACCGTCGGTGACGCGGAAGTCGTCGCCCCAGGCGGTGGCCTGCTCCTCGAGGGACCGGTCCGGCGGGCCCGGCGCCTCGGGCGCCGCAGCCATGCGCTCGGTCCAGCCGCGCTCGCACGTGGTGACGTGCTTGACGAGGCCGCCGATGCTGAGGGTGCCGGCGGTCGGTGCGAGTCGGATCTGCTCCTCGGTCAGGCCGAACGCGACGGTGGCGAAGGCGTCGCGCTGCTGGTCGAGGTAGGCGATGAGACTCTCGCGCTCGTCGGCGACGGGTGGGACGTGGGCTGCCATGTCTGGTCCTTCTCTCAGTCGTTGCGGTGGGCGTAGAGGTCACGGAGCAGGGCGATCTCTGCGCCGTGGTGGATGAGCTCACGGTTGATGTGGAGGACGAGCTCGACGCGCGGGTGCTCGGCCCAGGGACCCTCGCTCGGTCCGCAGGGCTCGGCGAGCGCGGCCTCGTCCCAGCCCCGGGCGCCGGCGGTCCAGGCGGCGAAGGCCGCGTCGACCTGGGCCAGGGCCTCGTCGGCGGTGCCGGCGTAGTCGAAGGTGAGGTAGTCGACCTCGGGGCCGCCGAAGTGGCTGTGCACCCGGGCGCCGAGGACGCCGACGACGATGTGCGCGAGCCGCCAGGCGATCGTCGTGACGGGTGCGGGGACGGGCTCGGGGTGGGCGAAGTCGATGGTCAGCGCACCACTGCCGCCCTGGATCTCGGTCGCGCCCTGTCCGCGCGGGTGGACGTTCCACGCGCCGGGAGTCGGCTCCCAGAGGTACTCCTCGTCGGTCAGTCCCTCGAGGCGGGGGCGCAGCTGGTTGGTCCAGTGCCGGGCGGCTTGGTCGACGAGGGCCGAGGTCCAGTCGATGGAGGTCTGTGTCGTGGTCATGGCTCGACCCTCCCAGCCATATAGGACAGTTCCTGTCCGCAGAGGCTGGCATGCTCGAGCCATGTCCACGACGTCCGACAGCGGCTCCGGCACGACGGCCCGCGTGCTGCGCCTGCTCGACCTGCTCCAGAGCCGACCCGTCTGGAGCGGCACCGAGCTCGCCGACCGCCTGGGCGTCACGACCCGGAGCGTGCGCCGCGACGTCGAGCGGCTGCGCGACCTCGGCTACCCCGTCAACGCCGCCCACGGAGCCGGTGGCGGCTACCAGCTCGGCGCCGGGCGACGCCTGCCACCGCTCCTGCTCGACGACACCGAGGCCGTCGCCGTCGCCGTCTGCCTCCGGCTCGCGGCCGGTGGCACGGTCGAAGGGCTCGGGGAGGCAGCGGTGCGCACGCTCGCCAAGCTCGACCAGGTGCTGCCGGGGCGGCTACGCGCGCAGGTCGAGGCCATCCACGAGGCCACCGTGACGCTCGACGGTGGCGCCGCGCAGGTCGATGCGGCGACCCTCCTGCTGCTCGCGCGTGCCTGCCGCGAGACGGAGCGGGTCACCTTCGCGTATGCCGGCCCGCGCGGTTCGGGGGAACGCCGCGTCGAGCCCTACCGCCTCGTCGCCACCGGACGCCGCTGGTACCTGCTCGCCTACGACCTCGACCGCGAGGACTGGCGCACCTTCCGGCTCGACCGGATGGCCGATGCCGACACCCGCGGCTGGCGCTTCCGCCCGCGCGACGACGCGCCCGACGCCGCCGAGCACGTGCAGCGGGCGATCAGCCGCGACGCGTACGACCACGTCGCCCGAGTGCGCATCGAGGCGCCGAAGTCGTCGGTGGACCAGCAGGTCCCGCCATCGGTCGGCACGGTGACGGCAGACGGCCCCGACCGCTGCATCTTCGAGGCCGGCGGCAACCACCTCGGCGCGATGGCGATGCACCTGGGTGCCCTGCCGTGGGAGATGACCGTGCTCGACCCGCCGGAGCTGCGCGAGGTCATGCGCGAGCAGGCGGCCCGGATGCTCCGCGCCGTGGGAGACCCCGCCACCGGCTGACCGGGCCGGTGCGCTCGTCGGGCCCGACGGCATACGCGACCACACGCAGTCGAGTGAGCGCCCCGTCCCACACGAGTGAGCGCCCCGTCCCACACGACATCCGTGTTGCGCAGACGATCTGAGACCGCCCGCGGAGTTGGGGTTAGGCGCTCACTCGAGTGTGGTCGGGCGCTCACTCGAGTGTGGTCGGGGGTCAGCCGGTGTTGCGCAGGCCAGCGGCGATGCCGTTGATCGTCAGGAGCAGTGCGCGCTGCACGTCCGCATCCGGCTCGACGTCGTCGGGCACCGCGCGCGACCGGGCGAGGAGCGAGGTCTGCAGCGCGTGGAGCGGGGCGAGGTAGCTGTCGCGCAGGTCGAGCGTGCGCCGCAGGACGGGGGCCGCCTCGAGCAGCTCCTTCTGACCCGTGACCCGCAGCACCTCCTCGACCGTCCGCGCGTGCTCCTCGCGGATCGTGTCGAAGACCCCGGCCACGTCGTCGGGCACGAGGGCCCGCACGTAGCCGGCGGCGATGTCGAGGTCCGACTTCGCGAGCGTCATCTGGACGTTGGACAGGAACGTGCGGAAGAAGGCCCACGAGCCGTACATCTCGCGCAGCGTCTTCTCGCGGCCGTCCTCGCGAGCCGCGGCGAGACCGGAGCCGACGCCGAACCAGCCCGGCAGGATGATCCGCGACTGGGTCCAGCCGAAGACCCACGGGATGGCGCGGAGGTCTTCGAGCCCGCCCTCGCCGCCGGGTCGCTTGGAGGGCCGCGAGCCGATGTTCATCTTGCCCAGCTCGTCGACCGGCGTCGCCGACACGAAGAAGGGCACGAGCCCGGGGTCGCGCACGAGGGAGCGGTAGGCGTCCTGGCCACGACCCGCGACGAGGTCCATCGTGCCGTTCCAGCCGTCGAGGACGTCCTGGGGGAGCAGGGACCTCCGGTGCAGGACCGAGGCCTCGAGCACCGCGGCGAGGGCGACCTCGAGGTTGAATCGCGCGAGTCCGGGCAGGGTGTACTTGTCGCTGATGACCTCGCCCTGCTCGGTGATCTTGATCGGGCCGTCGAGGCTGCCGTAGGGCTGGGAGAGGATCGCCTCGCCGGTCGGGCCGCCGCCACGTCCGACCGAACCGCCTCGGCCGTGGAAGAGCCTCAGGACGACGCCGTGCTGGCGGGCGACGTCGCGCAGGGCGCGCTGGGCCCGGTGGATCTGCCACTGCGAGGCGGCGATCCCGGCGTCCTTCGAGGAGTCGGAGTAGCCGAGCATGATCTCCTGCACGTCCCCGCGGGCCGCGACGACACGGCGGTACGACGGGTCGGACAGCAGTGCGTCGAGGAGCGGTCCGGCGGCCTCGAGCTCGGCGACGGTCTCGAAGAGCGGCGCGAATCCGATGCGCGCGCTGGCCGGCGTCGAGTCGGTGCCCGTGTCGACGAGGCCTGCCTCCCGGGCCAGCACGACGACGGCGAAGAGGTCGTCGACGTCGTGGGTCATCGACACGATGTAGGTCTCGATCGCCTCGGGGCCGTAGGTGTCGAGCGCTCTCACGATCGCCGCCATGAGTGACAGGGACGCCTGCGCGGCGTCGCCGACGTCGTGGACGCCGACACCGGTGAGCGGACGGCGCGAGGCCATCTCGCGGGACAGCACCGTGATGCGTGCGGCGTGGTCGAGCTCGTTGTAGGGCGTGTCCAGGCCGCCGATGCGGTCGTAGAGGTCGGCGAGGGCGGCGTGGTGCTTCGCGCTGTGCTCGCGCACGTCTAGCGTCGCGAGGCCGGTGCCGGTGGCGACGGCCGCGCGGATGAGGCGCAGGATCGCACCGTCCGCCGTCAGCGTGTCACCGGCCGCGAGCATCGAGTCGCGCATGAGGACGAGGTCGTCGAGCAGCTCGTCGAAGCCTGCGTAGTCGCGGCCGGGCTCGTGCGCGGTCCCGTGGGTGAGGCGGTCGCGCGTGCGCAGCAGCCGCACGCGCACGAAGCTGAGCTTGAGGCGGTAGGGCTCCTCCGCGTTGAGCCGGCGTACCGCGGCATACGTCACCGGCAGGGCCTCGGCGTCGCGCTCGAGGCTCTCGCGGAGGGCGTCGCTGACCTCGACGAAGCGGGTCGACGACGACAGCTCGTGAAGCATGTGGTCGAGCTTCTCGACGAGCTCGGCGAGGCCGGCGTCGTGCTGCATGCCGATGACCGCGAGGGTGACCTCGGGCGTGACGTTGGGGTTGCCGTCGCGGTCCCCGCCGGCCCAGGCGCCGAAGCGCAGCGGCCGGGCCGACGGTGGCAGCTCGACGCCGATGCCGGCGAGCGTCCGGTCGAGCTCGGCGAGCAGGTCGGGCACCACCTGGTCGGCGAGGAAGCGGAGCGTGTGCATGGCCGTGCGGGCCTCGTCGGTCGGCTCGGGCCGGACGATCCGCAGCTCGTCGGTCTGCCACATCATGTCGACGAGCTCGGCCAGCCGGCGCTCGGCACGCGGCCCGTCGGAGACGGGTCGGCGCGGGTCCTCGAGCTCGTCGACCGTCACGGCGATCCGCCGGAGCAGGTTGAGGACGGTGCGTCGCGTCGCCTCGGTGGGGTGCGCGGTGAAGACGGGGCGGTACTCCAGTCGGGCGAGGATCGACTCGAGCTCGGCGCGCTCGAGGCTCCCGGCCTCGAGCGCGTCCCCGATCCGTCCGACCGTCGCTGCCAGTGGGGTCTGCTCGACCGCGCTCAGCTCCTGCCAGCGGTGCAGCTGCTCGGTGACGTTGACGAGCTGGAAGTAGGCCGTGAAGGCCCGGGCCAGCACGACGGCGGTCGGCGCGTCGACGCCCTCGAGGAGCGCGCGCAGCTCGTCGTCCTCGGGCTCGCGGGCCAGCCCGCGCACCTTCTCGACGAGGGCGAGCAGGTCGGCTCCCTCGTGGCGTTCGAGGGCCTCGCCGAGCAGCGCGCCCAGCTGGCGCACGGACGCGCGGAGGGCGGCGTGCTGCTGCGCCGACGAGACTCCGGAGGCGAACGTCGCGGCGTTCGGCTCGCGTCGGTCGGCCTCGAGGAGCTGCTCGGTCGTGGCGGGGCCCTGGCTCGTCATGGGTCTGTCGTACCGCGTCGAGGTTTCGTCGGCGTTTCGAGTCCACGATGGGGACCATCTCGTGGACACCGAAGTCCACCACGTGGACGGTTGTCGGGGTCGTCCGCGGCTCGTGACCTCGACCAGCCGCCACCTGGCGGGTTGTGGTGACGCGCGGTCGTCACGGGGCGCGTCGGTGCCCTGCGAGGATGACGGCATGACCACCGGCACCCTCGTCCTCGCGGCCACCCCGATCGGCGACCCACGGGACGCGGCCCCCCGACTGGGGCAGGAGCTCGCCACCGCAGACGTCGTCGCGGCCGAGGACACCCGTCGTCTGCGCCGCCTGCTCACCGACCTCGCCGTGACCCCGACCGGGTCGGTCGTCAGCTACCACGAGCACAACGAGGCCGCCCGGACGCCCGACCTCGTCGCCCGGCTCGTCGCCGGCGAGCGCGTCGTCGTGGTCACCGACGCCGGTATGCCGTCCGTCTCCGACCCCGGCTACCGTCTCGTCGCCGCTGCGGTCGACGCGGGCGTACGCGTCACGTGCGTCCCCGGACCGAGCGCGGTCCTCATGGCGCTGGCGGTCTCGGGCCTCCCGGTCGACCGCTTCTGCTTCGACGGCTTCCTCCCGCGCAAGCCGGGCGAGAAGGCCAAGGTCCTCGCCGAGGTCGCCGACGAGCGGCGCACCATCGTCTTCTTCGAGGCGCCGCACCGGCTCCCGGAGACGCTTGCCGCGATGCGCGACGCCTTCGGTCCCGACCGGCGGGCCGCCGTGTGCCGCGAGCTGACGAAGACGTACGAGGAGGTCCGACGCGGCACGCTCGACGAGCTCGTCGCGTGGGCCGAGGGCGGCGTCAAGGGCGAGATCACCGTCGTCGTGGCCGGTGCCGAGCGGGTGGTGCCCTCCCTCGAGGAGGCCGTGGCCGGCATCCGCACGCGGGTGAAGGAGGGGGAGCGGCTCAAGGACGTCGCCGCCGACGTCGCGGCGCGCACGGGGCTGTCCAAGAAGGCGCTCTACGACGCGTCGCTCGCCGCTCGCTGACCGCCCCGCCGGGCCGTCTCGACAGGCGAACCCCTTGCCTCCCGGGGAACAGCGGGCAAGGCTGCTCTCGTTCCCTCTTCGGAGGCCGGCGACCGTCCGGCCGAGTCGACAGCACAGCGAAGGAGCAAGGCATGGGCACCACTCGCACCGCCAGCACGCACTGGGAGGGCTCGCTCTTCGAGGGCTCCGGCCAGGTCAGCCTCGAGAGCTCGGGCATCGGCACCTACGACGTCAACTGGCCCTCGCGGGCGGAGTCGTCGAACGGCAAGACGAGCCCCGAGGAGCTCATCGCCGCCGCGCACTCCTCGTGCTACTCGATGGCGCTGTCGAACGGTCTCGCGCAGGCCGGCACGCCCCCGACGACGCTCGACACGACCGCCAACGTCACGTTCGTCCCCGGCACGGGCATCACCGAGATCGTGATCAGCGTCGTCGGTGACGTGCCCGGCATCTCGGCCGAGGACTTCCAGGCCGCCGCCGAGGACGCCAAGGCCAACTGCCCGGTGAGCCAGGCGCTCAAGGCCGTGCCGATCTCGCTCGAGGCCCGCCTCGGCTGAGCCCGCGCCGCTGCGGCCCCGCACGCCATCGGCGCCGACCCCTCCGGGTCGGCGCCGATTCCGATGTGGGTCAGGGCCGCTCGTGAAGGCGCGGAGCCCTCAGTCCGACTCGACGGTCGACTTCAGCGACTCGAGCATGCCCTGCCAGCTCTGCGAGAACTGGTCGGCCTGCTCCTGCGAGTCGTTGCCGTCCTGCTCGAGCGCCAGCGTGGTGCGGCCGTCCCTCGTCGGGGTCAGCGTGTAGGTGACGGTGTGGTAGTTCTCGGGCCGGTCCTCCTGGCCCATGAGCGGGCTGTAGTGCGTCATCGAGAGACGGTGGCCCTCCTCGACCTCGAGCACCTCGCCCTTGTCCTCGTAGGGCTTGCCCTCCATCTCGCCCTGCCAGGTGATCGGACTGCCCACCTGCCAGTCGGTGGTGAGGGTGGTGCCGGCCATCCACGACCTCACCCGGTCCGGCTCCGTCAGGGCGCCCCAGACGGCACGCGGCGGTGCGTCGACGATGACCTCTGCCTGTGCGATGTGTCCAGTCATGCCTCTGTCGTACCCGCAGGAGGGCGTCTCGCGCCAGAAGGAAGCCGCCAGCGCGACCGCGCCGGAGCGGGCGACGGGGCCGACGGCATACTCCCGCGCGGCGCCGCGCGGGGCCCGCCTAGGATTGCTCGCCATGAGCCATGTCCTGTCTGCCGTCGCCTGGCCGTACACCAACGGTCCGCGCCACATCGGCCACGTGGCCGGTTTCGGCGTGCCCTCCGACGTCTTCAGCAGGTACATGCGGATGGCCGGGCACGACGTCCTCATGGTCTCCGGCACCGACGAGCACGGCACGCCGATCCTCGTCCTCGCCGAGGAGGAGGGGCTGACGCCGCAGGAGCTCGTCGACAAGTACAACGCCGTCATCGCCCAGGACCTCGCCGACCTCGGCCTGTCCTACGACCTCTTCACCCGCACGACGACGCGCAACCACTACGCCGTCGTGCAGGAGATGTTCCGTCAGGTCCACGCCAACGGCTACATGATCGAGCAGACGACGCGCGGCGCCATCAGCCCGTCGACGGGCCGCACGCTGCCCGACCGCTACATCGAGGGCACGTGCCCGATCTGCTCCTTCCCCGAGGCCCGCGGCGACCAGTGCGACAACTGCGGCAACCAGCTCGACGCCGACGAGCTGATCAACCCGCGCAGCAAGATCAACGGTGAGACGCCCGAGTTCATCGAGACGCAGCACTTCTTCCTCGACCTGCCGGCCCTCGCCGGTGCGCTCGGCGAGTGGCTCGCGGGCCGTGAGGCGTCGGGCACGTGGCGGCCCAACGTCATCAAGTTCTCCGAGAACCTCCTCAAGGACGTCCGCCCCCGCGCGATGACCCGTGACATCGACTGGGGCATCCCCGTTCCGCTCGAGGGCTGGGAGGACAACCCGAGCAAGCGCCTCTACGTCTGGTTCGACGCCGTCATCGGCTACCTCTCGGCGTCGATCGAGTGGGCCCGCCGCGTCGGCGCCCCGGAGCGGTGGCGCGAGTGGTGGAACGACCCGTCGGCCGTGTCCTACTACTTCCAGGGCAAGGACAACATCACCTTCCACAGCCAGATCTGGCCGGCCGAGCTGCTCGGCTACGCCGGCAGGGGTGACAAGGGCGGCGAGCCGGGGGAGTACGGCGTGCTCAACCTGCCCACCGAGGTCGTGGCCTCCGAGTTCCTCACCCTCGAGGGCAAGCAGTTCTCGACGAGCCGCAAGCACGTCATCTACGTCCAGGACATCGTCGCGCGCTACGGCCCAGACCCGATCCGCTACTTCATCTGCGCCGCCGGCCCCGAGAACCAGGACGCCGACTTCTCCTGGGCCGAGTTCGTCCAGCGCAACAACAGCGAGCTCGTCGCCGGCTGGGGCAACCTCGTCAACCGCACGGCCGCGATGATCGCCAAGAGCTTCGGCGAGATCCCGAGGGCGTATGCCGTCGAGCCCGTCGACGAGGAGCTGCTGGCCACGGTGCGGGGCGCGTTCGCGACCGTCGGCGCCTCCCTCGAGCGGCACCGGCAGAAGGCCGCCCTCGCCGAGGTCATGCGGGTCGTGGGGGAGGCCAACGCGTACGTCTCGAAGACCGAGCCGTTCAAGCTCAAGGGCGACGACGAGCGCGAGCGCCTCTCGACGGTGCTGCACACGCTGGCCCAGGCCGTCTCAGATATCAATACGCTGATCTCACCCTTCCTGCCCCACGCGGCGAACCGCGTCCACGCCGTCCTCGGCGGCGAGGGCGAGTTCATGCCGATGCCTCGTCTGGAGGTCGTCGCCGACCTCGACGACGACGCCCGGAGCTACCCGGTCATCACCGGCGAGTACTCCGCGACGCCCCGGTGGGAGTCGCGTCCGGTCGTCGTCGGGACGCCCGTCGCCAAGCCGTCCGGCGTCTTCGTCAAGCTCGACGCCGAGCAGGTCGTCGAGGACGAGCGCGCCCGCCTCGGCGACAGCGCGCCGGGTGGCACGCGGCACCACACCGACCCGCTCGCCGCGCCGAAGATGAGTGCGCCGAAGGGCGCCGGTCGGGGTGCCGGGAGCGCCACCGTCGCCGACGAGGCACCGACCGTATGACCTCGCACGCGTCGGGGCAGCGGGGCCTGCCGGAGACGGCGCCGGACCCGCTGCCCATCGACGTCGTCGACAACCACGTCCACCTCGACATCACGCGCGAGGGTGACGAGCCGTTCGACGTCGCCGACGCGATCAAGGCCGCCCGCGCCGTCGGTGTGACCCGTCTCGTCCAGGTCGGGTGCGATCTCGAGGGGATCCGCTTCACCATGGACGCCATCGACGCCCATGACGAGCTGGTCGGCGGAATCGCCTTGCACCCCAACGAGGTTCCACGCCTCGCGGCGGACGGTCGGCTCGAGGAGGCGTATGCCGAGGTGGAGCGCTGCGCGGCCCACGACCGCATCCGCGTCATCGGTGAGACCGGTCTCGACTACTTCCGCACCGGCCCCGAGGGGGTGCCGGTGCAGCAGGACGGCTTCCGCTGGCACATCGACCTCGCCAAGCGGCTCGGCAAGGCCCTGCAGATCCACGACCGCGACGCCCATGCCGACGTGCTCCGGATCCTCGGGGAGGAGGGGGCGCCCGAGCACACGGTGCTGCACTGCTTCTCCGGCGACCTGACGATGGCGCGCGAGTGCGTCGACCGGGGCTACTACCTCAGCTTCGCGGGCACCGTGACCTTCAAGAACGCGCGCGGCCTGCGTGACGCGCTGACCGCGATCCCGCTCGACCGGATCCTCGTCGAGACCGACGCGCCCTACCTCGCTCCGGCCCCGCACCGGGGTGCCACGAACGCCTCGTTCCTCGTGCCCGTGACGGTCCGGGCGATGGCCGCGGTGCTCAACATCGACGTCCCCGCGCTGTGTCGAGCGGTCTCGGAGAACAGCGAGCGGGTCTACGGCCCGTGGGGTGCGGAGCGAAGCGGGCAAACCGCCTAGCGCACTGCAGAACGTCGCGTCCACCGACACCGGTCTCCGTTACCGAAATTTGACCTTTCCGTGGTGTGTCGGTCACTGTGGACGACTGTTGGCCGGTTGCCACCCCGCATCGACCTCCTTCCGACGACGTGAGGAGGACGGATCGAGAGCGCGTTGCACCCGGGTCGTTCGACGTTCGGAGTGTTTTGATTTCTCGCAACGCCAAGATCCTGGCCGCCGCTGGCGCGGCCGTCGTCCTCACCGGTGGCGCCGTCGGCGCGACCCAGCTCGACAAGGCCGTCAACCTCTCCGTGGACGGCACGGCCAGCTCGGCCCACGTCTTCGGCAGCACGGTCGGCGACGTCCTCGACAGCCAGGGGATCGCGGTCAAGCCGGGCGACGTCGTCGTCCCTGCCGCGGACGCCCCCATCAGCGACGGCGACACGATCACCGTCAAGTACGCCCGCCTGCTGACCCTCACGGTCGACGGCAAGACGCGTCAGCTGCGCACGACCGAGGCCACGGTCGACGGAGCGCTCCTCGCGCTCGGCCTCCGCGGTGAGGGTGCCCGCCTGTCGGTCTCCCGTTCGCAGACCATCGGTCGCCAGGGCCTGACCGTCAGCATCGTCACTCCCAAGGCCGTCACGGTCGTCGTCGACGGCAAGACGACGAAGAAGACGATCGCCGCGGCAACCGTCGGCGAGGCGCTGACGCAGCTCGGCGTCCGTGTCGGCAAGGCCGACAAGGTCAACCCGCCGGTCACGACCCGCCTCACCTCGGGTGCCAAGATCGCCGTCCAGCGCGTGCAGACCAAGGACAAGAAGGTCAACGAGTCCATCGCCTTCGGCACGACGAAGAAGAAGACGAGCGACCTCTACGCCGACCAGACCAAGGTCTCGCGTGCCGGTGTCGCCGGCGTGCGCACCGTCACGGTCCGCACCACCGTCGTCGACGGCAAGGTCGTCTCCACCAAGGAGATCTCCTCGAAGGTGACCAAGGCGCCCGTCGACCGCATCCTGCTCGTCGGCTCCAAGGCCCGCCCGGCCGCTGCCCCGCGCACGACGAGCACCGGCAGCACCGGCAGCACCGGCAGCACCGGCAGCACCGGCAGCACCGGTGGCTCTACCTCGGGTGCGGGCATCAACCTGGCCCGCGCGGCCATGTGGGACAGCATCGCCCAGTGCGAGTCGACCGGTAACTGGCACATCAACACCGGCAACGGCTACTACGGAGGCCTGCAGTTCCTCACCTCCACGTGGCTCGCCTACGGCGGTGGCGACTTCGCCTCCCGCGCCGACCTCGCCTCGCGCGAGCAGCAGATCACCGTGGCCAACCGCGTCTACGCCGACAACGGCACGTCGCAGTGGCAGTGCAAGGCCTGACCTGACGCCAGGCGTTGCCCTGCACGAGAGGCCCCCGACCGTCACGGTCGGGGGCCTCGTCCGTTCGTCCACGGGTGCGCGAGCGAGCGGGGCCGTGACACCCGCCCGGCGGCATACGCCATCGGGCACGGCCCCATAGGGTGAGCGCATGAGCAAGAAGGACGCGCCGGCCGTCGACGATGCCGCGCTCCTCGGGCCGGCACAGGTGCGTGAGCTCGCCGAGCGTCTCGAGGTGCGGCCGACGAAGCAGTGGGGCCAGAACTTCGTCGTCGACGCCAACACGGTGCGCAAGATCGTCCGGGTGGCCGGCGTGGGACCGCACGACGTCGTCGTCGAGGTCGGCCCCGGGCTCGGCTCGCTCACCCTCGCGCTCCTCCCGGTCGTCAAGCACGTCACGGCCGTCGAGGTCGACCCGCGGCTCGCGGGGGCGCTCGAGGAGACCGTCCGCTCGCTCCAGCCGGAGAACGCCGACAAGCTGCGCCTCGTCGCGGCCGACGCGCTGACGATCACGAAGCTCCCCGGCCCCGACCCCACCGCGCTCGTCGCCAACCTGCCCTACAACATCTCGGTCCCCGTCGTGCTCTCCTTCCTGCAGCACTTCCCGACGATCGAGCGCGTCCTCGTCATGGTGCAGCTCGAGGTCGCCGAGCGGCTCGCGGCCAAGCCGGGCAGCAAGATCTACGGCGTCCCGAGCCTCAAGGCCGCGTGGTACGCCGACGTCGAGCTGGCCGGGCGGGTCGGGCGCAACGTCTTCTGGCCGGCGCCCAACGTCGACTCGGGCCTCGTCGCGCTGCGCCGGCGCAAGCCGCCGAAGACGACCGCGAGCCGCGAGGACGTCTTCCGCTGCATCGACGCGGCGTTCCTCCAGCGACGCAAGTCCCTGCGTGGGGCGCTCGCGTCCTGGGCGGGGTCCGCAGACGCCGCCGAGCAGGCGCTCGTCACGGCCGGGGTCGACCCGCGCACCCGCGGCGAACAGCTCGACATCCTGACCTTCGCGCGCATCGCGGAGGCCCGACCGGAGGGCGTGCGTCCCGCCGAGCCGCGCGCACGCCGTCGGGGCCATACGTCCTGACGCCGACGGGTCGGCCCATAGGGTGGGCGCATGACTGTCGCTCCGACCCTGCCCGGCGCGGTGACCGTGCGGGTCCCGGCCAAGGTCAACCTCGAGCTGCGCGTCGGTCCCCGGCGCCCTGACGGCTTCCACGCGCTCGCGACCGTCTACCAGGCGGTCTCGCTGCACGACGAGGTCTCCGTCGCGCGCTGGGACGAGTGGCAGGTCGTCGCCGCGGGAGCGTATGCCGACCGCATCCCCACCGACGGAGCCAACCTCGCCGTCCGCGCCGCCCGTCTCGTCGCCGACCGCTGGGACGTCGACGAGCGCCTCTCGATCCGCATCGACAAGGACATCCCGGTCGCGGGGGGCATGGCCGGCGGGTCCGCCGACGCGGCCGCCACCCTCGTGGCGTGCGACCAGCTGTGGGGCCTCGGCCTCGACCGCGACGAGCTCGCCGAGCTCGCGGCCACCCTCGGCAGCGACGTGCCGTTCATCCTCTCCGGCGGCAACGCCATGGGCTCGGGCCGCGGCGAGCAGCTCGCGCCGGTGCTGGCCCGCGGCACCTTCCACTGGGTCTTCGCCATCAGCGACACCGGACTGTCGACCCCGGAGGTGTATGCCGAGTGCGACCGCCTGCGCGAGCGAGAGGGCATCGACGTGCCCGAGCCGCAGGTCAGCTCTGAGCTCATGGCCGCCCTGCGCTCGGGTGACCCGGCCCTGCTCGGCGCGGCCCTGCACAACGACCTCGAGCCGGCCGCCTTCTCGCTCCGCCCCCAGCTGCGCGAGTTGCGTGACGCGGGCGTCGAGTTCGGCGCGCTCGGCGGCATCGTGTCGGGCTCGGGCCCGACCGTCGCCTTCCTCACCGAGAGCCACGAGGCCTCGCTCGACCTGTCGGTGTCGCTCGCGGCCTCCGACCTCTGCCGCGACCTGCGACGCGCCAAGGGCCCGGTCCACGGCGCCCACGTCGTGGCGACGCCTCGCCACGCCGACTGAGCCGCGGGGGCTCGACGGTGGGCTGCCGGCTCACCGACGCCGGAGCGCTGCGGCACCCCTGAGCGGGACCGGCGACGCTGCGCGTGACCGGCGACGCTGCGCGTGACCGGCATCGCTGAGCGGGATTCGGCGGCCGCCCGCGCAGGCCGTAGGGTCAGTCAGCGATGGCAAACCTGATCTCCCTCGAGCGCGTATCGCTCGTCTTCGGCACGTCCCACGTCCTCGACGACGTCAGCCTCGGTGTCCTCACGGGCGACCGCATCGGCGTCGTCGGCGTCAACGGCGGTGGCAAGTCGACCCTGTTGCGCGTCATGGCCGGCTTGCAGGAGGCCGACTCGGGCCGCATCACCAAGCAGGGCGGCGCCGATGGCATCCGCATCGGCATGCTCGCCCAGGAGGACGCGCTCGACCCCGAGTGGACGATCCGCGAAGCGGTGCTCGGCGACCTGCCCGAGCACGTCTGGGCCGGCGACCCCCGCATCCGCGACGTCCTGACGGGCCTGCTCGGCGGCATCGAGGCGCAGAACGTCGGTGGCCTCGACAGCCGCGTCGGCCCGAAGTCCGGTGGCGAGCGTCGCCGGCTCGCGCTGGCCCGCCTGCTCGTCTCGGACCCCGAGCTGCTCCTGCTCGACGAGCCGACGAACCACCTCGACGTCGAGGGCGTCGCCTGGCTCGCGGACCACCTCGCGACGAAACGACCCCGACCCGGCAACGCGACCGTCGCCATCACCCACGACCGCTGGTTCCTCGACGCCTACGCGACGAACACGTGGGAGGTCGAGGGTGGCAAGGTCAGCGCCTTCGAGGGAGGGTATGCCGCGTACGTCCTCGCCAAGGCCGAGCGCGACCGCCTCGCCGGGGTCGTCGCCGACCGCCGCTCCAACCTCATGCGCAAGGAGCTCGCGTGGCTGCGTCGCGGGGCGCCCGCGCGCACGAGCAAGCCGAAGTTCCGCATCGACGCGGCCAACGCGCTCATCGCCGACGAGCCCGCCCCGCGCAACAGCGTCGAGCTCGCGTCGTTCGCGAGCCGACGCCTCGGCAAGGACGTGCTCGACCTCGAGGACGCCACGGTGTCCGTGGGCGAGCCGCCGCACGAGCGCCGCCTCCTCGACCACGTGACGTGGCGGCTCGCGCCGGGGGAGCGCATCGGCATCGTCGGGGTCAACGGCGCCGGCAAGTCGACCCTCCTGCGCGCGCTGACGGGTGAGATCCCGCTCGACGCCGGCCGCCGCAAGATCGGCAAGACCGTCGCCATCGCCCACCTCACGCAGGAGGTGCGCGAGCTCGAGCGCTTCGAGCAGTGGCGGGTCATCGAGGCCATCGAGGACGTCAAGCAGTGGACGACTCTCGGCGACAAGGAGATCAGTGCGAGCCAGCTCGCGACGCGTCTCGGCTTCCCCGGCGGTCGCCAGCAGGCGCGGGTCGGCGACCTCAGCGGCGGCGAGCGACGCCGGCTCCAGCTGACCCGCCTGCTGCTCACGGAGCCCAACGTCCTCATCCTCGACGAACCGACCAACGACCTCGACATCGAGACGCTGACCTCGCTCGAGGACGTCCTCGACGGCTGGGCCGGCACCCTCGTCGTCGTCTCGCACGACCGCTACCTGCTCGAACGGGTGGCCGACAAGCAGCTGGCCCTGCTCGGGGACGGCAAGGTGCGCGAGCTGCCGGGCGGCGTCGAGGAGTACCTCCGGTTGCGCACGGCGGACATCGCGGCCCAGGTCGCACGCGCGGCCGCGCCCTCGGCCCCGAGCAGTGGCGCGGCTGCCCCATCGAGCTCGCCGGACGGCATACCTGCTCAGGCTGCGGCGACCGCGAGCCCGGCCGAGGTGCGCGAGGCGCGCAAGTCGATGGCGCGCATCGAGAAGCAGCTCTCGCGGTTGCAGGACCGTGAGGAGCGCCTGCACGGCGACATGGCCGAGAAGGCCACCGACCCTGCGGCCCTCGCCGACCTCAACGCGAAGCTGCAGGCCGTCGTCACCGAGCGCGAGGACCTCGAGCTCGAGTGGCTCGAGGCCGCGGAGGTCGTCGGCTGACTGTCCGGAGCCCGGGTCGCCGGGCTCTTGAAAGTATCTTGATGTCAAGATACTTTAGGGGCATGGAGATGTTCCTGCACCACGTCCAGGTGTCCGGTCCGGCGGGCTGCGAGGACGCCATGCGCGACTTCTACGTCGGCGTCCTCGGGATGACCGAGGTCGACAAGCCCGAGCGGCTCCGGGCCCGCGGCGGCGCGTGGTTCCGGGCCGGCTCCGCCGAGGTCCACGTCGGCATCGAGGAGGGCTTCGTCCCGGCGCGCAAGGCCCACCCCGGCATCGCGGTGGGTGACGTCGCCGCCCTCGCGCTCGCCGTCGGGCAGGCGGGGGCGCCGGTGACGTGGGACGAGAACATCCCGGGCCTGCGCCGCTTCCACACCACCGACCCCGTCGGCAACCGGCTGGAGTTCCAGCAGGCGCAGCGGTGACCGGGTGAGGACCTCAGCCGTGCTAGTCGCGACGCGTCTCGCGGGTCTCCCGGGTCTCGAGCGGGGCCAGCATCCGCCGCAGCAGCCCGGCCAGCTGGGTCCGGTCGGTCGCCGACAGCTCCGAGAGCAACGACTTCTCCTGCTCGATGAGGTCGGCCATCGCCGAGTCGACGACGTCGCGACCCGCCGGGGTCAGGCGCACGAGCACGCCGCGCCGGTCACCGGGGTCGGGACGCCGCTCGACGAAGCCGCTGCGCTCGAGTCGGTCGACGCGGTTGGTCATCGTCCCCGACGTGACGAGGGTCTGCTGCACGAGCTGGCCGGGCGACAGCTCGTAGGGCTCGCCGGCCCGGCGCAGCGCCGACAGCACGTCGAACGCCCACCCGTCGAGCAGGTGCTCGGAGAACGCCGAGCCGCGGGCGAGGTCGAGCCGGCGCGCGAGCCGCGACACCCGCGAGAGCACCTCGAGCGGCGACACGTCGAGGTCGGGGCGCTCCCGGCGCCAGGCCGCGACGATCTCGTCGACATCGTCGGCGGGCCTGCGGTCGGCGCTCATGCCCCCAACTGTAGTCGCCGTCAAGACTCTTGACATCGAAAGAAAGCGAGACGACATGACCGAGCCCACGCCCCCGCCTGCGGCTGATGCAGCCGAGCCTGGCCCCGACCGTCCCGTCGCCCCGGGCGCTGCCGCTCGCTCGGCCGACTCCGCCTGGGACCCGCGGCAGTATGCCGTCTTCGCCGGCCACCGCGGCCGCCCCTTCGCCGACCTGCTGGCGCGCGTCGACGCCGACGACCCCGCGCTCGTCGTCGACCTCGGCTGCGGGCCCGGCGAGCTGACGCTCGGGCTCGCCCACCGCTGGCCCGGCGCACGGATCATCGGCGTCGACAGCTCTCCCGAGATGCTCGAGCGCGCCCGGGCCCTCGACGCCGACGGCCGCGTCGAGTGGGTCGAGGCGAGCGCCGAGGACTGGGACCCCACCGAGTCCGGCGGGTCGGTCGACGTCCTCGTCACGAACGCCACGCTCCAGTGGGTCCCGAGCCACCTGCGCCTCATCCCCTCGTGGCTCGAGAGCCTCGCGCCCGGAGGCACGTTCGCCATGCAGGTCCCCGCGAACTTCGACGCGCCGTCGCACCGCCTCATGCGCGAGGTCGCCGCGCACCACCCCCGCGCCGACGACCTGCGCCCGGGCCTCGACCGGGCCCAGGCCGTGGCCCGCCCGGAGACCTATGCCGCCCTCCTGCTCGACCGCGCCGCCGACGTCGACGTGTGGCAGACGACGTACCAGCACGTGCTCACCGCCGAACCCGACAGTCCGCACCCGGTGCTCGAGTGGGTGCGGGGCACCGGCCTGCGCCCGGTGCTCGGCGTCCTCGACGGCGCCGAGCGAGACGCCTTCGTCACGGACTACGAGCGCGAGCTCGAGACGGCATACCCCCGTCGTGCGTTCGGCGTGCTCTTTCCCTTCACGCGGACGTTCGCCGTGGCCCGCACCCCGCGTTGACGCGATCTCGCCTCAGGGCGCTCCGTCACCGCGGTGCCGCTCCTGCGCGACGACCTCCGTGAGGTCGGCCAGGCGCCGGCGCTGCTGCAAGGGTCGGGCCATCCGGTGGTTGCCCTCGAGACGTTCGGCGTTGCGGTCGAGGTAGGCCCAGTAGCCGGCGGTGAAGGGGCAGGCGTCGTCGCCGACCCGCTTCCTGGGGTCGTAGCGACAGCCGCCGCAGTAGTCGCTCATCCGGTTGATGTAGGCGCCGCCCGAGACGTAGGGCTTCGTCGCCATCGCTCCGCCGTCGGCGTGCTGGCTCATCCCGACGACGTTGGCCGGCATGACCCAGTCGTAGCCGTCGACGAACCGCGTCTGGAACCACTCGGTCAGCGCGTCGGGGTCGTAGCCGCGCTGCGCCGCCCAGTTGCCGAGCACCATGAGGCGCGGGATGTGGTGCACCCAGCCGCGGTCGCGCACGCCCGCCACCGCGTCCTGCAGGCAGGCGGCCTCGACGGCGTCGGCGTCGAGCCGGTCGAACCAGTCCGGCAGTGGCGACCGCGCCTGCAGGGCGTTGCGGCGGCGGTAGGTCGGGCCGAAGTGCCAGTAGAGGTGCCAGACGTACTCACGCCAGCCGATGACCTGGCGCACGAAGCCCTCGACCGACGCGAGAGGTGCGTCGCCGTCGCGGTAGGCCTGCACGGCGCGGTCGGCGACCTCGACCGGGTCGAGCAGCCCGAGGTTGAGTGGCACGGACAGGAGGCTGTGCGCCATGGCCCAGTCGCCGCGGAGCATCGCGTCCTCGTGCGGACCGAAGGCCCCGAGTCGGTGCGTGACGAACCGTTCGAGGGCCGCCAGGGCCTCGCGACGGGTCACGGCGAAGAGGCGTGGCCCGTCGACGCCGGTGGGTCGGACGTGGCCCTCGCGCGTCCAGCGGTCGAGGTCGTCGCGCACCTCGGCGTCGATGTCGTCCTCGCGCGGCTGGTAGGGCGCGGGCACATCGAGCCGCTCGGCTCCCTTGGGCGGGGGCTCGCGGTTGTCCTCGTCGAACGACCACCGTCCGCCGACGGGGCGGTCGCCCTCGACGAGCAGGTCGAGCCGCTGCCGCTGGAAGCGGTAGAAGTCCTCCATCCGCAGCCGTCGCCGCCCGTCGGCCCACCGGGCGAAGTCCTCGCGCGACAGGCTGTAGCCAGGCGTCGGGTCGACGGACTCGACCATCCCCGTGGCGAGCAGGCGGCGCACGAGGCGCTCGGCGGCATACGACGTCGGCTCGTGGACCCGCACCGGCTCGCCCATCTCGCGCAACGCCTCGGTGTAGGTGTCGGTGCGCAGGAGCACGGCGGAGTCACCGAGCTCGGCGGCTCGGTGACGCAGCGCCGAGAGCACGAGGTGCAGCTTCTGACGGTGGAACGGTCGTCGCCCCAGCGCCCGACGGCTCTCGACGAGCAGGACGCCTCCGCGGCCCACGTCGAAGTGCGGGCCGAGCTGGTCGGCGAAGAGCCAGCGCCTCGTCATCGGGTCGGCGTCGTCAGGGGCACGGCCTCATCATGGCCGAGGCCGGCGACAGCGGGGGGCCTGCGCACGGGCGGGGAGGGCGCCGGGTCGCCGGGTAAACCGCCGGTCTCGCCGGGTTAAGGCCCCGGTCTCGTCGAGGCCAGCCGTCTCGCTCGAGGAGAAAGTCTGGGTCAATTTCCGGCATTTCGACCCATTTCGGCAAACCGTGTCATGAAATGGGTCCCGGCACGTCATACAGATGACGGCACCGCAGGGGTCTCCCGCTTGGTCAGGGGAGGGAGTGACCCCTACGGGTTTGTCTTCGGTGGTGCCGCCAGGTTTCGTCCTTCCGCGTGGTTTCGTGGAGGGGATCATTCGGAAGGACGAAACCTGCCCACCGCGCGTCGAGGCAGACCCCGAAGGGGGTGCCACCGCAGGGCCCGATCCGGACTGTTTCGTCCTGATCTCGCACACGCCCGCGCTCCGACTCGACGCCCGCCCCGCTGCTTGGCAGACTGACCCGCACCGGGGCAGTAGAAGGGCGAAAGGGTTGTCGGCAGACGCGACCTTGTGGTCGAGCGAGGCATGGGCCTCGGCCCCTGACGTGTCCCTCCTCGTCCGGACCCGAGAAGGCTCGGCCGAGGCGTTCGGTGAGCTGTGGCGTCGCCACCTGCCGGCTGCGTATGCCGTCGCGGGACGTCACCGTGGCCGCTCGGCCCCGGAGGACATCGTCGCCGAGGCCGCCGCGCGCGTCCTCGCGCTGATCCGCGCGGGCAAGGGACCCGACGAGCACTTCCGGGCCTACTTCCTCTCCGCCGTGCGGTCCGTCGCCATCGACCAGGGCCGCCGCGACCTGCGGGTCGTGCCGACCGAGGCCGACGACCTCGAGGTTCTCGCCGATCCGGCCGACGACCCCTTCGAGGGCCTCGCGACCGACGACGAGGGGCTCGCCCTCGTCCGGGAGGCCTTCGCCGGGCTCTCCGAGCGCGACCAGCGCGTGCTGTGGCACACCACGGTCGAGGGCGCCGCGCCGCGCGCCGTCGCGCCGGCCCTCGGCATGACCGCCAACGCCGTCAGCGTTCGCGCCATGCGGGCCCGCGAGTCGCTCCGGGCGCTCTACCTGGACGCCCGGGCCGAGCGCGGCCTCGCCGCCGCTGACACCGACGAGTGCCGCTGGACCGTGACCCACCTCGGGGCGCTCGTCCGCGGGCGCCTGCCCAAGCGGCAGACCGAGCGCGCCGAGGCGCACGTCGCCGAGTGCCCGCACGCAGCGACCATCGCGGCCGACCTGAGGGTCATCCACGACGGGTTCCCGGCGCTCATCGTCCCGCTCGCGCTGCTGGCCGGTCTCGGCACGCCTGGATTCCTCAGTGTCCCCGCCGTCGTCGGCCTCTCCGGTGGCGCCGGAGCGGCGGGCTTCGCCGGGTTCACCGGCGGCGCGGGGGGGCCCGCCCCGGGCGCGGGGGGTGCGGCTCAGCCTGTGCCGTCGCCCTCCTCCTCTTCATCCGCCGGGTCGGGGGCCGATGCCGTCGCCCAGGTGGCGAGCCGGGTCACCGGTCTCGTGGCCGGGCTCGCCGTCTCGGCCGGGGTCGCGGGGGCGCTGGCACTGCCCGGTGCCTCGCTCGCGGCGCCCTCAGCGACGGCCTCCCCGGTTCCGAGTGCGACGGCCTCGAGCGCCGCACCCGGGGCCGGCGCGGGAAGCGGCGCCGGCGCCGTCCCGAGTGCTTCCCCACGAGCCGTCGGCACCTCACTGCCGATCTCCCCGACCGGCCTGCCCACCCGGACCATCAGCGCCTCGCCCATCCCGTCGGCGGCGACTCGGACGTCGACGTCGTCGGGCGACGTGGCGCGTGACCCGGGCAGCACGCCCTCGACGGTCGGCGGCACCCCGGTCCCTCGAGGCGGGACGTCGGCCGAGAGCGGTGGCGCGACCCCAGCGACTCCGGCGCCCCCGACGGGCACGGCCACCGGACGGCCGACGACGCCTCCGGCCACCACGCCGCCCGCCCCGCCGACGACGAGACCTCCGTCCCCCAGCCCGACACCCCCGGCGCCGACCACGACGCCCCCGGCGCCCCCGCCGGGTGGCGTCGCGCCCACCATCACGGTCCGCCTCGTGTCCGGACGCGACCCGGCGCGGATCTCCGTACGCGTGCGCTCCCAGGTCGAGGGCTCGATGACGGTACGCATCAGCAACGCGTCGGGCGCCGGGACGCTCTCCGTGCGCAACTCCAGCTGGACGTGCGCCCAGACGAGCACGTCCGCGGTGCGGTGCGCGGGGGAGCGGGGCCAGGCCCTGCTCGAGCAGTCCGGCACCGGAGCGACCCAGGCTGTCGTCGTGCGCGTCACCGACGCCGCCGGCGACACCTGGACCGAGACCCTCCGCCCCACCTGACCCTCCACCCCCTCCTCGAGTGAGCGCCCGACCACAGTCGAGTGAGCCCGTCGTCCCATCCGTCACAGGAGGGGTGGGACGAGTGGGGCAGGGCGCTCACTCGTGTGGGACGGGGCGCTCACTCGAGGTGGGTTGGTCAGCGGTGGGGGACCGTGACGAGCCGCGGCGTGCGGTCGAGGCCCGAGAGCCCGTTCCAAGCGAGGTTGACCAGGTGCGCGGCGACCTGGTCCTTCTTGAACTTGCGCCGGTCGAGCCACCACTGCCCCGTGAGGGCCACCATCCCGACGAGCATCTGCGCGTGGATCGGTGCCGACCTGGGGTCGAGGCCGCGCTGCTTGAACTCTGCGGCGAGCAGGTGCTCGACCTGCACCGCGACGTCACCGAGGACGCTCGCGAACGACCCGGTCGACTGGCCCGGCGGCGAGTCCCGCACGAGGATGCGGAAGCCCGACGGGTCTCTCTCGATGTAGTCGAGCAGGGCGAGCGTGGCCCGCTCGAGCAGGACCCGCGCGCCTTCCGGCTCCTCGAGCGCCGTGCTGATGCCGCCCATCAGTGCCTGGATCTCACGGTCCACGACGACGGCGTAGAGGCCCTCCTTGCCGCCGAAGTGCTCGTAGACGACCGGCTTGGAGACGCTCGCCTTGGCAGCGACCTCCTCGACCGTCGTGGCCTCGAAACCCTTGTCGGCGAAGAGCTTGCGCCCGACGGCGATGAGCTGCTCGCGGCGTTCCGGGCCGGTCATCCGGGCGCGAGGGCGGGAGCGGTCGGCGCGGTCTGAACGGTCGGCGGTCACGCCGCCATTGTGCCTGTCCCGGTCTCGTCCGCCGCGACGGGCGATGCCGGACCCGACTTTCTTGCCGAATCCCGTCATGAAACGGCCCCTCGACACGTCTATGTCATTGGTAGGGAGGAGGCGGTTCGCGCGTGGCGCCGTGTGGGGACACGGTCCGGGCGAGACCGCCGGTGAGGTCGATCTCGACGCGAAAGGGGCGGGCGCGGATCGACCTCACCGTCATGCCCGACGACACTTCGGCAAAGACCCCCACCGGGCGGCCGTCGTGGCGCACACTGGTGAGGCACATCCGCGAAAGGTGCCGCAGAGTGTCAGCACACACGATGGGACCACGGTCCGACACCATGACCGGCGCACACGCGACGGCCGGGGTCGAGGAGTCCGATGTCGTGCTGCTCGCGCGGGCGCGCTCGGGCGACGAGGAGGCCTTCGCGGCCCTCTGGCGCAGGCACCTGCCCGCCGCCCACGCCGCCGCGACGCCGTACCGCGGCCGCGTGTCCGCCGAGGACCTGGTGGCCGAGGCCTCCGCCCGCCTCTTCCGTCTCCTGAGCGAGGGGCGGGGACCGTCGTCGAACTTCCGGGCGTACTTCGTGTCGACGGTACGCACCGTCGGCGTCGACGCGATCCGTCGCGAGATGAGCGTCGTCCCGACGTCGACGACGGACCTCGACCTGCTGCCCGGCCCCGACGAAGGACTGTCGGCCCTCAGCGCGCAGGGCGTCGACACCGACCTGGTCCGAGAGGCCTTTCTCCGGTTGAGCGAGGGTGACCGACGGCTGCTCTGGCAGACGATGGTCGAGGGCCATCCGCCGCGGGTGGTCGCTCCCGAGCTCGGTGTCTCGGCCAACGTGGCCAGCGCGCGCGCGAAGCGCGCTCGTGACGAGCTCCGGGACCGCTATCTCGACTCCTGGGTGCGGCGCCGGGTGCCGGTCTGCGACGCGCGCGACTGCCGCTGGACCCTCGACCATCTCAGCGGTCACGTCCGGGGCCGACTGACGGAGAGGCAGCGGGCGCGCGTCGAAGCGCACCTGGCCAGCTGTCCTCGCGAGTCGGGACTCGCCGGGGAGCTGCAGCGCGTCTACGACGGGTTCGGTGCACTGACCGGTCCGCTCCTCTTCGCGGCCGGAGCGACGATGCTCGCCGGACTGCCCGCGGGGGCGTTCGCTGCTCTGGCCGGGTCGAGCACGACGGGTGCGACCACTGGTGCGACGACGGGTGCCACGACGGGTGCCACGACGGGTGCCACGACGGGTGCCACGACGGGTGCCACGACGGGTGCCACGACGGGTGCCACGACGGGTGCCACGACGGGTGCCACGACGGGTGCCACGACGGGTGCCACGACGGGTGCCACGACGGGTGCGACCACGGGTGCCACGGCGGGTGCCGGTGCTGCGGGTGGAACGGCCGGCGCGGGTGCAGCGGGCACGAGCGCCGTCGCCTCGGTCGGCGCCGGGTCCACCGTCGGAGGCGCCGCCGCGGGCAGCGCCGGTCTCGGCGGCACGCTCACCGCGAGCGGTGCCGGCGCGACGGCCTCCGGCGCGGCTGCAGGAGCGGGCCTGACCACGGGAGCGACCTCCGTGTCTGCCGCCACCGCCGCCGGTACGGCCGCCGCCGGTACGGCCACGTGCGCGGGGGCGGGCGGCGCCGTCCTCGCGGTGCCGGCCGCGGCGGGCGTGGCCGGGACCACCGCCCTCGTCTCGAGCGCGGCCATCGTCACTCCCGTCGCCGCGTTGACGGGCGGGTCGATCCTGGCCGGGACGGCGATCGGGCCACCCCTCGCCACCGCGATGGCCGGCCTCGTCGTGGGGCTCGGCCTCTCGGTCGCACCGGCGGCGGCGCACGACCTCGGTACGACGACGACGTCGGTCGTCACCTCGGTCGACGGCGCCACGGCGGTGCTCACCCCGGGCTCAGGGGTCGCGGCGGACGTCGGCACGACTCCCGTCGACGTGCTCCACCTCGCCCTCCTCCCTGCGCCCGCCGACCCCGCGCCCGCCGACCCCGCGCCGACCGATCCCGCGCCGACCGATCCGGCGCCGGTCGACCCGGCGCCCGCGGTCTCGGCGCCGTCCGACGCGACGCCCGTGGACCCAGCCCCTGCACCCCCGCCACCTGCGGACCCGGCCCCTGCTGCTCCGGCACCCGCGGACCCCGCGCCGTCCGACCCGACACCCGTCGACCCAGCGCCTGCACCCTCGGCACCTGCCGCTCCGGCACCCGACGCACCGGCACCGTCCGACGCGACGCCTGCCGACCCGACGCCCGTGGATCCGGCGCCCGCGGCTCCGTCAGACGCGACGCCTGTCGACCCGACGCCGGTCGACCCGGCACCTTCGGACCCGGCACCTTCGGACCCGGCTCCATCCGACCCGACACCCACGGATCCTGCTCCGGCTCAAGGCGATTCGGGATCCTCGACCTCGGACCCTGTCTCCGCTCCGGCTGGCGGAGACTCGGCGGACCCCACGGCGACGAACGCGGTGTCCAGCCCCGCGGCCGAGAACGGCCAGCTGCGTTCGACCGGTCCAGGAGCCGACCAACCAGCCGATCCGCCGGCCGATCCGACGTCCGTCGTCGCCGCCACGGCCCACGGCTCCGACGGTCCGCCGACCGCCGACCCGACGCCGGAGACGCCGACCGGCGACGCGCACCCAGCAGGTGCATGAGTCCGCGACGGAGCGACCCGGGGTCCTGCACTACCCTGTCCACGTCCACGACGATCCCCGGTTGGTCTGCCGGCAGGGCCCGCCTGACTTTGAATCAGGACAAGCGACGCAGGTTCGACTCCTGCCCGGGGAGCAGGGGCCGGTGACGGTCCTCGGACGAGCGGCGTCGCCCGACATGCGTGGGGGTTCGCGGTCGAGCGACGCCTTGGCCGCTCGGCAGGGAGTTGGTGCCAGAGCCAGCCCCGGGTCCGCCAACTTAGGGGGGGACTGACGGGCCCGTCCTCCCATGGTCGCACGGTTGGCAGAGATCGGCGCCGTCCGGCGCCCGGCACCCGACCGGCGCCGTGTGCCACCCGGCATACGCCGTCGCGCGGGACGTCGATGTGAGTGGGGTCACGGCGCGCCCGTGGCCGGGGCGGCACCCTCGCTCCCCCCGAGTAGCATGGCCGAGGCGCACCCCGGCGCCCGCGTGGGCCGGGGTCGTCCGCACCCGAGTGCACCCCGATCCAAAAAGGAGCTGCGCCCTGTGAGCGATCTACGGCCGACCGCCGTGATCGTCCTCGCCGCCGGTGAGGGCACACGCATGAAGTCCACGACCCCCAAGGTCCTCCACACGATCGGGGGCCGCAGTCTCGTGGCCCACGCGATCCGGGCGGCCCGGGGCACGAGCCCGCACCACCTCGCCGTCGTCGTGCGCCACGAGCGCGACCGCGTCGCCGAGCACGTGGGGCAGGTCGACCCCGAGGCGGTCGTCGCCGACCAGGACGACGTCAAGGGGACCGGCCGCGCCGTGGAGTGCGCGCTCGAGGCGCTGCCCGGCGACCTCGCCGGCACCGTGGTCGTCACCTACGGCGACGTGCCGCTGCTGACGAGCGCGACCCTCGAGGGACTCGTCGCGGCGCACCACGCGTCCGGCAGTGCCGTCACCGTCATCACGGCGACGCTCGAGGACCCCACGGGCTACGGCCGCGTCATCCGTGACGCGGAGGGCTCGGTCGTCGCGATCGTCGAGCAGAAGGACGCCGACGAGGAGCAGCGCGCCATCCGCGAGGTCAACAGCGGCCTGTACGCGTTCGACGCGGCGGTCCTGCGCGAGGCCCTCTCCGAGGTGGGCACCGACAACGCGCAGGGCGAGAAGTACCTCACCGACGTCATCGCCATCGCCCGTGGCCGGGGCCTCGGGGTGCGCGCGCACCTCGTCGCCGACCTCTGGCAGACCGAGGGTGTCAACGACAAGGTGCAGCTGGCCCGTCTCGGTGCCGAGCTCAACCGCCGCACCGTCGAGCAGGCCATGCGCGACGGCGCGATCGTCATCGACCCGGCGACGACGTGGCTCGACGCCGACGTGACGATCGGGCCCGACACCGTCGTGCGCCCCGGCACGCAGATCCTCGGCGCCAGCACGATCGGCCGCGACTGCGTCATCGGCCCCGACACGACGCTGACCGACGTCGAGGTCGGTGACGGTGCGAGCGTCGTGCGGACCCAGGCCGAGCTCGCCGAGATCGGGCCCGGCGCCACCGTCGGGCCCTTCTCCTACCTGCGACCCGGGACGCGACTCGGGGCGAAGGGCAAGATCGGCGGCTTCGTCGAGACGAAGAACGCCGACATCGGCGCGGGCGCCAAGGTGCCGCACCTGACCTACTGCGGCGACGCGACGATCGGCGAGGGCGCCAACATCGGCGCCGGCACGATCTTCGCCAACTACGACGGCGTCACGAAGGGCCACACGAACGTCGGGGCGTACAGCTTCGTCGGCAGCAACTCGGTCATCGTCGCGCCCCGGACGATCGCCGACGGCGCCTACGTCGCCGCGGGATCGGCCGTCGTCAGCGACGTCGCCCCGGGACAGCTCGCCGTGACCCGCGCGCAGCAGCGCAACGTCGACGGCTGGGTGGCCCGACGCCGGGCCGGCACGAAGACCGACGAGGCCGCCCGGGCCGCGCAGGGGCAGGCCACCCCGGCGCAGACCCCCGAGCGGACCTCAGAGCCGACGTCAGAGCAGACCTCAGAGCAGACCCCCGCGCAGACCTCCGAGACGAAGGACGCCCAGCGATGAGCGGCATCAACAAGGCGACCGAGAAGCACCTCATGGTCTTCTCCGGCCGGGCCCACCCGCAGCTCGCGCAGGAGGTCGCCGCGGCGCTCGGCACCGACCTCGTCCCGACGTCGGCCTACGACTTCGCCAACGGCGAGATCTACGTCCGCTACGAGGAGTCCGTCCGCGGCTCCGACGCGTTCGTCATCCAGAGCCACACCGCTCCGATCAACGAGTGGATCATGGAGCAGCTCATCATGATCGACGCGCTGAAGCGGGCCTCCGCCAAGCGCATCACCGTCGTCCTGCCCTTCTACGGCTACGCCCGTCAGGACAAGAAGCACCGTGGCCGCGAGCCGATCTCGGCCCGCCTCATGGCCGACCTGTTCAAGACGGCCGGCGCCGACCGGCTCATGGCGATCGACCTGCACACCGCGCAGATCCAGGGCTTCTTCGACGGCCCCGTCGACCACCTCATGGCGATGCCGATCCTCGCGGACTACGTCGGCAGGAAGTACGGCCACCTCGACCTCGCCGTCGTCTCGCCCGACGCCGGGCGCATCAAGGTCGCCGAGGACTGGAGCTCACGCCTCGGCGGTGCTCCGCTCGCCTTCATCCACAAGACCCGCGACATCAACCGGCCCAACGAGGTCGTCGCCAACCGCGTCGTCGGTGAGATCAAGGGCCGCGTCTGCGTGCTCGTCGACGACATGATCGACACGGCCGGCACCATCACCAAGGCCGCCGACGCGCTCATGGACCAGGGTGCCGCCGGGGTCATCATCGCCGCGACGCACGCGATCCTCTCGGGCCCGGCCGTCGACCGCCTCAAGGCCTGCAAGGTCGAGGAGGTCATCGTCACGAACACGCTCCCGATCCCCGACGACCGCCGCTTCGACAAGCTCGAGGTCCTGTCGATCGCGCCGCTCGTCTCGATGGCGATCCGCGAGGTCTTCGAGGACGGCTCGGTGACGAGCCTCTTCGACGGCAAGGCCTGAGCGGCCACCACACGACGAGGGCGTATGCCGCCGGGACCCACCCGGCGGCATACGCCCTCCGTGCGTGATGGGTCCTCAGGCGTGCGCGGCGCGGCGGGCGCGGTAGGCGGCGGTGTGGGCGCGTGCCGCGCAGCCGCCCTCGCAGAAGCGACGCGAGCGGTTGCGGGAGAGGTCGACGACGACGTCGTCGCAGTCGGCGGCCTCGCAGACGCGCAGCCGCGCGAGCTCTCCGGCGCGCACGACGTCGATGACCGCGATCGCGGCCTCGACGGCCATCCGTCGGGCGAGCGGGGCATCGGACGGGGTGGCGTGGACGTGCCAGCCCACGTCGTCGTGGTCGACGAGCTGGGGGACGGCGCGGGCCTCGGCGAGCAGCTCGTTGACGAGGGTCACGACGCCGGCCTCGTCCTCGTCCCAGAAGCCGCGCAGCCGGGGCCGCAGCGCGCGGACCGCTGCGAGCTCAGCGGCGTCGCGGTCGAAGCGGCCGGTCCACCCCTGGTCGCGGTAGAGCGACTCGAGCTCCTCTAGGGAGGTCAGGCGGTCGGGGTCACCGTCGCCGGGGACCGAGCCCGGCATCGTGTTGACGAGGGCTGCGGCAGCGGCGAGGGCGACATCGGTGTCATGGGTGAAAAGCATGTTGACTCCTGACGGATGCGGTCGCTACCGTCATGAGTGTAATCAATTTCGGTGCTGACATGATGCTCGCTCGACGCGAGCCCGTCGGCGGGAGCGGCGAGGAACTGTCATGGCGGAGCGGGTCGTGGTCGGAGAGCCTGCGGTGGTCGGCGCCGTGGGGAGCGGCAAGACGGACGGGGCTGCGGTGCCCCTGTCGCGGCCGGCCCGCCACCCGCTCGTCGGCCTCGGGGTCGCCCTCGCGTCGGCCGCGGCCTTCGCGACGTCCGGTGCCTTCGGCAAGTCGCTGCTCGTCGGTGGCTGGTCGCCCGGTGCCGTCGTGACGATGCGCATCACCCTGGCCGCCGTCGTCCTCCTCGGCCCTGCCCTGTGGTCGCTGCGCGGTCGGTGGGCGGCGCTGCGCCGCAACGGCTGGGTCGTCGTGGGCTACGGCCTCACCGGTGTCGCCGGCTGCCAGCTCGCGTACTTCAACGCCGTGACGCACCTCTCGGTCGGGGTGGCCCTGCTGCTCGAGTACCTCGCGCCGGTGCTCATCGTCGGCTGGCTCTGGCTGCGCCACCGGCAGGCCCCGCGCCCCCTCACGCTCGCCGGTGTGGCGCTCGCCGTGGCCGGGCTGCTCCTCGTCCTCGACGTCGTGGGCGGAGGCGCGAGCATCAACGTCGTCGGGGTGCTCTGGGGGCTCGGTGCTGCCGTCTGCCTCGTGCTCTACTTCCTGCTCGCCGACCACGTCGACGACGACGTGCCGCCGCTCGCCCTCGCCGGCGGTGGCCTCGTGGTGGGTGCGGCGTCGCTCGGCCTCGCGGGGCTGGTCGGCGTGCTCGACATGTCCCGGGGGGCGGCACGCGTGCCGCTCGGCGGCGTCGTCGTCGACTGGTGGGTGCCGGTCCTCGTCATCGCGATCGTCGCCGCCGCCTTCGCCTACGTCACCGGCATCGCGGCCGTGCGGATGCTCGGCCCCAAGGTGGCCTCCTTCGTGGCCCTGACCGAGGTGCTCTTCGCGGTGCTCTTCGCGTGGCTCGTCCTGGCCGAGCTGCCGACGCCGGTCCAGCTCGTCGGCGGACTGCTCATCGTCGGCGGCCTCGTGGCGGTCCGGGCGGACGAGTCCCGCGGCCCCCGTCTCGTCGTCGACGAGCCCGTCACCGGGCCGGCCGCGCGGCCCTAGCCTCCCACCCTCGCACTCCGCTCGGTCCAGGCGCCGGGTCCGCCGGCGCGCCCTAGAGTGACCGCATGCAGTGGCGTCGCGGCGTGGTGTGCGGGCTGGGGATGCTCGCCCTGGCCGGCGCCGCCGCCTGCACCTCGCCGTCCCCGACCACCGAACGGCCTCCCTCCGTGGCCGCTCTGACGTCCGACCCGAGCCCGTCGGCGTCCGACCCGAGCCCGTCGGCGTCCGTGGCGCCGCCGACGACGGGCGGCCTGCGACCGCCCGGCACCGCCGGGGCTCCTGCGCCCTCGGCGCGCGTGCACCTGACCGCGGCCGGTGACTACGCCGCGAACGTCGCGACGACCGGTGGCGTGCTCCGGGCCTTGTCGCTCTCGGGCTCCGATGCGCACCTGGCCCTCGGCGACCTCTCCTACGGGCCCCCGGGCGGGGAGAGCGCGTGGTGCTCCTTCGTGACCTCGCGCGTCGGCACGTCGTTCCCGTTCGAGCTGCTCTCCGGCAACCACGAGAGCAACGGCACCAACGGCTCCATCGACCGCTTCGCGAGCTGCCTGCCCGACCGCCTCGGCGGTGTCGTCGGGGACTACGCCCGCCAGTACTACGTCGACCTTCCGCGCTCGAGCCCGCTCGTCCGCGTGGTGCTCGTCTCGCCGGGGCTCACCTTCCCCGACGGCACGTGGAGCTATGCGGCGGGGTCGGCCCGCTACGCGTGGACCGCGGCGGCCATCGACGGAGCGCGGCGGGCCGGCATCCGCTGGGTCGTCGTGGCCATGCACGAACCGTGCCTCTCGATGGGCCGCTACGGCTGCTCGAGCGGGCCCGACCTCCAGCACCTGCTCGTCTCCAAGCGCGTCGACCTCGTGCTGTCCGGTCACGAGCACCTCTACCAGCGCACGAAGCAGCTGCACGAGGGCGCGGGGTGCGCGCGCGTCGCCGTCGGGTCGTACTCGCCGGCGTGCGTCGCCGACGCCGACACGTCCATGGTCGCCGGAGCGGGCACCGTCTTCGCCACGGTCGGGACCGGTGGCGTGGCCCTGCGCGAGGTCGCGGCCACCGACCCCGAGCGCGGCTACTTCGCCGCCACCTCGGGCGCCGGCACCGACCCGACCTACGGCTTCGCCGACCTGCGCGTCACGCCCGACGAGCTGCGCTTCTCCTTCGTGCGCGGAGCGGGAGGCAGCTTCACGGACTCATGGGTGCTCCGGCGTACGCCCTCCCTGTGACCCACGAACGTCCGTGGGCCGTGGATTTCACCGCCCGGGCGTCCGTCCCGTAAGATCGAGCAGTTGCCTCGGCGAGGGACGGTGCACGGCTGCCACGGCAGGGCGTGACGAGGTCCGTGATCGACGCGGTGGCCTGACGTGGAGCACTTCATGGTCGGGTTCGCCTCTGCGTGCGGCCCTGAACGACCGTCCCGCTCCGTCACTGCCGAAAACCGCGCGTCGTCCCGCGTCGAGGCCGACCACAGAGACCGCCTCATCCGAGATACCCAGGAGACCCCCCGTGTCCGACAACACCAAGCTCGTCGCCGAGAAGCGCACCGACTTCGGCAAGGGCGCCGCCCGCAAGATCCGCCGCGCCGGCAACATCCCCGCCGTCATGTACGGCCACGGCACCGAGCCCGTGCACATCTCGCTGCCCGGCCACGACACGATGATGGCCCTCAAGCAGGCCAACGCGCTGCTGACGATCGTCGTCGACGGCAAGGAGCAGCTCGCTCTCGCCAAGGACGTCCAGCGCGACGCCATCAAGCCGGTCATCGACCACGTCGACCTCGTCGTCGTCCGCAAGGGCGAGAAGGTCACCGTCGACGTCGCCGTGCACCTCGAGGGCGAGGCCGCTCCCGAGACCGTCGTCACGCTCGACCACAACACGCTCCAGGTCGAGGCGCTCGCCACGAACATCCCCGAGAACGTCGTCGTCTCCGTCGAGGGCCTCGAGGCCGGCACGCAGATCCTCGCCGGCGCCGTCGAGCTGCCCGAGGGCGCGACGCTCGTCACCGACGAGGAGGCTCTCGTCGTCAACGTGACGCAGGCCATCTCCGCCGAGGCCCTCGAGGCCGAGCTCGCCGAGGCCGAGGCCGAGGCCGGCATCGAGCGCGAGGAGTCCGACGAGGAGGCCGCCGAGGCCGCCGCCGAGGGCGAGTCCGCCGAGGGCGACGACGCCAAGGCCGAGGGCGACGAGGCCTGAGCCTCCTCTCCCTTCCGTGGCGCCGCGCGCCACACCACGCGTCCACGGGTCCCGCCCGAGCTCCGGCTCGGCGGGGCCCGTGCCCGCACCACCAGCACGACCGCCCCTGACCCGCGGGCTCGTCGCCCACCCAGCACCCACCGATCGAGGACCGCATGGACACCTGGCTCGTCGTCGGACTCGGCAATCCCGGGCCCGGATACGCCGGCAACCGGCACAACGTCGGCGCCATGACGGTCGAGGAGGTCGCCGGTCGGGCGACGGGTGGTCGCGCCACGTTCAAGGCGCACAAGGCCGCCCGGGCCCGCGTCGCCGAGGCGCGCCTGCGGGTCGGCGGCCCCAAGGTGGTCCTCGCCGTCCCCTCGATGTTCATGAACGAGTCGGGGTCGGCCGTCGCGGGGCTCGCGAAGTACTACGACGTGCCCACCGACCACATCGTCGTGCTGCACGACGAGCTCGACATCGACGCGGGCCTCGTCCGGCTCAAGCAGGGTGGCGGTGAGGGCGGCCACAACGGGCTGCGCTCCATCTCGCGCTCGCTAGGGACCCGTGACTACCTTCGCGTCCGCCTGGGCATCGGGCGCCCGCCCGGCCGCCAGGACCCGGCCGACTTCGTGCTCAAGGACTTCTCCAAGGCCGAGCGCACCGAGGTGCTGCCGTTCCTCGTCGACGAGGGGGCCGATGCCGTCGAGGCGCTCATCGAGGTCGGGCTGCTCGACGCCCAGCAGCGCTTCCACGCACCACGCTGACGGCCCGTGACCCTCGGGCCGCGGCCCCGTCGACCTCCACCGAGCGGGCGCCCGCACCGGCGTCACGGCTGTCGCCGCACCGACCTAGACTGGAGGACCTGATGCCGCACCCACTGCTGTCCGCCTTCAGGGCGCTTCCCGATGTCCGCCACGTCCTCGACCAGGTCGGGCGGGCCCGTCTCGTCGACGTCTCCGCGAGCGACGGCACCCGGCCGTTCCTCGTCGCTGCGCTGGCCCAGCGGGCCGACGGGTCCGCAGCCGCGTCGACCGACCCGTCGGCCACCGAGCCCGCCCCGCTCGTCGTCGTCACGGCGACGACGCGCGAGGCCGACGACCTCGCGAGCGCCCTGGGCCTCTTCCTCCCCGCCGACCGCATCGCCGTCTTCCCGTCGTGGGAGACCCTGCCGCACGAACGCCTCTCGCCCCGCAGCGACACCGTGGGTCGGCGACTGGCCGTGCTGCGGCGGCTCGCCCACCCCGATCCCGACGACCCGGCATACGGCCCGCTCTCGGTCGTGGTGGCACCTGTGCGCGCCGTCCTCCAGCCCCTGACCAAGGGGCTCGGCGACCTCGTGCCCGTCGCGCTGCGTGCCGGCGACGAGCGCCCTCTCGAGGACGTCGTCGACGCCCTCGTCGGCGCCGCCTACACCCGCACCGACCTCGTCGAGCGACGCGGCGAGTTCGCCGTGCGAGGAGGCATCCTCGACGTCTTCCCGCCGACCGAGGAGCACCCGGTCCGCATCGAGTTCTGGGGCGACACCGTCGAGGAGGTCCGCTGGTTCAAGGTCGCCGACCAGCGCTCCCTCGAGATCGCCGACCACGGGCTCTGGGCCCCGCCCTGCCGCGAGCTGCTGCTCACCGACGACGTGCGCGCCCGGGCGCGGGCCCTCGCCGACCAGCTGCCCGGTGTCGCCGAGATGCTGTCGAAGGTCGCCGAGGGCATCGCCGTCGAGGGCATGGAGTCCCTCGCCCCGGCGCTCGTCGACGGCATGGAGTCGGTGCTCGACGTCCTGCCCGAGCGCTCGATCGTGCTGCTCGCCGACCCCGAGCGGGTCCGCCGCCGCGCCCACGACCTCGTCGCGACGAGCGAGGAGTTCCTCGAGGCGAGCTGGGCCAACGCCGCCGCCGGCAACCAGGTGCCCGTCGACCTCCAGTCGCTGCTCGGCAGTGCGTCCTACTGGTCGCTCGCCGACGTCCGTGCCCTCGCCGAACGGTCCGGTCGCCCCTGGTGGACGCTGACGCCCTTCGCGGCCGACGCCGACCTCGTCATCGAGGACGACGACGTCGACGAGCGCCTCGCCGTGCGCACCACCGACCCCGAGGCCTTCCGCGGCGACACCGACCGCGCCGTCGAGCACCTGCGCGAGCGGGTCGCCGACGGCTGGGCCGTCGCCGTCGTCACCGAGGGCCCCGGCCTCGCCAAGCGCGTCGCCGAGGTGCTGGGCGAGCACGAGGTCGCCGTGCGTCCCCTCGACACCACCCGCGACGACGCGCTCGAGCCGGGCTGGGTCCACGTCACGACCGCCACGCTCGGCCGCGGCTTCGTCCACGAGGGCGCCCGCGTCGAGGTGCTCACCGAGACCGACCTCACCGGGCAGCCCGGCAGCGGCACGTCCACCAAGGACATGCGTCGTATGCCGTCGCGGCGCCGCAACCAGGTCGACCCGCTGCAGCTGCGCCCCGGTGACCACGTCGTCCACGAGCAGCACGGTGTCGGCCGCTTCGTCGAGATGATGCAGCGCACCGTCGCCGGCGCGACCCGCGAGTACCTCGTCATCGAGTACGCCCCGGGCAAGCGGGGCCAGCCCGGTGACCGTCTCTTCGTCCCCACCGACCAGCTCGACCAGGTGACGAAGTACGTCGGTGGCGAGGAGCCCACCCTCAACAAGATGGGTGGCTCCGACTGGTCCAAGACGAAGTCGCGGGCCAAGCGCTACGTCAAGCAGATCGCGGCCGACCTCATCCGTCTCTACAGCGCCCGCCAGGCCACGAAGGGACACGCCTTCGCGCCCGACACCCCGTGGCAGCGCGAGCTCGAGGACGCCTTCGCCTACGTCGAGACCCCGGACCAGCTGATCAGCATCGACGAGGTCAAGGCCGACATGGAGAAGCAGGTCCCGATGGACCGGCTCATCTGCGGCGACGTCGGCTACGGCAAGACCGAGATCGCCGTTCGCGCGGCGTTCAAGGCCATCCAGGACGGCAAGCAGGTCGCGGTCCTCGTGCCGACGACCCTGCTCGTGAGCCAGCACCAGCAGACCTTCGCCGAGCGCTACTCGCAGTTCCCGGTCAAGGTCGCCTCCCTCTCCCGCTTCCAGAGCGACAAGGAGGCCAAGGACGTCATGGCCGGGATGGCCGACGGCACCATCGACCTCGTCATCGGCACGCACCGCCTGCTCGCCAAGGACGTCACGTTCAAGGACCTCGGGCTCGTCATCATCGACGAGGAGCAGCGCTTCGGCGTCGAGCACAAGGAGCTGCTCAAGACGATGCGCACGGCCGTCGACGTCCTGTCGATGTCGGCCACGCCGATCCCGCGCACGCTCGAGATGGCCGTCACCGGCATCCGCGAGATGTCCACGCTCGCAACGCCGCCCGAGGAGCGCCACCCGGTGCTGACCTTCGTCGGCGCCTACGACGAGAAGCAGATCACGGCGGCGGTGCGCCGCGAGCTGCTGCGCGAGGGCCAGGTCTTCTTCGTGCACAACAAGGTGAGCAGCATCGAGAGGGCGGCGGCACGCCTGCGCGAGCTCGTCCCCGAGGCGCGCATCGCCACCGCGCACGGCCAGATGGGCGAGCACAAGCTCGAGCAGGTCGTCGAGGACTTCTGGGAGAAGCGCTTCGACGTGCTCGTCTGCACGACGATCGTCGAGACCGGCCTCGACATCTCCAACGCCAACACCCTCATCGTCGAGCGCTCGGACGTCCTCGGCCTGTCCCAGCTGCACCAGCTGCGCGGTCGCGTCGGCCGTGGCCGCGAGCGGGCCTACGCCTACTTCCTCTACCCGCCCGAGAAGCCGATGACCGAGACGGCGCACGACCGTCTGCGCACCATCGCCAGCAACACCGACCTCGGCTCGGGCATGGCCGTGGCCATGAAGGACCTCGAGATCCGCGGCGCCGGCAACCTGCTGGGCGGCGAGCAGTCCGGCCACATCCAGGGCGTCGGGTTCGACCTCTACGTGCGGCTCATCGGCGAGGCCGTGTCCGACTTCCGCGGCGACGCAGTCGACCTGCCGGCCGAGATCAAGATCGAGCTGCCCGTCGACGCGCACCTGCCGCACGACTACGTGCCGGGGGAGCGGCTGCGTCTCGAGGCGTACAAGAAGCTCGCGACGGTCGAGACGTTCGAGGCCGTCGACGAGATCGAGGCCGAGCTGCGCGACCGCTACGGCGCACCGCCGAAGCCCGTCGAGAACCTCCTCGAGGTCGCGCGGCTGCGCGTCGTGGCCCGCGAGGCGCGCATCGGTGACATCGGCGTGCAGGGCAAGGTCGTGCGCTTCGGCCCGGTCAAGGACCTCCGCGAGAGCCAGCAGCTGCGGCTCATGCGCCTCTACCCGGGCACGCTCGTCAAGGACGCCCTCGGCACCATCCTCGTCCCGGCCCCGATGACGGCCCGGGTGGGTGGCAAGCCGCTCCGCGACGTCGAGGTGCTGACGTGGGCACGGCAGCTCATCACGGCCGTCCTGCTCGACGACATCGCCGCCGCGTCGGGAGCCGCGGCCAGGGCCTCGGCGGGCGCTTCGTCGGGCGCGGCGAAAACCCGCGTGGCAGCACCGTAGGATGTCAGACGCATCCGCCAGAGGAGGAAATCAGTGAAGGCTTGGTCTGCTCAACCCGCGAAGCGCGTGGCTGTCGTCGGCATCGCCGCGCTCGGCGCCGTGTCGCTGCTCGGCGGGTGCGGTTTCGAGACGCGCCAGCAGGCCGCCGCCGTCGTCAACGGCGAGGTCATCCACGAGTCCGACGTGCGTGAGACGTACGACCAGCTCAAGGCGGCCAAGCTCGACTTCGCCGAGAACATCGTCGTCACCGCCCTCGTCGCGGCGCCCCTGCTCAAGGACGTCGTCGGCAAGTCCGGCAGCTGGAAGCCCGACGAGACGTACGCCTCGGTCATCTCCTCCATCCCCGACGCCACCGACACGACGAAGGAGTTCGTCGCGGCGGTCGCCCTCATCCAGTCGCAGAAGATGACGCCCGCCGACGTCGCCGCCTACCGCGCCGACCTCAAGAAGGCCGACATCAGCGTCAACCCCAAGTACGGCTCCGTCGTGCAGTCCGCCGAGGGGCCCGTCTACTTCACCATCGGTCAGCAGACGCCCAACTGGGTCAAGCCGGGCGGCAACACCGCCCCGGTCACCGCCCCGGCCACGGCCCCGGCCCAGTAGACCTCCGCAGCCCTCCGTCGTGACCGCCCGCGTCGTCCTGCTCGTCACGACCCCACGCATCGCCCCGGGTCTGCTGACCCGTGAGGCGTGGCAGAGCCTCGAGCGGGCGTATGCCGTGTGGGGCCGTCCCGACGAGCCGCTGGTCGCCGCGCTCGTCGAGGCCGGCATCGCGGTGCTTCCCCGCGAGGACGGTCACCCGGCCGACCTCGCGCGCGACCTCGTCACCGCCTCCGAGGCGGGTGACGTCGTGTGGGTCGGCTCCTCCGACGGTGACCCCGGCCTCAGCGACGCCGTCGCCGTCGAGGTGACCCGGCTGCCCGAGCCGCCCGAGGTCGAGCTGCTCATCGGCTCGTTCGACGTGCCCGGTGCCCGGCTGCTCGACGTCGTCGCCGTCATGGACCGGCTCCGGTCACCCGGAGGCTGCCCCTGGGACGCGAAGCAGACCCACGACTCCCTCGTGCCCTACCTCCTCGAGGAGGCGCACGAGGCCATCGAGGCCATCGAGAGCGGCGATCCATCGCACATGCAGGAGGAGCTCGGCGACCTGCTGCTGCAGATCGCGTTCCAGTCCCGCGTGGCGCAGGAGCACCCGAGCGAGCCGTTCGACATCGACGACGTCGCCGGCGGTCTCGTCGACAAGCTCGTCCGGCGACACCCGCACGTCTTCGCCGACGTCGAGGCCGACACGGCCGACGCCGTCGAGGCCAACTGGGAGTCGATCAAGGCCGACGAGAAGCAGCACCGCACCCACCCGGTCGAGGGCGTCCCGAGCTCGCTGCCGGCCCTGGCCCGGGCCGAGAAGTACGTCTCCCGCCTGCGTCGCGTGGGCCGCGAGGACCTCGTCGACGCCGCCGTCGCTGGTGGGGGGCTCGGTGCGCAGCTGCTCGACCTCGTCCGCACGGCACGGGCCGAGGGCATCGACGCGGAGGCCGCCCTCCGCCAGACCCTGCGCGCTCTGGAGGCCGCCAGCGCGGCCAGCACGGACCCGGACGCCGACTCCGACGCCGACTCAGACCTCGACGCCGACGCCGACGTCTGAGCCGGCCGGACGGCATACGCCCTCGGGGTCGTGCCGGCCCACGCCGGACGAACGGTGAGGGCCACGTCACCGGGGTGCGGTCGCGGAACTCACCGGGCAGAGGATGCGCGTCAGTAGGCGCCGCGCGAGGCGAAGACAGCGTGGATGGTCTTGGCCATGATCGACAGGTCCTGGACGATGGACCAGTTGTCGACGTAGTAGAGGTCGAGGCGCACGGTGTCCTCCCAGGACAGGTCGCTGCGTCCGGAGACCTGCCAGAGGCCGGTCACGCCGGGTCTGACGTGGAGGCGGCGCTGGACGTCGGGCACGTAGCGACGCACCTCGGCGGGTAGGGCGGGTCGGGGGCCGACGAGGCTCATGTCGCCGTTGACGACGTTGATCAGCTGGGGCAGCTCGTCGATGGAGTAGCGGCGGATGAACGCGCCGACCCGGGTGATGCGCGGGTCGGCCTGGGCCTTGAAGAGGACGCCGTCGGCGTTCTGGTTCAGGTGCGAGATGCCGGAGAGCCTGGCCTCGGCGTCGATGACCATGCTGCGGAACTTGAGGCACTCGAAGAGCTCGCCGTCGCGGCCGACGCGGGTCTGCCGGAAGAGGATCGGTCCGCCGTCCTGGAGCTTGGTGGCGATCGCGACGAGGATCATCAGGGGCGCCGCGACGAGCAGCAGGAGCGTCGCTCCGGCGAAGTCGAAGGCGCGCTTGAGGCCACGTGAGGCGCCCAGGCTCTGCGGCTGCTCGACGTGGACCAGGGGCAGTCCGCCGACCGGGCGCATCGCCATCCGCCCGGAGCTGATGTCGCTGAGGCTGGGGACGACCGCCATCTGCACGTGGTGGCCCTCGAGGTCCCACGCGATGCGGCGGAAGTCGACGGCCGAGGGGAACGCGCCCTCGGTGAAGACGACCATGTCGGCCTTCTCGGCGATGACCGACTCCGCGGTCTGCCCGGTGTTCCCGACGACCGGCACGCCGCGCGGGGTGGCCGCGGTGGGGTGCGACGAGGGCGTCAGCGCGCCGACGATGCGGTAGCCGAGCCACGTCTCGCGCTCGAGCACCGCGGCGACGTCGTCGACGTGTGAGGCCGAGCCCGAGATGAGGACCCGGGTCAGCAGGTGGCCGTGGGCGTGGGCCCGGTGCACGAGCCGGCGGGCGTACCACCGCCAGAGCAGCACGAGCGGGACCCCGATCGCGAAGATCAGCACGAAGAAGCCTCGCGAGAGGTTGAACTTCGTCAGGTAGCTGAGGATCCCGATGGCCCCGGCCGTGAGGCCGGCCGCGCTGCACACCCGGGCGTACTCGATCGTGCCGACCCCCAGGTGGCTGCTCGTGTACGTCCCGAGCGCGAGGTTGGCGACCATCCACGCGGCGACGATCCACAGGCCGACCGACTGGGCGACCTGGTTGACGTCGTTCGCGGCGTTGAAGACGTCGAGACTCGTGCGTCCGACGGCCGCCAGCGCGGTCGCCGCCGTGATGATGACCAGATCACCACCGGCGATCCCGAGCTGCAGCAGACGCTGCCCCCGGCCCCTCTCGCTGAGCGGCTGCGTCACCGGACGCGCGCTCACATTCAGTAGAACAACCCCCGACTCGCGCATGGGTTGACCCATGACAACACCCCACCCCCGGCACCCACTGGTGCCCTATTCACGACCAGCTCCACCCCCCCGGATGGCTAGTTGTGAGTATGCCTTCTCCCGGTCAGCCTTTGGTAAGGAAGTAGTAAAAATGTTTGGTCGGAAGGACCCCGGTTTGTCCCCGTGCCCGATACGTCCCGGTCTGCCCCACGTGCCCTTCCACCTGCCCGTATGCCGGGTCGCTCCACCGGCCCGGAGACCCCACGGGCTAGGCTCGTCCCCAGCACCTGTGCTCGGTGCGCGGGGGGTTCGCAGCGCTGCGACTCGTCCGCGCCGAGCACTCCATGAGCACCCATGAGCAGCACCAGCACAGGAGAGCCAAGTGGCCAGCATTGAGGAGATTGGCGCCCGCGAGATCCTGGACTCGCGCGGCAACCCCACCGTCGAGGTCGAGATCCGTCTCGACGACGGCACGTTCGCTCGCGCGGCCGTCCCGTCGGGCGCCTCGACCGGGGCCTTCGAGGCGTCCGAGCGGCGTGACGGCGACAAGGGCCGCTACCTCGGCAAGGGCGTCGAGCAGGCCGTCGACGCGGTCATCGAGGAGATCAACCCGCGCCTCGTCGGCTTCGACGCGAGCGAGCAGCGCCTCATCGACGCTGAGATGATGGCGCTCGACGGCTCCGCCAACAAGGAGAACCTCGGCGCCAACGCGATCCTCGGCGTCTCGCTCGCCGTCGCGCACGCCGCCGCCGAGTCGGCCGGCCTGCCGCTCTTCCGCTACGTCGGTGGCCCGAACGCCCACGTGCTCCCGGTCCCGATGATGAACATCCTCAACGGTGGGTCGCACGCCGACTCCAACGTCGACATCCAGGAGTTCATGATCGCGCCCGTCGGCGCGCCCACCTTCCGCGAGGCCGTGCGCTGGGGCGCCGAGGTCTACCACGCGCTCAAGAAGGTCCTGCACGAGCGCGGTCTCGCGACCGGCCTCGGCGACGAGGGCGGCTTCGCCCCGAACCTCGAGTCCAACCGTGCCGCCCTCGACCTCATCCTCGAGGCGATCAAGGCCGCCGGCTACGAGCCGGGCCGTGACATCGCCCTCGCGCTCGACGTCGCGGCGTCCGAGTTCTTCGAGGACGGCTCCTACGCCTTCGAGGGCGCGAGCAAGTCGGCCGACGAGATGATCGCCTACTACGCCGAGCTCGTCGAGGCCTACCCGCTCGTCTCCATCGAGGACCCCCTCAACGAGGAGGACTGGGACGGCTGGAAGTCCATGACCGACCTGCTCGGCTCCAAGGTGCAGATCGTCGGCGACGACCTCTTCGTCACCAACCCCGAGCGACTCGGTCGAGGTATCTCGACCGGCACCGCCAACGCGCTGCTCGTCAAGGTCAACCAGATCGGCACGCTCACCGAGACGCTCGACGCCGTGACGCTCGCGCAGAGCAACGGCTACCGCTGCATGATGAGCCACCGTTCCGGCGAGACCGAGGACGTCACGATCGCCGACCTCGCCGTCGCCACCAACTGCGGCCAGATCAAGACCGGTGCCCCGGCCCGCTCCGAGCGCGTCGCGAAGTACAACCAGCTGCTGCGCATCGAGGAGGAGCTCGACGACGCCGCCGTCTACGCCGGCACGGGCGCCTTCCCGCGATTCGACGCGAGCCGCTTCGGCGCCGAGGGCTGAGCTCGTGGCCGACCGCACGCCGTCCCGCCCGGGCCGCCCGTCGTCGACGGGCCGCTCGGGCGGTGGCGCGCGACCGGCCTCCCCCCGGCAGGCCCCCGGTGCGAAGCCCGGTCCGAAGGCCACGTCGAAGCCGGGGGCCGGTGCCGGGACGTCGGGCTCGACGTCCACCGGTCGCCCGTCCTCGGCCCGGTCGACCAGCCGTGCGGGCGCGAGCCGCTCGTCCGCCACCCGGCCGGGCCAGTCCCGTCCCGGGGCCGCGCGCGCGAGCCGTCCCGGAGCCGGCAAGGAGCGTCCGGCCCTGGCGGCCCGCCCCCGCACCCCGCAGACGGCCCCGCCGTCGGCCTCGACGGCCTGGGTGCGCGGTGCCATCCTGCTCGGCATCCTCGTCATGCTCGCCGTGACCATCGTGCCCACCCTCCGCTCGCTCGTCCAGCAGCGGGGCGACGCCGCGGCCATGCAGGACAAGGTCGCCGCCCAGCGTGACACCGTGGCCCAGCTGGAGCGCGAGGCCGCGCTGTGGAAGGACCCCGCCTACATCGAGGTCCAGGCCCGCGAGCGCCTCAAGTTCGTGCGGGTCGGCGACCGCGCCTACACCGTCATCGACCCGTCGACCAACGAGGCGAGCGCTCCCGCTGCGGAGCGCCCCGTCGTCGCCGCGCCCATGGCCAACGCCGCATCGCCGTGGTACGGCAAGGTGTGGCAGTCCATCCAGATCGCCGACCGACCCACCGCCGGGGTCAACCGCCCCAAGTGACCTCGTCGTCACCCACGGCAACCCCGGCGCCCCTGAGAGCCCGAGAAGTGAGTCCCGCGTGAGCGACCCCTCCCGTCCGTCCGCACCGGCCGCCGCCGGCGCCCACCACGTCGAGGTCGCCGACCTCGACGCCGTCGAGCGCCAGCTCGGTCGCCGCCCGCGCGGTGTGGCCGAGGTGGCCCACCGCTGCCCGTGCGGGGAGCCCGACGTCCTGCGCACCGAACCCCGCCTGCCCGACGGCACTCCCTTCCCGACGACGTACTACGCGACGTGCCCGCGCCTCACCGGCGCGGTGAGCACCCTCGAGACGGCCGGGGTCATGAAGGAGATGACCGAGCGGCTCGCCCACGACGAGGAGCTCGCCGCCGCCTACGCGAGGGCGCATGAGCACTACCTCGCGCAGCGGGCCGAGCTCGGAGACGTGCCCGAGATCGACGGCATCTCGGCCGGTGGCATGCCCACCCGCGTCAAGTGCCTCCATGTCCTCGTCGGACACTCCCTGGCGGCCGGTCCGGGCGTCAACCCGCTCGGCGACGAGGCCCTCGCGATGCTCGACGACTGGTGGCTGCCGACGTCGTGCGCAGCCCTGCACGCGGCCGAGGACGCCGGCGTCGAGGGAGCCCCGGGTGAGTGACGGGCTCGTCCGCGTCGGCGCGATCGACTGCGGCACCAACTCGATCCGTCTGCTGGTCGCCGACGTCGACCCGCTGACAGGGGCGCTCGCCGACGTGCTGCGCCGGATGGAGATCGTCCGCCTCGGCCACGGTGTGGACCGCACCGGTGTCATCGCCCCCGAGTCGATGGAGCGCACGCTCGCCGTCACGCGGGAGTATGCCGCCTCGTGCCGTGAGCTGGGCGCCGTGCACGTGCGCTTCGTCGCCACCTCGGCGTCCCGCGACGCGCGCAACGCCTCGGACTTCATCGAAGGTGTGCGCGCGGCCTTCGTCGAGCACTACGGCTCCGAGGTCTCGCCTGAGGTCGTCTCCGGTGACGAGGAGGCCGCACTGTCGTTCGCCGGTGCCACGGGTGGCCTGGCGGCCCAAGGTGTCTCCGGGCCTTACCTCGTCGTCGACCTCGGCGGCGGCTCGACCGAGCTCGTCCGCGGCACCGACCACGTCGAGGCCGCACGCTCGGTCGACATCGGCTGTGTCCGGATGACCGAGCGACACCTCGTGACCGACCCCGCCACCCACGACGAGGTCGCCGCTGCCACCCGGGACATCGACGCCGCACTGGACGTCGCGGAGTCCGTCGTCCCGCTCGAGGGCGTCGCGACGCTCGTCGGTCTGGCCGGCAGCGTCACGACGATCACGGCGCACCTGCTGCGCCTGCCGGCATACGACCCCGAGCGCATCCACCTGGCCCGCTCCACCCCGGCCGACATGGTCGCCGCCTGCGACGACCTGCTGGCGATGCCGCGCGCGCGGCGCGCCGAGCTGCCCTACATGCACCCGGGACGCGTCGACGTCATCGGCGCCGGTGCGCTCGTGTGGCGCCGCATCGTCGAGCGGGTCGTCGACCGTGCAGGCGTCACCGAGGTCGTCACGTCCGAGCACGACATCCTCGACGGCATCGCCCTCAGCGCGGCCCGGCGCAGCTGACCGACGCCTGACCGGCGGGTCAGCGGCGGGGGAGCGCGGCAGCGAGGAAGGGCTCGTCGGCCTGCTCGTGCACGCGACGGCGGTTGGCGCGCAGGCGGGCCGCCATCCAGAGCGCGGCCGAGACGCCGAGCGCCCACGTGCCGTTGGAGACCGTCGCGTCGACGACGCCGTAGGTGACGAAGAAGAGTGTCACGAAGACGACAGCGCGCACGTGCTTCGCCGAGAGGCGCACGGCGGCGAGGAGCAGCCCTCCCCAGAGGAGGTACCACGGGTGGATGACCGGACCCGAGGCGCAGAGCACGAGCAGGGCTCCGGCCGTGGCGAGCACCGGGTTGCGCGGTGCGACGCGCCAGGTGATCCAGGCGATGGCGGCCAGACCCAGGAGCAGCCCGATCGTCTGGGCGATGGGGACGGGCGCCGAGGTCACGCTCTCGGGCATGCCGGCGAGCCTCAGCAGCCACTCGACGACGCTGCCGACGAACGTCGGCGGCGAGAGCATCGAGCGCAGCGACACGGGCACGGAGAGGTTGGGGATCCAGCCCCAGCCCAGACCGGAGACCGCGGTGATCGCCGTGAAGGCGGCCGCGGTGACGCCGCCGAAGACGAGGCCGTGCCGGACCATCGCCTTCAGCCGTGCAGGAGCTCCGGGCTCGAGATCGGTCTGCGCCTGCAGGGCCATGCCGACGACGCCGATGAGCGCGAGGACGGCCGTCTGCTTGTAGGCGGCGGCCGCGGCGATCGTCACGGCCGCGACGACGAACTGGCCGCGGCTCGCGAGGAGCAGGGCGAAGGTCACGAGGGCGACCATGACGGCGTCGCCGTGGCCTCCGCCGACGAAGTGCATGAGGACGAGCGGGTTGAGCACGCCGAGCCAGAGGGCGTGCCGACCACTGACGCCGTAGCGCTCGGCGAGGCGCGGCAGGGCGTAGGCGAGCAGCCCGACCGCGAGGAGCGCCGGCACGCGCATGGCCAGGGCCGAGACGTAGGCGTTCTCCGGGAAGATGCTGACGACGAGGTGCTGGACCTGCAGTGCGAGCGGACCGTAGGGCGCCGGCGTGTCGATCCACATCGGGTCGACCTGGTCGGCGAAGGGGCCGGGCACCCAGAACGGCCCCACGGCATACGGGTCCATCCCGCGCAGGACGATCTGTCCCTGCGCGGCGTAGCTGTAGGCGTCGCGGCTGAAGAGCGGCGGCGCGAGCATGATCGGCAGGCTCCAGAAGAGCCAGGCCATCGACGGGGCCTTGCGGCCGTGCACGGGGCGCATCCGCAGCCACGCGTCGACGAGCAGGGCCATGCCGACGGCGAGCAGGATCGTCGTGAGGACCCGTCCGGCGCCCGAGCCGAGCCACACGAGGCCGAAGCGCTCGATGAGCGGCGAGGCCGGCAGCTCGAAGGTGTCGGCGGGCAGGAAGGCGGGGCTGACGGAGCCGGCGGCCACGAGGGTCGTGCCGAGCGTGCCGCGCCGGACCATCGGGTCGGCCCACGTGCGCCGGAGCGCGGCGGAGAGGCGGTCACCGAAGTCGACGACGCGCGGGTCGACGACCCAGGCCGCGCGCGGCGGAGCAGCGGTCGTCGCGCCGGCGACACGATGCTCCAGCACCCGCTGCTCCTTCGTGTGGTGAGGGGTTCGCACTCGAGGTGCGGTACAGGTCGGGAAGGAGCGCATCGGAAGGGCCCCTGGACCTCGGTCTCGACGGCCAGTCTAGGCGGAGCGGGCGCGTGCGTGCCGTGCCACGCCAAGGCGTGAGCCGGGCGTTACCGAACCGTGCCGGACAGTCGACGCCCGTGACGTACCCCCGGAGGGACTCGAACCCTCACCTGTGGCGATTTTAAGTCGCCTGCCTCTGCCGATTGGGCCACGGGGGCGGGGTCCCCAGTATGCCGTCGTGCCGGGTCGCCGGGGTCACCGCGGCGCGCGTCACGATCCCGTGTCGGGCGAGCACTTCTCGCGCGCGGGAACCTTCCGGTGGGGTGCGTTCGCTTACTCTTGGGGACAGTCGCCACGCCCAGTCGCGGGTCGTGGCACCCAGTGCTTTTAGGAGCGCACTCACATGGCAGGTGGAAACCCGGTCTTCGACCGGCTCAACAAGCAGATCGAGAAGGAGCGCTACGCCGGCTTCGGCTCGCCGCAGGGCAGCCCGCAGCAGGCGCAGCAGGGCACCCAGGCTGCGACGACCGGTTACGCGGGCCAGGACGCGATGACGGCGCAGCAGCTCAACGAGATGTACGCGCAGCCGCCGGCCGGCCCGGCCGACACCGGTCGCGTCACGGTCGACGACGTCGTCGTCAAGAGCATCACGCTCTTCGTCGTCACGGTCGCCGTGGCCTTCGTGTCGTGGTTCTGGACCGAGGCCAACACCGACATGACGCTGCCGTTCTGGCTCGGCGGCATGTTCGGCACGCTGATCCTCGGCTTCGTCATCGCCTTCATGAAGACGGTCTCGGTGCCGCTGCTCATGGTCTACGCCGTGCTGCAGGGTGCCTTCCTCGGCGCCTTCAGCCAGTACATCGCGGCGATCCCGGACTACGACGGCGTCGTGCAGATGGCCGTCCTCGCCACGCTCTGCGTCTTCGTGGCCATGTACGTCGGCTACGCGACCGGCTTCGTCAAGGTCAACGACAAGACGCGCCGGATGTTCTTCTTCGCGATCGTCGGCTACGGCCTCTTCTCGCTGCTGCAGGTCGTGCTCCTCATGACCGGCGTCATCGACGGCTGGGGCTTCGGCGGCAGCGGCATGCTCGGCATCGGCCTGTCGATCCTCGGCGTCGGCCTCGCGTCGTACTCGCTGGCCATCGACTTCGACTCGATCGACCGTGCGGTCCAGATGGGCGCCCCGAAGAAGTACTCGTGGCTGCTCGCCCACGGCCTCATCGTCTCGATCGTCTGGCTCTACATCGAGTTCGTCCGCCTCTTCGCGCGTCTGCGCGACTGACGCGCTCGTGACACCTCAGAGCGTGGGTTCGCCGACCCCGCACGAGGTGTCCGACGAGCTCCGGCGCGTGGTCGAGCGGTGGCACCAGCTGCCGCTCGACCACGCGCTTTCGCGTATGCCGTCCGTCCGGGCCCTCGTCCAGAGGCTCGCCGACCGGGTGGCCGGGTCCCGTGGCGTCGATGCGCAGCCGGTGCCCGACCTCGGCCCGGCCGTCGTCATGGAGCAGCTGGCCGTCATGGTCCTCGACCTCTTCCGGGCCGAGCCAGACGCTGACCCGGCCGAAGTCGCGGACGAGCTCGCCGGCATACGCCGTTCCCTCTAGTCGAGGACCTCCCCGGCCCCGAACGTCGAGTGGGCACCCWCCCSGCGGGGAGGGCCGCCGACGCACATCGTCTCGAGGCCGAACTGGCCGTCACGCTCGCGGAGCGCGTTGATGAGCGTGCCGGTGATGCGGGCTCCGGTGGCGCCGAACGGGTGGCCGATCGCGATGGCACCGCCGTTGACGTTGAGCTTGTCGTAGTCCATGCCGATCTGGTCGGCCGACCCGATGACCTGCGCGGCGAAGGCCTCGTTGATCTCGTAGAGGTCGATGTCGCCGATCGACAGTCCGGCCCGCTTGAGCGCGAGGTTCGTCGCCTCGACCGGACCGAGGCCCATGATCTCGGGGGAGAGGCCCGTCGCGGCCGTCGAGACGACGCGGGCGAGCGGCTCGAGGCCGAGCTCCTTGGCCTTGGTGTCGCTCATGATGACGAGCGCCGCGGCGCCGTCGTTGAGGGGGCAGCAGTTGCCGGCCGTGACCGTGCCTTCCTGCCGGAAGACGGGGTTGAGACCTTGGACGGCCTCGAGGGTGACGCCGGCGCGGGGGCCGTCGTCCTTGCTCACGACGGTGCCGTCGGGCGTCGTGACCGGCGTGATCTCCCAGTCGAAGAAGCCCCGCCCGATGGCGGCCTCGGCGCGGTTCTGGCTCGTGACCCCCCACTCGTCCTGGCGCTCGCGCGAGATGCCGTAGGCCGTCGCGACGTTCTCGGCCGTCTGGCCCATCGCGATGTAGATGTCGGGGAGCAGGCCCTCCTCGCGGGGGTCGGTCCACGTCTCGTTGGTCTCGGCAATGCGCTTGGTGCGGGCCTGGGCGTCGGCGAAGCGGCCGTTCTGCTGGTCCTCCTTGGCGCCACCGGCGCCGGCCCAGTCGGTGTACTGCGAGACGCACTCGACACCGGCCGAGACGAAGATGTCGCCCTCGCCGGCCTTGATCGCGTGGAAGGCCATCCGCGTCGTCTGGGCCGAGGAGGCGCAGAAGCGGTTGATCGTCGCGGCAGGGGTGGCGTCGAGGTCGAGGAGCGTGGCGACGACCTTGGCCATGTTGGAGCCGTGCCGGCCCGAGGGCTCGGCGCAGCCGAGGTAGAGGTCCTCGACGAGGCGCTTGTCGAGGGCGGGCACCTTGTCGAGCGCGGCCTGGATGACGGTCGCGGCGAGGTCGTCGGGACGGACCTCCTTGAGCGAGCCCTTGAAGGCCCGGCCGAACGGCGAGCGGGCGGTCGAGACGATGACGGCTTCGGTCACGGGGGATCTCCTGGTGCAGCATCGACGGCCCGCGCGGCGGTGCGACGGGCGACTAAGCGCTTGCTCAGTCCCCACGATGGTAGGACGTCCTCGCGCCGGTTGGACAGGCCACCGGCCATGACGTGCGTCTCGCCCACCCCACGCGAACGCTCGGTCCGCTGCGCCCCGACAGGGCGCACCGAGGACGCCTCCCGCCGAGCGGGTACGACTCCGAGGTCCGCCAGGGCGACCGCTAGGGTGGATGAGTTGTCGGCGCCTCCACGCGCCGGCCGGGTCCGGACGCTCACGCCGGACCCTCCGACGATCAGGGGGCACGCCCACCATGAAGACCTTCACGACCCGCGTCGTCGCCGTGTCCGGCGCGATCGCGATCAGCCTCGGCGCCGCCGCGTGCTCGAAGTCCGAGACGCCCGCCACCGGCTCCACCAGCTCGAGTGCGTCGACGCCCGCCGCCTCGGCGAGCTCGTCCACGTCGGCCGCCAGCGACGCCCCCGAGGCGTCGGAGATCCTCGACAAGGCCAAGACGAACGCGCTCGCAGCGACGTCGGGCGCCTTCGTCGGCCAGGTCGACCAGAGCGGCAAGACGATCAAGATCGACTTCAAGGGCACGAGCGACGGCAAGACCGCCGACATCACCATCGAGCTCGAGGGCGACGGCAAGGCGCGCGTCATCTCCGTCGGCGACGCCGTCTACATCCAGGGCGACGCGACCTTCTGGAAGAAGCAGGGCGCTCCGGCGTCGGTGCAGAACGCCGGCGACAAGTTCATCAAGGCGCCGTCCTCGGCCGGGTCGATGACCCAGAGCCTCAGCCTCAACACCTTCCTCCAGAAGGCCTTCGGCGCGGTCACGCCCCAGCAGCTGGCCACCGACGTCGCGAGCGAGAACGTCGGCGGCGTGGACTGCTGGGTCCTCACCGACAAGAAGGGCAAGTCGGAGGGCGCGCTCTACGTCTCGAAGGACAAGTTCGAGGTCGTGCGCTTCACCGGCTCCAAGGCCAGCCCCGGTCAGCTCGACTTCTCGCAGTGGAACGCCGACCTCGGCATCAAGGCGCCCGACGCCAGCCAGATCATGAAGATCAGCTGACCTCGTCCACCCTGCGAAGGGGCCGTCCGTATCAGCGGGCGGCCCCTTCAGCATGTCCCGGTCAGTGCAGGACGGGGTCCTCGGCGCGGCCGCCGGCCGGCCGCTCGTCGGTGCCGGCGGGGTGGTCGGCCGAGTCCGTCCGGTCGGTGACGTCCGACGGGGCCGGGTCCAGGTCACCGAGGGCGTGTGCCGTCCCGGACGTCCCAGCATCCGGCGCTGTCGGGTCGCCGGGCACGGTGGGGCGGATGCGGTGCAGCAGCACGGCCCAGCGTCCGTGGGCTCCGCGCGCCTGGCCGCCCACCTCGGCCGGAGCCACCTCGGTGCCCGGCTGGGTCACCGCCTTGGTCGCGGCCACCGCCAGGGGCCCGACGCTCTCGCCGCGCCGCAGGTTGGGCTCGGTGGGGGCACTGCCCTCGCCGAAGAGGTCGAGCGCCGCGCTCACCGTCGGGAGCAGGGCGGCGGCGACGCGGGCGTAGCCGGCCGGGCTCGGGTGGAAGCGGTCCTTGCTGAACATGACATGGGGCTCGGCCGAGAACGCCTCGCTGAGCAGGTCGCCGATCGACACGGCGCGTCCGCCGGCCTCGACGACGGCGACGGTCTGGGCCGCTGCGAGGTCACGCGACCAGCGGCGGGCGAGCAGGCGCAGCGGCTGGGGCACGGGCTGGATGGCGCCGAGGTCGGGGCACGTGCCGACGACGACCTCGGCCCCGGCCTCCCGTAGGCCGCACACGGCCATCTCGAGGTGGCGCACGGCGATCGAACGGTCGATGCGGTGGGTCACGTCGTTGGCGCCGACCATGATGACGGCGACGTCGGGCTGGGGGACGGCCGCGAGGCCGCGCTCGAGCTGCTCGTCGAGGCCGGTCGACTCGGCGCCGATGACGGCGACGTTGGTCAGCTCGACAGGGCGGCCGCTGAAGGCGGCGATGCCGCTCGCGATCGTCGCCCCGACCGTCTGGTGGGGGTGTTCGGCGCCCATCCCGACCCCGGTCGAGTCGCCGAGCACGAGGAACCGCACCGCCGTCCCCGAGCCGGCCCCGTAGGTGCCGCTGTCGGACGGTGCGCCCTCGAAGTGCTGGCCCACGATCCTCCGGGCCATCATCGCCTCGCCGCGCAGGATGCCGTAGCCGAGGGCTCCGAGCGCGCCGAGACCGGCGACCCCCATCCCACCGCCGTAGGCGGCCGCCTGGGCGATCTTGCGCGCGCGTCGTGCACGCCCCATGCCGGACCCCCTTCCTCTGCCGTGTCGAGATGCTCGACCGGGTCCACCACGGTAACGCCCGGGCCGGACGCTCCGTGCCGCTTCGCACGTCCTGCCGGCGCGGTGGCGGGCACCCGCGTGTCTCGGACCGTGGGACGGCCCTCCTAGGATGGACGCGTGAAGTACGCAGAGAACGTCGCCGACCTCGTCGGCAACACGCCCCTGGTCAAGCTCGGTTCCGTCGTCGCGGACGCGGGGGTGAGGTGCACGGTGCTGGCGAAGGTCGAGTACTTCAACCCCGGCGGCTCGGTGAAGGACCGCATCGCCCTGCGCATGGTCGAGGCCGCCGAGCGGGACGGCCTGCTGAAGCCCGGCGGCACCATCGTCGAGCCGACGAGCGGCAACACCGGTGTCGGTCTGGCCCTCGTGGCGCAGCGCCGCGGCTACCACTGCGTGTTCGTCTGCCCCGACAAGGTGAGCCAGGACAAGCGCGACGTGCTCAAGGCCTACGGCGCCGAGGTCGTCGTCTGCCCGACGGCCGTCGAGCCCGAGCACCCCGACTCCTACTACTCCGTCTCCGACCGCCTCGTCCGCGAGATCGACGGCGCGTGGAAGCCGAACCAGTACTACAACCCCGAGGGTCCGAACAGCCACTACCTGACGACCGGACCCGAGATCTGGCGCGACACCGACGGGCGCATCACGCACTTCGTCGCGGGCGCGGGCACGGGCGGCACGATCAGCGGCACCGGCAAGTACCTCAAGGAGGTCAGCGACGGCGCCGTGCGCATCATCGCGGCCGACCCGGAGGGCTCCGTCTACTCCGGCGGCACGGGCCGCCCCTACCTCGTCGAGGGAGTCGGTGAGGACTTCTGGCCGGGCGCCTACGACCCGTCCGTCGTCGACGACGTCATCGCCGTCAGCGACGCCGACTCCTTCGAGATGACCCGTCGACTCGCCCGCGAGGAGGGCCTGCTCGTCGGTGGCTCGTGCGGCATGGCCGTCGTGGCCGCGCTGCGTGCCGCGAAGGACCTGCCCGAGGACGCCGTCATGGTCGTGCTGCTGCCCGACTCGGGCCGCGGCTACATGAGCAAGATCTTCAACGACGAGTGGATGCACTCCTACGGCTTCCTCAACGACCACACCGAGGCGACGGTCGGGTCCGTGCTCCACGGCAAGTCCGGTGACATGCCGGCCCTCGTGCACACGCACCCCAACGAGACGATCCGCGACGCCGTGCAGATCCTGCGCGAGTACGGCGTCTCGCAGATGCCGGTCGTCAAGGCCGAGCCGCCCGTCATGTCCGGCGAGGTCGCGGGCTCGGTCAGCGAGCGGGCCCTGCTCGCAGCGCTCTTCACCGGTCAGGCGCACCTCGCCGACTCCGTAGAGAAGCACATGGAGAAGGGCCTGCCCCTCGTCGGCGCCGGCTCACCCGTCTCGGCGGCCCGCAAGGAGCTCGAGGAGTCCGACGCGATACTCGTCGTCGAGGACGGCAAGCCGATCGGTGTGCTGACCCGGGCCGACCTGCTCGGCTTCCTCGCCGACTGACCCCGTCAGCTCCCGGTCAGCTCTCGCCTGAGACGCAGTATGCCGCTGGGCTCGCTTCCACGAGAAGCGAGCCCAGCGGCATACGTACGGAGCGTGGTGTGGCTCAGGCGTCCTGCTTGGCCTTCGCCTCGGCCTTCTTGGCCTGCTTGAACTCCCGCACCTTGAGAAGGGAGTCGCCGTCGACGACGTCGGCCACCGAGCGGTAGCCGTCGAGCGCGTAGTCACCGGCGACGGCCTCCCAGCCCTCCGGCCGGACCCCGAGCTGCTTGGCGAGCAGCGCCACGAAGATCTGTGCCTTCTGCTTGCCGAAGCCCGGCAGCTCCTGGACCCGCTTGAACAGCTCCTTGCCCGTCGTCGCCTCGGTCCAGAGCCTGGTCACGTCGCCGTCGTAGCGGTCCTCGACGAGGGCGGCGAGCTCCTGCAGCCGGGCCGCCATCGAGCCGGGGAAGCGGTGGATCGCCGGGGGAGTGCTGGCCATGGCCTTGAACTCCTCGGGGTCAGCGGCGGCGATCGCGGCCGGGTCGAGGGTGCCGAAGCGGCTCAGCACCTTGTAGCCGCCGCGGAACGCGTGCTCCATGCCGTACTGCTGGTCGAGCATCATCCCGACGACGACGGCGAAGGGGTGCTCGTCGAGGACCTGGTCCGCGGCGGGTTCGTTGGCGATGTGGAAGGCCATGCAGGCATGCTCTCACGCGTCCGTCGCCTGACGGCGGGACCGGCGGGGACCGGGGGCGGCCGGGAGGGGAGGGCTACCGGGTCGGGACCCGGACCCACGACCCGGGTCCGCCGGTGACCTCTCCCGCGCCTGCGGTGAGCGCGCCGACGAGCCCGCGCACGGAGTCCCCCGTGCCGGGCTCGACCGCGACGTCGAGGACGAGCCCGGTTGCGCCCCACGTCGTCGAGGTGACGGCGCAGCCCGGGTGGCCGCGCAAGGCGTTCTCGACGCGGGGCCCGTCGGCGCTGCCCACCGTGACGACGAGCCCCTCGCGCCGCGCGTACGCCACCACCGTCGCAGTGTCGACGGCGGCGGACACGGCGTCCCCGTACGCGCGGATCAGACCCCCCGTGCCGAGCAGGGTGCCACCGAACCACCGGGTCACGACGGCGACGACGTCGGTCAGGCCCTGTCCGCGCAGCACGTCGAGCATCGGCGCGCCGGCCGTGCCCGACGGCTCGCCGTCGTCGTTGCTGCGCTGCGTGCCACCGTCGGGCCCCAGGACGAACGCCGTGCAGTGGTGACGCGCGTCCCGCGTGGCCGACCGCACCGACTCGACGAACGCCCGGGCGTCCTCCTCGGACGGCACCGGCGCGACGTCGCAGACGAAGCGCGACCGCTTCACCTCGAGCTCGGCGGAGGCCGGGGACGCGAGGGTGAGGTAGCGACGTGGCGGTCTCAGCGGCATACCTTCTCGGGCGGTGGGCGGGACGCTCCGAGTATGCCGTCGAACCGGGGAGGGCTCCCCATTGCACGGGGCCGCGCCGGCAGGTGAGGATGGGCCCGGTGTGCAGGGGTGAAGGGGAGATCTGTGTTCTCGAAGGGTGCTGACGTCGACGCGCTGCGCGACTCGGCGGGCCGGATGGCGTCGTTCGGCCGTGAGGTCGACGTCGTCCGCGCGCGTGGGCAGCGAGCCGTGTCGACGATGCAGCGGGCCTGGCAGGGGCCGGACCTGCAACACCTCGTCGAGCGGTGGCGGCGGGTCGAGCACGACCTCACGCGCATCAGCACGGAGTTCGACCGGCTGTCGCGACGCCTGCACGACAACGCCGACCTCCAGCACCGCTCGAGCGGCAGCTCCGTCGCCGGAGGGTCGCACCACGGCGTCGGCGGTGGAGGTGGTGCTGTGGCGCCCGCGGGCGGTCACACAGGTGGCCACGGGGAAGGTCACGGGCGTGGTCACGGGGGTCGACCCATGCTGCACGCCGCGTCCGCCGCCGCGTGGTCGCAGGTCTTCGTCGGGTGGGGCCCGGACGGCGGTCGACCGCTCGTCACGCCGGGCGTTCCGCAGCCGCTGCACGGGATGGGCTGGGGTCACTGGTTCGGCAGCCCGTCCGTCGGTGCCGGGTCGGGGCCGGTCGACGCGACGTACGGCCCGGTCCTTCCTGCCGACGTGGCAGCGGCGGCAGCGCACGGTCTCGGCCTGCCGATCCGCTGAGGACGCCCGAGCCGTCGGGACGGCTCAGCACGGTCGGGTCGCGGCTCGCCCGGACCGTGGCCTCGCGCGGACAGCCGTGCCCGGGCTGAGAGACTGGCGCCATGCACCCGTTCGCAGTGGCCCTCGGCGGCGCCGTGGGCACGCTGCTTCGGCTGCTCCTGACGATGGGCGGCAGCGGCGCGGCCGGCTGGGACCCGCGGATCAGCGTCATCAACGTCGTCGGTGCCTTCCTGCTCGGCGTGCTCGTCCGGCTTCCCGTGCGGCCCCGACTGCGCTCGATGCTCGCCTCGGGCGGCCTCGGCTCGCTGACGTCCTTCTCGGCGCTCAGCATCGCCTTCGTCGACGGCACCCCCGGGTATGCCGTCGCGCTCGGCCTGCTGACGAGCATCGTCCTCGGGGTGGCCGCGGCGGCGCTGGGCATGTGGCTGGGTGGTCTGCTCACCGAGGGTGACAGGGAGACCGCGTGAGCGCGGTCGCGTGGTGGGGCTGGGCGCTTGCCGTGGGAGCCGGCTCGATCGGCGCCCTCCTGCGCACGTGGCTCGTGCGGACGCTGACGAAGCGTCCGCTGCCCTTCGGCGTGCTAGCCGCCAACGTCGTGGCGTCGGTGGTCGGTGGAGCCGTCGTGGCCGACCGGGTCGAGCTGGGGCCGACGTGGTCGCTCGTCCTCATCGGTGGCTTCTGCGGCGGCCTGTCGACCCTGTCGACGCTCGCGGCCGACACGGTGGAGCTGTGGCTCGAGAACCGTCGCCGTGACGCCGTCGGCAACATCGCCGTCAACGTTGCACTCGGGCTGTTCGCGGCCTGGGGCGCCTGGGCCCTCGTCAGCTGAGGTAGCGCTCGACGACGACGTCGACGAGCGCCTCGGGCGCGGGTTCGTGGGGCAGCAGGAGCGGCGGGGTGACGACGTCCGCGCCGGACCGGCCGGCGAGGTCGGCGAAGAACCCGGGTGCGAGAAGGTAGGTGGCGACGATCACGCGACGCCCCGGAACGCGTTGCGCTGCAACGACGTCGGCGAGCTTGGGCTCGGCGGCCGACAGGTAGCCGGCTACGACGGTTCGCCCCAGGCGCCGGCCGAGCGCGGCGGCGACGCGCTCGCAGTCGGCGACCGCCGAGGCCTGCGACGACCCGGCCGCACCGAGCACGACGGCGTCGTCGTCCCGCAGCCCGGCCGCCACGAGCCGGTCGCGCAGCAGGTCGGCAAGGCGGTCGTCGGGGCCGAGGGCCGGTGCGACCGTGGTGCCGGGCACTCGCTCGGCGGCCTCGGCGAGGTCGACGTAGACGTGGTAGCCGGCCGACAGGAGCAGTGGCACCAGACGGGCGGGCGCGTCGTCGTGCATGGACGACAGCACGGCGGCAGGGTCCGGGGGCTGCACGTCGACGAACGCCGCACGGACGGTGAGGTCCGGGCGTCGCGCGGCGACCGCCGCGACGAGGCTGCCGATGGCCGACCGGCCGGCGGCGGACGACGTGCCGTGCGCCACCGCCACGAGCACGGGCGCCGGTGCGGGCACGGGGCTGGTCATGGGCTCATTCTGTCAGGTCGGCCTCAGGTCGGGTCGGAGCGTGGGTGTCGTGGGACGCGCGTCGGGACCCGGTCGGGCGACCGCACGGGACGCGTACGCCCGGGTGAGTCCGCCGTTACCGGGGCATCGCGGGACGGAAACGCAGACGAAACACGCACTTCCTACCGTGGGAGCCGACGTGGACCACGAGCTGTGACGGGAGGACGCCGTGCTGATCGAGACCGACCTGACGGGACTACCCGTGCTCGTCGTGGGGCCTCCGGGCCTCACCGCCCCCGTCGTGCGTCGTCACGAGCGGGCAGGTGCCGTGGTCACGGTCGCCGCCTCGCCGGGGGACGTGACGCACGAGGTGTGCACACGTGCGCGGCTCGCGGTGCTCGTCGGGCCCGGAGCCGGGTGGGCCTCGGTCCGTGACGCGCTCGCGGGACGGTGCCCCGTCGTGACCGAGCCGGTCCCGGACGCGCCCCGGGGCCGGGTCGTCCTCGTGGGGGCGGGTCCCGGGGGTCTCGAGCTGCTGACGCTCGCCGGGATCCGCGCCCTCGCGGAGGCCGACGTCGTGCTCACCGACCGGCTCGCCGAGGTCGGTGACATCGCCCGCCTCGCCCCGGGGGCGGAGGTCGTCGACGTGGGCAAGCGGCCGGGACACCACGCGGTGCCCCAGGACGAGATCGAGCGGATCATGGTCGCGCGGGCCCTCGCCGGCCTCACGGTCGTGCGGCTCAAGGGTGGCGACCCCTACGTCTTCGGCCGGGGCGGCGAGGAGGTCGCGGCGGCCGTCGAGGCGGGGCTGCCCGTGACGGTCGTGCCCGGGGTCTCGTCGGCCGTCGGCGTGCCGGGGAGTGCCGGCATACCGGTGACCCACCGCGGTGTCAGCCACGCCTTCACCGTCGTGTCGGGCCACGTGCCGCTCGAGCCCGAGCAGGCGCGCGCGCTCGCGGGACTCGGGGGAACCGTCGTCTTCCTCATGGGGATGCACAACCTCGTCCCGCTGACGACGGCCCTGGCCCGGGCCGGACTCGCCGCAGACACCCCGGCTGCCGTCGTCGAGCGCGGCTTCACCCCCGACCAGCGCAGCATCGTCGGGACCCTCGCCACGCTGCCCGACCTCGTCGCCCGGGCCCGGGCGTCGTCGCCGTCGGTCATCGTCGTCGGCGAGGTCGTGCGCCAGACCGAGGTCTGGGCGCGTCGCGTGGGGGCCCGGGGCGCCGACGGCCTCGCGATGGACGTCGTCGCGTGAGCGAGCCGAGCGTCTCGTCCACGCGAGCAGCCGGGGTAGCGCGGGGCAGCCACCCGCCCACGGCGTGGTCGGCCCAGCTGACGGGACCCGATCCCGACGCCGTGCGCGTGGACCCCACCGGTCCGGTGCTCGACGGCTTCCGGATCGCCGTGACGTCCGACCGGCGGTCGGGAGACCTCATCGACGCCTTCGTGCGCCGCGGCGCCGAGGTGCTGCACGCGCCGGCCGTGCGCATCGCCCCTGTCGAGGAGGACGAGATCCTCATCGGTGACACGCGCGCCGTCATCGACTGCCGCCCCGACGTCGTCATCGTCACGACGGCCTACGGCTTCCGGCGCTGGATCGAGGCGGCCGATGCGGCCGGTCTCGGTGAGGACCTGGCGCGAACCCTCGACCACGCCCGCATCATCGTCCGCGGACCCAAGGCGCGGGGCGCCGTGCGGGCGGCCGGTCACGACGACGACGGCATCGCCGACGACGAGCGGACCGCGTCGACCGTCGGGCTCGCCCTCGAGGGCGGCGTCGTCGGGAGGCGGGTCGCCGTGCAGCTGCACGGCCACGAGGACGTCGAGCAGCTCGAACGGCTGCGGTCGGCCGGGGCGACGGTGCTGACCGTGGCGCCCTACCGCTGGGTGCGGCCGACCGACGAGAGCCGGCTGGGACGTCTCGTCGCGGCCGTTGCGGCCCGTGAGGTCGACGTCGTCACCTTCACGTCGGCGCCGGCCGTCGACGGACTCGTCTCTGCCGCAGCGCAGCTCGGCATGGACGGCGTGCTCGTCGATGCCCTGCGGTGCGGCGTCACGGCCGCTGCGGTGGGACCGGTGACGGCGGCGCCGCTGCTCGACCTCGGGGTCACACCGATCGTGCCCGACCGCTTCCGGATGGGCGCGCTCATCCGCACCGTCGTCGAGCACCTGACGCTCAACGGTGTCGCCGAGGTCCAGACCGCGCTGGGTCCGCTCGTCGTGCACGGGCGGGTCGTGACCTTCGGCGGCGAGACGGTGACCCTGGCCCGCGGGCCGCGGGCGATGCTCGCCGCCCTGATGTCCGAGCCGGGCGCGGTGCTGAGCCGCGAGCGGCTCCTCGACGAGCTGCCCGAGGCCGAGAACGAGCACGCGCTCGACATGGCCGTGAGCCGGCTCCGGTCGGCGCTGCCCGACCGTCACCTCGTGCAGACCGTGGTGCGACGGGGCTACCGGCTCAACGTGTAGCGGCGGCCGCCTCGGCGTCGCCGACGATCGCGGGCGCGTGGTCGGCGATCCAGTCCATGAGCGGCACCATCCGCTCGGCGAGCTCGCCGCCACGGGCGGTGAGGGTGTACTCGACGTGCGGCGGGACGACCGGCCGGGCGTCCCGGTGGACGAGCCCGTCGGCCTCGAGCATGCGCAGGGTCTGGGCGAGCATCTTCTCGCTGACGCCTTCGGCGCGACGGCGCAGCTCGCTCCACCGCAGCGGATCGCCCTCGGCGAGGGCGAGGATGACGAGCGTGCCCCACTTGCTCGTCACGTGGTCCAGCACCACGCGGCTGGGGCAGTCGGAGGCGAAGACGCCGTCGGGGAAGTGCCGACGCAGGGTGGGACTAACCGTCATGTCAGTACCTTACTTCAAAGTGGGTACTAACTTCTGGGAAGCATGCTGTCGTAGCGGTCGTTCTTGAGGGTGTCAGCCCCACCCGAAAGGAACGTCATGACCCTTCTCGTCACCGGTGCCAGCGGTCACCTCGGCCGTCTCGTCGTCGAGTCCCTCCTCGAGCGCGGCACGCCCGCCGCCGACGTCGTCGCCATCGCCCGCAACCCCGAGTCCGTCGCCGACCTGGCTGACCGCGGTGTCGTGGTGCGCCGCGCCGACTACACCGACCCGGCGTCGCTCGACGCTGCGTTCGAAGGTGTCGACCGGCTCCTCCTCGTCTCCGGAAGCGAGGTCGGCCAGCGGATCGCCCAGCACGCCAACGTCATCGATGCGGCGAAGCGGGCCGGGGTGGGCTTCCTCGCCTACACGAGCATCACGCGCGCCGACACGTCCGACCTCGCGTTGGCCGCCGAGCACCGTGCCACGGAGGAGCTGCTCGCGGCGTCCGGCCTGCCGCACGCCCTGCTGCGCAACTCCTGGTACCTCGAGAACTACACCGGCCAGCTGCCGACCGTCCTCGAGCACGGCGCCGTCCTCGGTGCCGCCGGCGACGGGCGCGTCAGCGCCGCGACCCGGGCCGACTATGCCGACGCCGCCGCCGTCGTGCTCGCGGGTGAGGACGGACGGGGTCACGAGGGCGCCGTCTACGAGCTCGGCGGCGACGACGCGTTCACCCTCGGCGAGCTCGCCGAGACGGTGGGTCGCGTCGCCGGACGCGAGGTCGCCTACCGCGACCTGTCCGTCCCCGACTACACCGCGGCCCTCGTCGCGGCCGGCCTACCCGAAGGGTATGCCGGCGTGCTGGCCGACAGCGACCGCGGGATCGCCGAGGGGGCCCTGTTCACCGACAGCGGCGACCTGTCGCGTCTCATCGGCCGCCCGACGACCAGCCTCGAGGGCGCCCTGAGCGCCGCCTTCGTCGCCACCACCCCCACCGCCTGACCCCGCCTGACCCCGCTCACCCCGTTCCACCCGTCGAAAGGCCACACACCGGGCTCCGGTTTGTGGCCTTTCGACGGTGGGGACCCGCAGATCGTGGCCTTTCGACGGTGGGGGACCCGCAGATCGTGGCCTTTCGACGGTTCAGGGGAGGGGGAGGCCGACCCGCACGGTGCCGTGCTGGACGCGGACGGCATACGTCGGCAAGGCCACCTCGGGATCGTCGAGGGCGGCGCCGGTGCGCAGCGAGAAGACCTGCTTGAGCAGCGGTGAGGCCACGGTCGGCTCGCCGCCGCGGTCGCCGGTCAGGCCCCGCGAGAGGACCGCTGCCCGCGCGTACGGGTCGAGGTTGTCGACGGCGTAGATCATCCCGTTGGGCAGCAGGAAGAGGGCCGCCTGGGCGCCGCCGGGGAGGAGCACAGCGACACCCCGGCCGGGCACGAGCGCCGTGACCGGGCAGGCGGACACCCACTGTCTCGCTCCGGGGGACGGCAGGATGCCGGGCCGCACGACGTTGCGACCGGCCGCGGCCGCGACCTCGGCCGGCATTGCCTGGGGTGGGCTGACGAGTGTGGTCATGACGGGTTCCCTTCGGTATCAGGCGTTCTCACGGACGGTGGGCAGCCCGAGCAGCACCGGCACCTTGCGTGGGCCGGACTCGTCGAAGGCGACGGTGGGGTCGGCCTCCTCGGGCGCGTTGACGAACGACACGAAGCGCGAGAGCTTCTCGGGGTCGTCGAGGACGGCCTTCCACTCGTCCTGGTAGCCCTCGACGTGACGGCCCATCGCTGCCTCGAGGTCGTCGGCGATCCCGAGCGAGTCGTCGCACACGACGGCCCTGAGGTGCTCCAGACCGCCCTCGAGCGCGTCGAGCCACGGGGCGGTGCGCTGGAGGCGGTCTGCCGTGCGGACGTAGAACATGAGGAAGCGGTCGATGTAGCGCACGAGCGTCTCGTCGTCGAGGTCGCTCGCGAGCAGCCGCGCGTGGGCCGGCGTCTGGCCGCCGTTGCCGCAGACGTAGAGGTTCCAGCCCTTGTCGGTGGCGATGACGCCGACGTCCTTGCCGCGGGCCTCGGCGCACTCGCGCGCACAGCCCGAGACGCCGAACTTGATCTTGTGCGGCGAGCGGAGACCGCGGTAGCGGTGCTCGAGGTCGACGGCCATCCCGACCGAGTCCTGCACGCCGTAACGGCACCACGAGGAGCCGACACACGACTTCACGGTGCGCAGCGACTTGCCATAGGCCTGCCCTGACTCCATGCCGACGTCGACGAGGCGCTGCCAGATGGCGGGCAGCTGCTCGACGCGGGCGCCGAAGAGGTCGATGCGCTGGCCGCCGGTCACCTTGACGTAGAGCCCGAAGTCCTGGGCCACCTGGCCGATCGTGATGAGCTGCTCGGCCGTGACCTCACCCCCGGGCATCCGCGGGACGACGGAGTAGGTGCCGTTCTTCTGGATGTTGGCGAGGAAGTGGTCGTTGCTGTCCTGGAGCGCCGCCTGCTCGCCGTCGAGCACGTGGTCGCTGCTCGTCGAGGCGAGGATCGAGGCGACGGTGGGCTTGCAGATCTCGCAGCCGGTGCCCGTGCCGTAGCGCGCCAGGAGCCCCGAGAAGGTGCGGATGCCCGTCGAGGCCACGATCTCGAACAGCTCGGCCCGGCTCTGTTCGAAGTGCTCGCACAGCGCCTTGGAGAGCTCGACGCCCGAGTCGACGAGGAGCTTCTTGACGGTGGGCAGGCAACCGCCACAGGTGGTTCCGGCGTTCGTGCAGCCCTTGATGGTCGCGAGGTCGCAGGCGCCCTCGGCGATGGCACCGCAGATCGACCCCTTGGTGACGTTGTTGCACGAGCAGATGACGGCGTCGTCGGGGAGGACGTCCGCGCCGAGCTCGGCGCCGGCGGGCGAGACGAGTGCACCCGGGTCGCCCGGCACCTCGCGGCCGACGTACGCCTTGAGTGTCGTGTACGCCGAGGCGTCGCCGACGAGGATCCCGCCGAGCAGCGTCCGCGCGTCGTCGCTGACGACGACCTTGGCGTAGGTGCCCTTCGTCGCGTCGGTGTGGACGATCTCGAGGGACCCCGGGGTCGTGGCCATCGCGTCGCCGAAGGAGGCGACGTCCACGCCGAGCAGCTTGAGCTTGGTCGACAGGTCGGCGCCGGGGAACGTCGCCTCGCCCCCGAGCAGCCGGTCGGCGACGACCTCGGCCATCGTGTAGCCGGGGGCGACGAGGCCGTAGCACCGACCCTCGACGGCGGCGACCTCGCCCACGGCCCAGACGTTCTCGTCGCTCGTGCGGCAGGCGGCGTCGGTGAGGACGCCGCCCCGCTCCCCGACGTCGAGGCCGGCGGCGCGCGCCACGGCGTCCGACGGGCGCACGCCCGCCGAGAAGACGACGAGGTCGGTGAGCAGCGCCGTGCCGTCGGAGAGCTCGACGGCGAGGCGCCCGTCGTCCTGCGCGGCGATCGAGCTCGTGCCGGCGCCGGTGTGGACCTGCACGCCGAGGTGGCTGATGAGCCCCTCGAGCACCGCGCCGCCACCGTCGTCGACCTGGAGCGGCATGAGGCGGGGAGCGAACTCGACGACGTGCGGCGTGAGGCCGAGCAGGCGCAGGGCGTTGGCCGCCTCGAGGCCGAGCAGGCCACCGCCGACGACGAGGCCGTTCGCCTCGCGCCCCTCCGCCGCGGCCCGCTCGATCGCGGACTCGGCGGCGACGCGGATGCCGTCGAGGTCGTCGAGCGTGCGGTAGACGAAGCAGCCCGTCGAGTCATGGCCCGGGACCGGGGGCACGAAGGGGTGGGAGCCGGTCGCGAGGACGAGCTCGTCGTAGGCGATGACGTCCCCGGTGCTCGTCGTGACGGTGCGAGCCTCGCGGTCGACGTGCTCGGCCCGGGTGCCGAGCCGCAGGTCGACGAGGTCGTCACCGGCATACGTGTTGCCCGCGAGGGCGAGCGACGTGCGGTCCCAGGCTCCGACGTAGGAGGAGAGGCCGACGCGGTCGTATGCCGCCTCCGCCTCCTGCGAGAGGACGGTGACCGTCCACGTGCTCTCCGTGTCGCGCGAGCGCAGGGCCTCGACGAAGCGGTGGCCGACCATGCCGTGGCCGACGACGACGACGGTGCGGGTGGTGGTGCCCGTCGGGTTCTCGGTGGTGGTGGACATCAGGCGGCTCCTTCGGTCAGGGCGGCGGCTGCCGGCGCCGGTTCGGGGGTCGAGGAGGTGGGGGTGGGGGCGGGCTCCGACGAGCGCAGCCACGAGCAGAGGCCGTCGACGGCGCCCTTGCACGAGCCGCAGCCGGTCGTCGCGCGGGTCGCCTCGGCGACCGCACCGACGGTCTCGGCGCCGGCCCGGAAGGCGCCGACGATCGCGGACTTCGTCACGGTGTTGCACCGGCAGATGACGGCCGCGCCGGGCATCTCGGCGAGGTTGACGGCCTCGGTCGCTCCCGACCGGGTGATCGCGCGACCGAGCATGAGCGAGAGACGGTCCCGCGGGACGACCGAGCCGGTGTCGTAGAGCTGGGTCAGGGCGCCCGCCGCGTCACCGACGCCGAGCAGGATGGCGCCGACGAGACGGTCCTGGCGCAGCACGAGCTTGGCGTAGCGGCCCCGGCTCGGGTCGGTGAAGGCGAGCACCTCGTGACCGGGGTCGTGGACGTCGACGTCGACGGTGCCCATGCTCGCGAGGTCCATGTCGGGAGCCTTGAGCCGGGTCAAGACGCTCGTGCCCTCGTACGTGGCGTCGGGGTCGGCGCCGGTGAGCACGTCGGCGAGGACGCGGGCCTGGTCCCAGCCGGGCTGGACGAGTCCGGGCACCTCACCGCGGTGCTGGGCGCACTCCCCGATGGCGTGGACGTGCGGGAACGAGGTGGCCAGGCGGTCGTCGACGACGATCCCGCGGTCGACGTCGAGACCGGTCGCGACGGCGAGGTCGGTGCGGGGCCGGACGCCGGTCGCGACGACGACGAGGTCGGCGGCGAGGCTCGTGCCGTCGTCGAGGACGACGTGGGCGGACACCCCGTCGACCGGTCCGTGTCGCTCGACGACGAGGCGTCCGAGGACGAGGCGGGCGCCGATCCCGCGGACGACGCGGGACAGGACGGCGCCGCCGTCGGCATCGAGCTGGCGGTCCATCGGGAAGTCCTGCGGGTGCACGACGGTGACGTCGACGCCGCGGGCGAGCAGGCCACGGGCCGCCTCGAGCCCAAGCAGACCGCCGCCGAGGACGACTGCGGTGGAGGCGGACTCGGCTGCCTCGACGATGCGGCCACAGTCGTCGACAGTGCGGAAGGCGACGACCCCGTCGGCCAGCGGAGTCGCGGGACCGGGCGAGCCGGCATACAACCCCTCGGTCGGGGGGACGAAGCTCGTGCTGCCGGTCGCGAGGACCAGCTCGTCCCACGTGACGACGCGCTCGGTGCCGTCGGTGTCGAGCGTCGCCCTGCGTGCGTCGGCGTCGACGGCTGCGACCCGGGAGCCGGCGAGGACGTCGATGTGGCGCGCCGCCCACCAACCGTCGGGCTTGAGGCGGGTGTCGCGCGGGCTGATGCCGCCGGCGACGACGGTCGACAGGAGCACCCGGTTGTAGGCCGCGTGCGGCTCCTCGCCGACGACCGTGACGGCGAAGCGCTCGGCGTCGGGGTCACGGTGGCGGATCTCCTCGGCGAGCCGGGCGCCGGCCATGCCGTTGCCGACGACGAGGACGTGCCTGCGGTGGCGGGTCATGCGATGGCCTCCAGGCGGACGGCGCACGCCTTGAACTCGGGCATGCGGCTGGTCGGGTCGAGGGCGGCGTGGGTCAGCGAGTTGGCTCGCGCGTCGCCGGCCCAGTGGAAGGGCAGGAAGACGACGTCGGCGCGCATGTCGTCGTCGACGCGGACGACGGCGCGGGTGCGGCCGCGACGGCTCACGACGTCGGTGAGGTCGCCGTCGCCGAGCCCGGCCGCGTCGGCCGTGTCGGGGTGCACCTGGACGAACATGTCGCCTGCCGCCGCCGACAGCTCGGTGACGAGCCGCGTCTGGGCGCCGGACTGGTAGTGCTGCAGCACCCGCCCCGTCGTCGCGACCAGGGGGTATGCCGCGTCGTCGGCCTCCACGGGCCCCACGTGGTCGACCGCGACGAAGCGGGCGCGGCCGTCGGGTGTCGCGAAGGCGTCGAGGAAGAGCCGCGGCGTGCCCTGCGGTCGCTCGGTGCTGCACGGCCAGTGCAGGCTCTCGCCGGCATCGAGCCGCTCCCACGTCACCGCGGAGTAGTCGGCCGGTCCGCCGGCCGAGGCCCGGCGCAGCTCGTCGAAGACGACCCGAGGGTCGGTGGGGAAGGCTGTGCTGCAACCGATCCGGCGTGCCAGGTCGCTCCAGAGCTCGAGCTCGCTGCGGCACCCCGCGGGGGCGTCCAGCGCCTTGCGGCGGCGCAGGACCCGGCCCTCGAGGTTGGTCAGGGTGCCCTCCTCCTCGGCCCACTGGAGCACGGGGAGCACGACGTCGGCGACGGCGGCCGTCTCGGAGAGGACGAAGTCGGAGACGACGAGCAGGTCGAGGGCGGCGAGGCGCTCGGCCACGACCCGCGCGTCGGGCGCCGAGACGACGGGGTTGCTGCCGTGGACCATGAGGACGCGCGCGCCCCCGTCGGTGCCGAGTGCCGACAGCAGCTCGAAGGCGCTGCGGCCCGGACCCGGCAGGTCCCCGGGGTCGATCCCCCAGACCGCGGCGACGTGGGCCCGGGCGGCCGGGTCGTCGATCTTGCGGTAGCCGGGGAGCTGGTCGGCCTTCTGGCCGTGCTCACGTCCGCCCTGGCCGTTGCCCTGGCCGGTGATCGTGCCGAAACCGGTGCCGGGGTTGCCGGGCAGCCCGAGCGCGAGGGCGAGGGCGATGAAGGCCGTCACCGTGTCGGTGCCGCTCGCGTGCTGCTCGCTGCCGCGGGCCGACAGGACGTAGGCGCCGCGCTCGGTGTCGCGGGCGCGGGCCAGCGCGGCGACGGCCGCCCGCATCGTCGTCACGGCGACACCCGTGACCCGCTCGACACGCTCAGGCAGCCACTGCGCGGCGATCGGCCAGAGGTCGTCGAAGCCCGAGGTGCGCTCGGCGACGAAGCCGCGGTCGGCATACCCCTCGGTGACGGCGAGGTGGAGCATCCCGAGGGCCAGGGCGGCGTCGGTGCCGGGGCGCAGCTGCAGGTGCAGCCCGCCGCCGTCGACGGCCTTGGCCGCGGTCGGTGTCAGGCGCGGGTCGGCGACCATGAGGCCTCCGGCGTCGGCGGCGCGGACGAGGTGCGTCAGGAAGGGAGGCATCGTCTCGGCGGGGTTGGCGCCGAGGAGCAGAACGGCGTGTGCCGAGCCGATGTCGGTGACGGGGAAGGGGAGACCCCGGTCGAGACCGAAGCAGCGGATGCCGGCGGCGGCGGCCGAGCTCATGCACCAGCGGCCGTTGTAGTCGATCTGGCTCGTGCGGAGCGCCACTCGCGCGAACTTGCCCAGCTGGTAGGCCTTCTCGTTGGTCAGACCCCCACCGCCGAAGACTGCCACGGCGTCCCGCCCGTGTGCCGCCTGCGTCCGCACGATGGCATCGGCGACGACCTCGAGGGCCTCGTCCCACGACGCGGGGGCGAGCTCGCCCCCGCGGCGGACCAGGGGAGTGGTGAGCCGCCGGGGTGTCCGGAGGAGCTCGGCACTCGTCCATCCCTTCTGGCACAGGCCACCCCGGTTCGTCGGGAAGCGACGAGGGCTGACCGTGAGGTCGGCCGCCGACGACCCGGTGAGCGTCATCGCGCACTGGAGCCCGCAGTAGGCGCAGTGCGTCGCGACGCCCGCCCGCTCGGAGGGGACGTCCCCACCGAGCGAGCGGGACGGCATTCTCCATGAGGTGGCAGTCATCGGCGGTAGCGCACCTTCGTCAGGGTGGCGGCGCCGACGTAGAAGAGCGTGAAGACGACGAACGCGGCCGTGGCCGAGTGGCCGGCGCCCTGGTAGGACGCGCGCAGCCCGAGGTTGATGAGGACGCCGCCGAGGGCACCGATGGCGCCGGCGATGCCGATGAGGGCGCCGGCCATCGAGCGCGACCAGGCCGTGCGCTCGACCGCGGGACCGGGGATCGAGGCCGACTTCGCCTCGAAGAGGGCCGGGATCATCTTGTAGACGGAGCCGTTGCCGATGCCCGAGAGGACGAAGAGGAGGACGAAGCCGCCGATGAGGCCGGTGAGCTGGAGCCCGGTCGCCGCGCCCGAGGTCACGTCGTCGGAGCGAGCCGCGAGGGTGACGAGGACGCCGGCGAGGGTGAGGCCGACGAACGTCCACAGGGTCACGGCGGAGCCGCCCCGGCGGTCTGCGAGCTTGCCGCCCCAGACCCGGCTGACCGAGCCGAGGAGCGGTCCGATGAAGGCGATCTGCGCGGCGTGCAGGCTCGCGGCCGCGGTCTGGGCCGGGGTCGGGGTGGCGCCGCCGGTCATGCCGGCGAGGAACGTCTGGTTGAGCACCTGGCCGAACGCGAAGCCGAAGCCGATGAACGAGCCGAAGGTGCCGATGTAGAGCAGCGAGATGACCCAGGCGTCGGCGTGCCGCAGCACCTCGAGCATCGCCTTCGGGTTCGCCGTCTGGTGGTCGAGGTTGTCCATGCAGACCGCGGCGCCGATGCTGGCCACGGCGAGCAGCACGAGGTAGACGGCGCAGACGACCTCGGGTCGGCGGTTGCCGAGCGTCGCGATGACGAGGAGCCCGACGAGCTGGATGACCGGCACGCCGATGTTGCCGCCACCAGCGTTGAGCCCGAGGGCCCAGCCCTTCATCCGCTGCGGGTAGAAGGCGTTGATGTTCGTCATCGACGAGGCGAAGTTGCCGCCGCCGAGGCCCGCGAGACCGGCCACGAGCAGGAAGGTCGTCAGGGAGTGGCCGGGGTTGACCATGAGCCACCACGTCAGGGTGGTCGGCACGAGGAGGGCGATGCCGCTGACGATGGCCCAGTTGCGACCGCCGAAGAAGGCCGTCGCCATCGTGTAGGGCACCCGGAGCACAGCGCCGACGAGCGTCGGGACGGCGACGAGGAAGAACTTGTCGGCCGGCGTGAAGCCGTAGACCGCCTGCGGCATGAAGAGGACCATGACCGACCAGATCGACCAGATCGAGAAGCCGATGTGCTCGGTGGCCACCGACCAGATCAGGTTGCGGCGCGCCACGTCCTTGTTGCCGCCCTCCCACGCCGCCGTGTCCTCGGGGTCCCAGTCGCGGATGACCCGCGTCCTGGGGGCGGTGAGCTCACGGAAGCGACCGCGACGGTCGAGCGCAGGAGCGAGAGCGGGTGACGCGGTGCTGGTCTCGGCGGCACTGCCGGTGGTGCTGTCGGTGCTGCTTCCGGTGGTGGTGCTCACGGGGTTCCTCCTGGGCTGCTCGAGCCGAGCGGGACGGTGACGGGGTGAGGCGGTTCTGGGCCGCTGCGAGAGCGTGACGCTCACGCTAGGAAGCCGGTGTTGCCGGTCGCCGGGTCCGCTGTGACACCGTGGTTACAGCTGTCTCACGGACTCCGGGAGGGTCGGTGAGGTCACGCACGGAGCGCTCCCGCGGGGCCCTCACGGACGACCGGGAGCAGCGTGAGGTGGACCGCCGCGTAGGCTCGCGCTCATGACCACGGCTGCTGACCAGGCCTCCCTCAACACCCTGTCCGTGGGCACGGCCGGGCCGCGCATCGCCTTCCTGCACGGGCTCTTCGGCCAGGGCCGCAACTGGAACCAGATCGCCAAGGCGGTGAGCGGCCCGGAGGGCACGGACGCCCGCTGCCTGCTCGTCGACCTCCCGGACCACGGCCGGTCCCCGTGGTCGCAGCAGTTCTCGCTCGACGCGTATGCCGACGCCGTGGCCGCGACGCTCCGCGCGGTCGGCGAGGGGGAGCGGTGGGCCGTCGTCGGCCACTCGCTCGGCGGCAAGGTCGCCATGGTGCTCGCGCTGCGCCACCCCGAGCTGGTCGAGCGACTCGTCGTCGTCGACATCGCGCCCAAGGGCTACGGCTCGCTCGAGCGCTTCGAGGGCTACATCCGCGAGATGCAGGCCCTGCCGCTCGGCGAGCTGACGAGCCGCGGTGACGCGGAGGCCCGCTTCAGCGAGCCCGACCCCGGCGTCAAGGCCTTCCTCCTGCAGAACCTGCGCCGCGACGGCCAGACGTGGCGCTGGCAGGTCAACCTCGACCTCGTCGCCGGCGACGCCGCGCTGGGGGTCGACTCACGCATCGCCGACTGGCCCCATGACGCCGACGAGCTCGCGCCCTACGAGGGCCCGGTGCTGTGGGTCGCCGGCGGCGACTCTCGGTACGTCAAGCGCGAGGACGGCGAGCGCATGCGACGCCACTTCCCGCGCACGCGGCTCTTCACGATCAAGGGCGCCGGTCACTGGGTGCACACCGACGCGCCCGAGATCATCGTCACCGCCCTGCGCCGCTTCGTCGCCGACCCCGCCTGACCGGCATACGCCCGCTCCCGCCCACGTCGCGAACGCCGCGTTCGGTGACGAACTCTCTGTTCTAACAACGCTTTCGCGACCGAACGCCGCGTTCGGTCCAGGGCGCAGGAGGATGCGGCGGGTCAGAGGAGGCGGCGCCCCATGGCCCAGGCCGTCAGCTCGTGGCGTGAGCTGAGCTGGAGCTTGCGCAGCACCGAGCTGACGTGGGTCTCGACGGTCTTGACGGAGATGAAGAGCTCCTTCGCGACCTCCTTGTACTGGTAGCCGCGCGCGATGAGGCGCATCACCTCGCGCTCGCGCGCCGAGAGGCGGTCGAGCTCCTCGTCGATCTCGGCGACCTCACCGGCCGTCGCGCCGAACGCGTCGAGGACGAAGCCGGCGAGGCGCGGGCTGAAGACGGCGTCGCCGTCGGCCACCCGACCGATGGCGGTGAGCAGCTCCTCGGCGCTGATCGTCTTCGTCACGTAGCCCCGGGCACCGGCGCGGATGACCGCGATGACGTCCTCGGCGGCGTCGGAGACGGAGAGCGCGAGGAAGCGGACCGGCACGTCGGCGCCCGACTGGACCCCGGCGCACGCTCGGATGACGTCGGCGCCACCGTGCCCGTCGCCACCGGGCAGGTGCACGTCGAGGAGCACGACGTCGGGCCGCTGCTCCTTGATGACCTGCACGGCCGACTCGACCGCACCGGCCTCGCCGGCGATCTCGAGCGTGAAGGCTCCGGCCCGCGGCGTGGCGGCGAGGGAGGTCAGCTCGGCGCGCACACCGGTGCGGAACATGTGGTGGTCGTCGACGATGACGATGCGGATGGTCCGCGGGTCGGTCATGAAGCCTGCTCCTGGGGGTCGGGGTCCGGCGTGCTGCGGGGGTCGCTGCCGGCAGTGCTGCTGGGGGTGGTGACGGGTGCGGGGGGATCAGCGGGACCGCCGGCGGCGGACGCCTCGGGCTCGTGCGGCTGCCGGACCGGCAGGCGCAGGACGACCTCGGTGCCGTCGGCGCGGCGCCGGATGCGGGCCGTGCCGCCGTGGCGCTCCATGCGGCCGATGATCGACTCGCGCACGCCGGCTCGGTCGTCGGGCACGGTGTCGAGGTCGAAGCCCGCGCCGTGGTCGCGGACGAACGCCTCGACGGCGTCGGGTCCGACCTCGACGTAGGCGCTGACGGGCGGGCTCGCGTGGCGCACGGCGTTCCACGTGGCCTCGCGCACGGCCTTCACGAGGGCATCGAGGTGCTCGTCCATCGGCCGGTCGCCGGTGACGACGAGCTGGACGGGCACGCCGTGGAGGTCCTCGACCTCGCCCATGGCCGCGGTGAGCGCGGCACCGAGCGTGCCGGCCCGGGCGTCCTCGTCGTAGAGGTAGCTGCGCAGCTGCCGCTCCTGGGCCCGGGCGAGACGCGCGACGGTCGCGGCGTCGCCGGACTGGCGCTGGATGAGGGCCAGGGTCTGGAGCACCGAGTCGTGCAGGTGGGCGGCGATGTCGGCACGTTCGGTGGCCCGGATGCGCGCGGCCTGCTCGAGGCGCAGGTTGCTCCAGAGCCGCAGGATCCACGGTGCCGACAGGACGGCGACCCCGACGAGGGCGGCGAGGACGGCACCCGCCACCTGCCACAGCTCGGTGAGGTTGGTGCCGCGCACGAGCAGGCCGACGAGACCGAGGATGGTCAGGCCGAGGCCGACGACGAGCCAGATCCACCGCACCGGGCGGCGCGCGCCGAGGGTGTCGGTGTCGTCGAGCTGCGACCAGAAGAAGATCGCGCCGATGACGATGGCGACGACCGGGAGGATGAGCTCCGCGTGGACGTCGAGACCGGCACCCCCGAGCCAGAGCGCCCCCGCGACGGCCAGAGCGGCCACGCCGAGGAGCGTGATGATGACGGCCTGGTTGCCGCTGCGCAGCCATGTGCGCAGGCCGGCGAGGTCGACGTGGTGCTGTCGGACGCCGGGGGAGCCGGACGTCGTGCCGGCGCTCGCGGGGCCGGCGGCGATCGAGCCGCCCGGCGACAGGGGCGGGGCGGAGGAGACGGCGGGGTCGACGTCGCCGACCTCGCGCATCGTGGCCCAGAGGAAGACGTAGACGACGAGCCCCGCGCCGAAGGGGATGCTCGTCAGGACGAGCGCCACGCGGACGGCGACGACCGGCAGGCCGAGGTGCTCGGCGAGCCCCATCGCGACTCCCGCGATGACCTTGCCCTGCCGTTGGCGCACGAGCGGGGGCCGTGGCGTCGCCCGCCAGGCCGGGCGCACGGGGCCCGTTCCGTTCTCGTATGCCGTCTGCACCGTTCCATCCTGACCCACCCGGCCGGCGAGAGCGACCATCCCGGCCTCCTTTGGGGGTCGCGTCAGGGTGCGCTCAGGGTCGACCCTCATGGTTGGCGGGCGTCCGGCGCGTCACTGTGGTGGCATGACGAAAAGCAATGACGCCCCTCCGCAGGGGCACGGCCTCGACGGTTTCTACACCGCTCTGCGACGCCCGGGGATCGTGCGTCAGGGAGACGGTCGCTGGTTCGCCGGCGTCGCGACGGGCCTGGCCCGTTGGCTCGGCGTCGACCCGCTCGTCGTCCGGGCGGGCTTCATCCTCTTCTCCATCTTCTTCGGGATGGGCGTCGCCCTCTACCTCGTGCTGTGGCTCCTCATGCCCGACGAGCGCGGCGAGATCCACGTCGAGCGCGCCCTCAAGCACGGCGAGGGCAGCTCGATCTTCCTCCTCGTCGTCACGGCCATCTCGGTCCTCGGTGGTGGGCCCTGGTGGGGCGGCGACTCGAGGGGCTTCCGCTTCTTCGGCTTCGTGCTCCTCGTCGTGGGGGCCTGGTGGTTCGCGACCCGAACCGCCACCGGCCGCGAGCTGATGCAGCAGGCGCCGTGGCGCAACCGCGGCACCGGCGGACCGGGTGCAGCGGGTGCCACCACCGTCGACCCCGTGACCGGTGCAGCCGCCGGCCAGCCCGGCACGGGCGCCGGCACCCCGGCAGCCGCGGCCGCGACGGCATACGGCTCGACGGGCAACGCGGCAGCCAACGCCGGTGCGACCCTCGCGACGCCGCGGCCACCCGCACCGACGCCCGTCCGCGAGCGGACCCGCGCGATCGGCTTCGCCGGTGGGCTGCTCGTCCTCGGACTCGCCATCGTCGTCGGTGTCGTGATGTCGTCCGTCGCCCAGGCCGCCGGCTGGCCGGGCAACCACGCGGCCGTCGGGATCGCCTCCGGGCTGGGCGTGCTCGGCCTCGGTATCCTCGTGGCCGGCCTCGCCGGCCGCCGGGCCGGAGGGCTCGCGTTCTTCGCCGTGACCGGCATGATCGCGGCCGCAGCCACGACGGCTGCGCCGATGGGCCTCTCGCAGCCCTGGCAGGCCGGCGACCGCAGCTACACGGTGACCTCGATGACGCCGGCTCCAGCCTTCGAGCTCGGCCTCGGCCAGATGAAGGTCGACCTGCGCGACGCGAACTGGAAGGGCACCACCGGAACGGACACCGTGACGACGACGATGGGCGTCGGCGAGCTCGACCTCGTCGTCCCCGAGGGCGTCAACGTAGTCGTCAACACGAGGGCACGGGCCGGCGAGATCATCGCCACGGGACCCGGCGTGGCCGGCGAGGGCATGCGACGCGTCGGGCCGGACCAGCTCCAGCACGAGGGCACGGGCTGGACCCAGACGGTGACCTTCGGGGACACCACCAAGACCCCCGAGATCGTCGTCGACGCCGAGCTCGGCGTCGGCCAGATCAAGATCACGACGGCGAGCGCGTCATGAGCGCCCGACCCCAGGACCCGACGAACGACCCGACGAACGACCCGACGACGAACCCAGCGGAGAGCAGCGACATGAGCAGCAACGACACCTCGGACCCGACGGCGGAGTTCCGCGACCCGACGGCCGATCCGGTGCCGGCACCGACGCCCGACTCGACGCCCGACCCGACGCCCGACCCGACGCCAGACCCGGCGGAGACGAGGACGATCCCGGCCACGTCGACCCAGGCGCTGCCGTCGGCGACGCCCTTCCGCGTCGAGCCCGCGACGCCGGTCCCCGACGACGCCGTCGCCGAGGGGGCCCGCCTCCCGCACCTGCCGCCGCCGACGACCTCGGCGCCCGATCCCTCGTGGCCGGCACCGACGGTTCCCGCGCCCGCCCCGCAGCCGGCCCCGCGCCCGGCCCTCGTCACGGTCCGCAAGGGCCCGCGTCCCGGGTCGATCATGCTCGGCCTGCTGACGATGCTCGTCGCGGCCTACATCCTCGTCGCCAACCTCACGAACGCCGACCTCAGCTTCCGGATGGTGGGCCCGTCGATGATCGGTGCCTTCGGCGGGATGCTCCTGCTCGTCGGCCTCGCAGGCGTCGTCGCCGGCCGGCTGCGGCGCTGAGCCACGGCCGCCGACGCCAGCGCACGGCACACCTCCTCCCGGGTGGTTGCCGCACGTGGCGTCGGCGGTCGTGACTAGGCTCGGCAGCACGCTCGCCGGTCACGTCCGGCACTCGCAGTGGGGAGAGAACGTGCTCATGAAGTCCGGCATCGCGCTCGAGGGATTCGACCGGTCCGCCCGGCCCCAGGACGACCTGTTCCGGTTCGTCAACGGCACCTGGCTCGACACGACGGAGATCCCGGGCGACCGGGCCCGCTTCGGCACCTTCGACATCCTGCGCGAGGAGTCCACCGCGCGGGTGCGTGATCTCATCGAGGAGGCGGCCGCCGCCGAGGCGGGCGCCCCCGGGTCGCCGAAGCGCCAGGTCGGCGACCTCTACGCCAGCTTCACCGACACCGACCGCATCGAGGAGCTCGGGCTCGCGCCCCTGCAGGTGGTGCTGTCGGAGGTCGCGGCGGTCGACGACGTCGACTCCCTCGGAGCGGCCCTCGGCCGCGTCGCCCGTGACGGTGTCGCCGGCGCCCTGCAGCACTTCGTGTCGCCCGACGAGCGCTCGCCGGAGGACTACGTCGTCTATCTCGAGCAGGCCGGTCTCGGTCTGCCGGACGAGTCCTACTACCGCGAGGACAAGTACGCCGACATCCGCACGGCCTACGTCGCGCACATCGAGCGGCTGCTCGGTCTCGCCGGCATCCCGGACGCCGGAGCGAAGGCCACGAGCATCATGACGCTCGAGACCCTCCTCGCGGCCTCGCACTGGGACACCGTGAGCACCCGCGATGCGATCAAGACCTACAACGCCCACTCGCTGGACGAGGCCAAGGCACTCGCGCCCCAGTTCCCTTGGGACGCCTGGCTGTCCGGCCTCGGTGCGCCTGCGGGCTCGTTCGACAAGGTCGTCGTGCGCCAGCCGAGCTTCGTCACCGGCCTCGGCGCCGCGCTCGAGTCCACCGACGTCGCCGACTGGCGCTCGTGGCTGACGTGGCACGTCCTGTCGGAGTTCGCGTCGGTGCTCCCGCAGTCGTTCGTCGACGAGGACTTCGACTTCTTCGGCCGCACCCTCTCGGGCCAGCCGGAGAACAAGGAGCGGTGGAAGCGCGGCGTCTCCGTCGTCGAGTCGTGTGTCGGCGAGGCCGTCGGCCAGCTCTATGCCGAGCGCTGGTTCCCGCCGGCGGCCAAGGAGCGCATGCAGCAGCTCGTCGCCAACCTCGTCGAGGCCTTCCGCCGGTCCTTCTCCTCGCTCGAGTGGATGGGTCCCGACACCCGTGCGCAGGCCGTCGACAAGCTCGACGCGTTCACGCCCAAGATCGGCTACCCCGACGTGTGGCGCGACTACGCCGCCATCGAGATCGACCCGACCGACCTCGTGGGCAACGTGCGCCGCAGCTCGGCCTTCGAGGTCGACCGCAACCTCGCCAAGATCGGCGGTCCGATCGACCGCACCGAGTGGTTCATGCTGCCGCAGCACGTCAACGCCTACTACATGCCGTCGATGAACGAGATCGTCTTCCCGGCCGCGATCCTCCAGCCGCCCTTCTTCGACCTCGAGGCCGACGACGCCGTCAACTACGGCGGCATCGGCGCCGTCATCGGCCACGAGCTGGGCCACGGCTTCGACGACCAGGGCTCGCGCTACGACGGCACCGGAGCCCTGCGCGACTGGTGGACCGAGGCCGACCGTGAGCGGTTCGACGCGCTGTCCCAGCGGCTCATCGAGCAGTTCAGCGGCTACACCCCGGCGGGGCTGTCCGACGACCACAAGGTCAACGGCGGTCTGACCGTCGGCGAGAACATCGGCGACCTCGGCGGCCTCCAGATCGGCTACGCCGCCTACCGCATCGCGACCGAGGACACCGGCATGCCCGAGCTCGACGGGTTCACCGGCCCCCAGCGCTTCTTCATCGGCTGGGCACAGGTCTGGAAGGGCAAGGCCCGCGAGGCCGAGGCCATCCGGCTGCTCGCCATCGACCCGCACTCCCCGCAGGACGTCCGCGGCAATGCCGTGCGCAACCTCAGCGAGTTCCACGAGGCCTTCGCGGTCAAGCCCGGCGATGCCCTGTGGCTCGACGACGCCGAGAGGGTCCGCATCTTCTGAGCGAGCGCCCTCGGCGGCCGTCCGAGTGGCGCCGTCGCGTGACGACCGACCCCGTGGGCAGCGCCCGCGGGGTCAGTCGTCGAGGGCGAGCTTGAAGCCGACGTGCGAGGCGACGAAGCCGAGCCGTTCGTAGAAGCGGCGGGCGTCGGTGCGGCTCGCGTCGCTCGTCAGCTGCACGAGGGTGCACCCGAGGCGGCGTGACTCCTCGACGGCCCACGTGACGAGCTCGGTCCCGAGACCCGTGCCGCGCTCGTCGCGGGAGACGCGCACGCCCTCGATGACCGAGCGCGTGGCTCCGCGCCGGGAGAGTCCGGGGATGACGGTGAGCTGGAGCGTGCCCACGACCGAGCCATCACGCTCGGCGACGACGAGGTGCTGGCCGGGGTCGGCCACCACCCGGTCGTAGGCCGCGTCGTACGTCTGCGGGTCGCCGAGGTCCTCACGGGCGGCGCCGAGCGGGTCGTCGGCGAGCATGGCCACGATCGCCGGCACGTCGTCGCGGGTCGCCGGCCGGATCTCCAAGCCCATCAGGCGCTCTCGGCGGTGCGCTTGAGCTGCGCGAGGCCCTTCTCGAAGTCGGGTCCGATGAGCTTCTCCATCGACCACACCTTGCTCATGAGGCGCATGACGAGGTTCTGCGGGCCGGTCATCGCCCATTCGACCCGGGTGCCTTCGTCGGCGGGTGCCAGCGTGAAGTCGACGCGGTTGTGCGCCTTCATCGGGGCGGCGAAGAGCAGGTCCACGGCGAGGTGCTGCGGCTCCGACTCGAGGATCTCCATGCGGCCCTCGCCGGCCTTGCTGTTGCCGCGCCAGGCGTAGACGGCGCCGACACCGGACGTCGGGCCGGCGTACGTGCGCTCCATCGCCGGGTCGAGACCCTCCCAGGGCGACCAGGCCTGCCACTCGTGGAAGTCGTTGACGAGAGCGTGGATCCGCTCCGGGGGAGCGGCGATCGTCGTCTCGCGGCTGATGTGGAAGCTCTTGTCGGCCATGGCGGCATCCTGCCATCGCGAGCCACCGGGCGGGCGCACCCCGGGTCCGGCGACCCCTTTGTCCCATGTGTCACATGCGCCCCGATATCACCGATTCGGAATGAGTTCCGGGGGTTTTCCGGACATGTGACGTGTTCCTCAATACCTTGGGCCGAGGGATGGCGTGGCGGACACGGCTCGGGCAGGGAACGGGCACACGACACGCCCCCACATGGGGAGAATCATGGTGCGCAAGTCGATTCGTCGTGCCCTCGGAGCCGGTCTCACCTCGCTCCTCGTCGTCGTGGGAGCGCTGGCCGGCCAGTCGCCTGCGTATGCCGCCGACCCCGACCCCGGGGTCGACCGCGTCGTCGCGCTCCTGGGCGGCAGCGGAGGCACGCGGAACCTCGCCGCCTGGACCTCCGGGCTCGCCGGCATCGGCGCGCTCGGGAAGCCGATTCCCTTCGTGTCGGCGAGCCCCGGTGGCCTCGCCGGCGCCGACGACCTGATCGACAGGGGCGTGTCCCCGGCGCTCGCCGGCACGACGACGTGGGCCGACCTCGCGACGTCGGGCGAGTCGGTCGCCCTGCCGGGAGGTCGCACCGGGACGCTCGACGTCTCCGTCGACGACCTCGCCGACGGCAAGCGCGTGCACGTCAACCTCGTCGTGACCCGCACGGCGACCCAGCAGGCGCTCACCGTCAGCTCCACGAGCCCCAAGGTCGAGCTGTCCTCACCCAAGGGGGTCACGGCCACCGTCGAGGCCACGCTCTCCCTCTGGGTCGTCTGGACCGGACCGACGACCAACCGCGTCTACCTCGCCGGCGACGCGGCTCACGCGCCGCGGCTCGACGTCGACGTGACGGCGCAGCTGTCCGGCGCAGCCAAGGCCGCCGTCGGCATCCTCGGCGTCACGCTGAAGAGCACCGACTTCACCGTCAAGGCGCACGCGTACGCCCGCGTCAACGACCCGAACAACGACGGGGTCCTCGCCTTCGACGCAGCCGGTGCCGGCGACGGCGAGCTCGCTGCGGACGGCTCCCTGGCCGGCCTCGTGTCGGCTGACCTCGACCCCACCGGCTCGGCCTCCGATCCCGGGACCCCGGGGTCGGTCACGGGCACCCTGTCGATCGCCGCGGACACGAGCGGCATCGCGGGCGTCAGCTTCCCGAGCAACGTCGCCGCCGACGTCACGCTGACGTGGGCGAACATCTCGACCGGCACGCCGACCGTCTCGGCGCCGACCCTCGCCACCCTCGTCGGCAAGTTCCAGAACATGAGCCTGCGCGACCTCGCCGACGGCCTCGCCCAGGTCGCGGTCGCCCTGACCGGGATCCAGCAGGCGAAGTTCGACCCCGACGGCGCCGGACCGCTCCCGACGACCGGCAACCTCGACCTGCCCTTCCTGCGCGGCACCGTGTCCGACGCCGTCAAGGCCAACCAGGTCCTCGTCGACTTCCTCAAGGCCAACGTCGTCCAGCAGCCGGACCCCGACCAGCCGTCGCCCGCGGGCTTCGACGCGACAACGGTCGGCAACCCGACCTTCGACTCCCTTCAGGACCTCATCGCCAAGCTCAAGGCGGCGGGCATCGGCCTCGACGACCTCGCATGGGACCCGACGACGAGCAAGCTCGTCTTCCGCATGCAGATGGTCAAGACCGCGCCGAGCACCGGGGTCGCCATGGACGCCGGCAGCGCCCGCACCTCCCGGCCCTCGGCGACGTATGCCGCCACGGGCCTCACGCTCGACGACGGCTCCCAGCCGTGGCAGGCGAACCAGTGGACCGGCATGCGCGTCATGGCCGGCACGTCCGCCGGTGAGATCGCCTCGAACACGAAGAACGCGCTGACGCTCTCGGGGCCCTGGATCGGTGGGCAGCCTTCTGCCGGAACGCCGTTCGTCATCGTCGGTCCCGAGGCCCAGCTCGGCGCCGTGACCTTCGGCGACCGGCTGACCGACCAGCCCGTCGCCGGTGGACCGCGCCGCGGCATCCTGCGGGCGAACTCCGCCCAGACCTTCGCCACCGTCAAGCCGTCGTTCGCGGCGGACCTGACGCTCGTGCTCGACCTGCAGGACGCCCGCACCGGTGCGGCGTGCATCGGTTTCGAGGGCAACACCGAGGCCTGCCCGTTCCTCCAGACGACGGGGGCGTTCAAGACCAACGTCACCTCGCTCCCGCTGGGCGCCGACCGCGTGCTCATCCGCACCGGCAGCCCGCTGCTCACGGCCGACTTCCCGATCGACACCGCGGTCGACTTCACCGCCAACGCCGGCTTCTTCCAGGTGCGCCTCAAGGGGCACCTCGCGGTGTGCAACAGCGCCGCGCCCGCCGACTGCTCGGCACCCGGCACGGGGCACATGCTCTCGATCGGCCTCAAGCAGGCCGGGGACGCCCAGCACGACATCCGCCTGCGCCAGCTCTTCGACCAGCTCGTCACGGCGAGCCCGACCGGGCCGAGCAAGGCCGGTGACCTGCTCGACGTCGACGTCAACGTCCGTGCCACCGCAGACCTCAAGGCTTCGATCCCCGACGCGGACGGCTTCCTGCCTGCCGGCACTGACGTCGGCGTCTCCGCCTCGTGGAACGACCTGACCCAGCTCACCGGGACCGACGGTCCGCAGCTGGACCTCAGCCGGCTGAGCCGGATCTTCGCGCTCGACATCAAGCCGGGCTCGCAGGCCGAGCTCTTCGCGATCGTGCTCAAGACCTTCCAGACCCTCGCCGCCCAGCTCGCCGACGCCCAGCCCGGCGGCGCGTCGGGCGTCTACAGCCGCGAGATCCCCGGCACCGGCACCTCCCTGCGCGACCTCATGCAGCGCGACTCGTCGGGTGTCGGCAGCGACGTCAACTACGGCACGAACACTCTCCAGCACGTGGGCCGTACGTTCGACGCGTCCTTCGTCGGACGCACCGTCGTCGTCGGCACCCAGGTGGCCGTCGTCGCGTCGGTCTCGGGTGACACGGTCACCCTGACCGAGAACTGGACGACCAAGCCGGCCGACGACACGGCATACACCTTCCGCTCGCCGCTCGACGACGCCATCGACATCATGTCGGTGCACCCGCCGCAGAACATGCAGGACCTCGTCGCGTTCCTCGACGAGCGACTCGGCACCGGCGCGCTGCACTTCCGCTACCTCGACGACGGCGGGACACCGAGCGTCGTGCTCGACCTCGACTGGAAGCGCGACTACCAGACGAACGCGCCCCTGCGCCTCGACCTCGGCGGCGACCAGTCGCTCGTCTCGGCGGCCGCAACGGGCCAGGGCTCCGTGCACGTCAAGGGCGGCGTGGACGTCGGCCTCGTCGTGCCGCTCGCGCCCGGTACGGGGCCGGGCGACGCCTCCTCGCTCAAGGTCCTCGCCGACTCGAAGGTCAGCGTCGCGGCCGCGGCCAGCTTCGAGGGCCGCGTCGCGGGCACCATCGGACCGCTGACCGTCTCGGCCGGCGACCCCGGCGGCGATGCCGCCAAGCAGGTGTCCCTCAAGGCCGACGTCAGCCTCGACCTGGCCGACGCGAGCGCCACGGCCGACACCCCGGTGAGCTTCTCGACGTTCCTCTCGGGCCTCGACGTCAGCTTCAACGCCTCGAACACCCCCGTCGACTGCGGCGAGAGCCTCGCGACCCCGCTCATGGTCTGCGGCACCGTCCCGCTCTACGCGACCGTGCCGGGCAGCCCGGCAGCCTCCCTCGGCTCCATCGCGCTGCGGCTCCCGGACTCGACGAACCCCGCCGACCTCGCCACCCTGACGGGCAACCTCCCGGCCCCCGACGCCGCCAAGCAGCGCTTCGAGGTGCCCGACCTGTCCGCGGCGTTCGCGAGCGCCTTCGCCGACTTCACCCAGATCGGGCCGGGCCTCGACGGCTACCTCGAGAAGATCGAGCAGGCCATGCGCCTGGCCACCTTCGACGGCAAGCTGCCGTTCGTCGGCAAGGACCTCCAGCAGGGCGCCGACTCGATCGGCCGGCTCCGGACGGAGATCAAGTCCAAGCTCGGCAACGTGCCGGCCAGCCCGGCCGAGGCCCGCACCTACGTCAACGACAAGCTCGCCGACGCGATCACCGCAGCCGGTCTGGAGAAGACGACGCTCGAGGTCAACTACGAGTGCAAGCTCAAGCTCGAGCCGACCGGCGCACCGACCCTTGCTGCCACGCCGTCCACGACAGGCTCCACCGCGTGGCGCTACGAGATCGTCGCCAGCCAGGGCAGCGGCTCCGGCACCGGCGGCGACACCGTCCCCTCGGGCGCGAGCGCCGCGGCGACGACGTCGTGGACGACCCTCGGCGGCGGCAACTCGATCACGGTGTCGTGGTCGGCGGCCGCGGGTGCCACGAAGTACAAGGTGCTGCGCAGCAAGGACGGCGGCGCCTACGAGCTCGTCAAGGTCGTCGACGCGGCGTCCGGCAGCGCGCAGACCTTCACCGACGACGGCACCGCCACGGCCACGGCATACGCCCCCGTGAGCACGAAGCCCGACCGCACCGACTGCCCGACGACGAGCATCAACGGGATCAGCCTGGCCTTCACCATCAAGGCGGGCACGGTCACCCCCGAGCAGGGCTGCGTCGCGGGCTCCGGCTGTCTCGGTGACGGCAAGAAGCTGCCCCTCGACATCGGCATCCCGGGCCTCGCCCTCAAGGCGGGCGACACCGACGCCATCAGCTACGGCGTCGGCCTCCAGCTGCACCTCAAGGCCGGTGTCAACACGACCAAGGGCTTCGTCATCTACACGCACGACGCCTGGCAGGACGGGGCGGCCGCGCCCGAGTTCGGCCTCGGCGCGCGCTTCGACATGCCTGCGTCGATGAAGGCCCAGCTCGCGTTCCTCGACATCGACGTCACGAAGAACGGCACCGCGCCGCTCTTCGCCGGCGCCTTCCTCGTCGACCTCAAGTCGCGCGACACGACCGAGTCCGACGGCTCGGTCCTGACGGTCGCCGACATCGGGGACGGGGACGCGTCGTCGCTCTTCGGCATCTCGCTCACGGCGAAGGTCAAGGCCGACTGGATCGTCAAGGCGTCGGTCGACTCGGTGCTTCCCGGTGTCCAGGCGAACTTCGTCATGGGCTGGGAGTTCACGAACCAGGACCTCAAGCACCTCGGCGCACCGTCCATCGAGTTCAAGGACGTCGCCATCGACGCCGGTGGCTTCCTGTCCAACCTGCTCGGGCCGGTGCTCAAGAAGGTCAAGTCCGTGACGGGCCCGCTCCAGCCGGTGCTCGACACGCTCTACGCCCCGATCCCCGTCCTGTCCGACCTCAGCCGGATGGCAGGTGGCGGCGACGTCAGCCTCATGACGCTGGCCAAGACCTTCAACACCCTGGCCGGCGGCCCGAAGCTCGACTTCGTCGACAAGATCGCCGCACTCACCACGCTCATCAACAACCTGCCCGACTGCGGCGGTGGGGGGCCGTCGTGCCTCATCCCGATCGGCAGCTTCACCGTGAGCGGTGACAAGGCCCTCGACACCGACGTGTCCCCGACGAGCAGCCTCGCGCCGGGCACCGCGGGTTCGCTCATCAAGACGGCCAGCGCGGCCGGCCCGGACACCGTGAAGTCCGCCCTCAACACCAAGGGCGGCAAGGGCAACGTCTTCGGTGCCGGCGGCGCCGCCGGCAGCGCCAGCAAGTCGGGCTTCACCTTCCCGATCCTCGACAACCCGTCGTCGGTCTTCAGCCTGCTCATGGGCAGCGACGTCTCGCTCGTCGAGTTCGACAGCGGCCCGCTGACTCTCGGCTTCACGTGGCGCCAGTCGTTCGGACCGGTCTACGCCCCGCCGCCCGTCATGGTGACGCTGTCGGGGTCCGCGTCGGTGACCTTGCGCTTCATGGCCGGCCTCGACACCGCCGGCATCAGGTATGCCGTCGAGGCCGCCCAGCAGGGAGCCGCGGTCAACCCCGTCAAGCTCCTCGACGGCCTCTACTTCAAGACGACGGACTCCGAGGGGCGGCCGGTGCCGGTCGTCCAGCTCGACGGCGAGATCGCTGCGGGCGCCGCGGTCACGGCCGTCATCATCACCGTCGGCATCGAGGGTGGGCTGCACCTGACCATCGGCTTCCACTGGAACGACCCGAACAACGACGGGAAGTTCCGGGTCAGCGAGTTCCTCCACGCCGCGGTCAACAACCCGCTCTGCCTCTTCACGACCACGGGCCGGCTCAGCCTCTTCCTGCGCCTCTACGTGACCCTCGGGTTCTCGCCGTTCAGCGTGTCCTTCTCGATCAACCTCGCGGACATCACGCTGCTCGACTTCACGGCCCAACCCAACTGCACCCCACCACCACCCAGACTCGGCGGCACCTCGGACGGCACGCTCGCCGTCTTCGCGGGACGTTTCGGCACCGACGCCCAGCGCGGTGAGCCCTGGGGCAACACGAGCGAGACCGAGGCGGACGTCGTCAAGGTGACGGCCCTGCACTTCGCCCAGACGGCCGCCGACCCGGACGGCGCCGACGCGGGCTTCGACGGCTTCGCGATCCAGATGCTCGGTGAGCGCCGTGAGTACCTCGACCCGACGCTGAAGCGCGTCGTCGTCGACGGCCGCGGCTCGTCGACGCCCCTCGTCGTCAGCTTCGTGGGTGACGGCAAGAAGGACTCCGACCCGTCGTCGGCGGGCGGCGCGGGAGACCTGAGGTCCTTCGACAAGGACGCCATCGTCTTCGGCACCCCCGGCAACGACCAGATCCAGACCGGCACGGGCAGCTCCTGGGTCGACGGCGGCGACGGGGACGACCGCATCGTCACCGCCGACGCCGTGGGCCAGGTGGCCCGCGTCGCCGGCGGGGTCGGCGCCGACGCCATCACGACCGGACAGGGCGACGACTTCGTCACGGGTGACGGCAGCCTGCCCTCGCCCCCGAAGTCCTTCTCGGCGACGCTCAACGGCGTCGACGACGCCAACTGGCCGGGCAAGACGCCCATCACTCTCGGCGACCTCGTCGACGCGGCCCAGCTGAGCGTCGACCCGACGACCCGCGCCCAGGCCACGGGCGGCGCCGACACCATCAGCGTGGGCCTGGGCCGCAACCGTGTCGACGCCGGTCCCGGCGACGACAAGGTGGGCGTCGCGGCCGACCGGCCGGACGGCTCCGGATCCACCATCCGCTCGAAGGGCAACGTCCTCGTCGGCGGCCTCGGCAGCGACGCGGTCACCGGCGGCACCGGACCCGACACGATCTACGCGTCGTCGGAGCAGACCTTCGGCGTCGACGCGGCCGGCCCGGCCGACACGCTCACGACGCCGTCCGGCCAACCGACGGTGCCGAACATCGTCGAGACCGGATCCGGTGACGACGTCGTCTACGGCAGCCGCGAGCAGGACGTCGTCACGAGCCACTCGGCGCCGTCCGAGCACGCGCGCATCCTCGGCGGCGGGGGCGAGGACGCCCTCGTCGGCGGCTACGGCTCCGACGCGATCTACGGCGGACTCGGCGACGACTACGTCGTCGCCGAGCCCAGCCGCGTCGGTGGACTCGGGGCCACCGAGACGATCGAGGGGGTCACCTTCGGGCACACCCGCCTCGTCGAGCACCAGGCCCTGCCGACCGGCACGGCGCCCTCTCCCAAGACGCTCGTCGGTGGCCGCGGCAGCGACCACGTCCTCGGCGGCGACGGGCCGTCCACGATCTTCGGCGACACCCTGCGTGACGCCGCGACCGTGGCAGCCGCCGCGGACGAGACCTGTCGCGCAGGCTCGCCCGTCGCGTCCGACCCGGTGCCGGAAGGCACGTCGGGTGGCAGCGACCCGAGCACCGACGACGGTCCCGACCTCATCACCGGTGGCGCCGGCGTCGACACCATCTCCGCCGGGGGTGCGGCCGACCGGGTCGACGCCCGCGGTGGCGACGACCTCCTCTGCGGCCAGCAGGGTGACGACGTCCTCTTCGGCGGCGACGGCGCCGACCGTGCCTGGGGCGGCACCGGCCAGGACCGCGGCTACGGCGGACAGGGCCTCGACCTGCTCTTCGGCAACGCCGGGGCCGACGTCCTCTACGGCCAGGAGGCCGCGGACGTCATCGAGGGCAACGACGGCGCCGACTGGGCCAGCGGCGGCGACGGCGACGACCTCGTCTACGGCGGCACGCGGGCCGCGGGCCGCACCGACACGGACCCGACCGACGCCGGCGACGTGCTCTCGGGCGACACCGGTCGCGACATCCTCATCGGTGACAACGGCACCGTGGACGACCCGTCGTCGTCTGCAGACGCGCCCGCCGTCCCGTTCGACCTCGCCGGGACCTCTCCCGACGCCGGTCGCGGCGACCAGCTCTTCGGCGGCGCCGGCGACGACACGGCATACGGCGGGCTCGGCGACGACCGCGTCAACGGCGGCGACGACGCGGACCACCTCGAGGGCAACAACGGCTCCGACCTCGTCCACGGTGACCGGGGCGAGGACGAGGTCGTCGGTGGCTCGTTCCAGCAGGCGACCGCCGGCGTCGGGCGACCGGACTCCGGTGACGTGCTCTTCGGCGACGCCGGCCCCGACATCGTCGCCGGTGACAACGCCGTCGTGACCTCCGGGGTCAGCGCGGCCGACTCGACGCCGATCACGCGCATGCGCGGCTTCGCGACCACGCACCGGATCACGCTGCTCGACCTCGGCGTCGGCCCGGTCCTGGCCAACTCGGGGGCGGACCAGGTCTTCGGCGGTGACGACGCGGACGTCGTGCTCGGTCAGCGTGGCACCGACCGCCTCAAGGGCGACGCGGGCGACGACTACGTCGAGGGTGGGCCCGACGTCGACTGGGTCGAGGGCGACCTCGGCGACGACGACCTCGTCGGCGGCAGCTCGACGCCTGCGGGCGGCTCCGGTGACACGACTTCCGGCCAGCCCGACACCGACGACGCCGTCTTCGGCGGTCCTGGCGACGACGTCGTCCTCGGCGACAACGGTCAGGTGCTGCGCCCGGTCGCGGGCCAAGCACCCACCTCGGTGACGGTCCGTCTCGGGAGCACGCCGGGCGCGGCGATGACGTCCCGTGTCATCGAGCCGTACGACCGGTCGGTGGGTTCGGGCTTCCTCACGACGCCGTCCGCGACGCTCTACGGCTTCGACCGCCTTTCCGGCGGCGACGGCGTCGACGTGCTCGAGGGACAGGACGGCCACGACGTCATCACCGGTGACGCCGGCGCCGACCACGTGCAGGGCAACGGGGGAGCCGACGCGCTCTTCGGTGACCTGCCGTTCGGCACGGCGTCGGCGCACGGCACCGCGGCGACGGCACTGAGCGCCGCCTGGCCCGGGTCGGCCAGCCCGGTGGGGCTTCTCCGGGGCCTGAGCACCGATGCGGGTCAGGACGACATCGTCGGCGGCACCCCGACTCCGGGCTTCCGCGACGGCGCCGACGTCATCGAGGGCAACGGCGGCGACGACGTCGTCCTCGGCGACAACGGCTCGCTCCTGCGCACGCTCGTCGGCGCAGCGGGCACTCGCTCCGAGAAGGCGTATGCCGACCGCTACCCGGACGGTCCGCTCCCGGCCGACGCGACCGCGTCGCGCACGCACGACCCGGCGCTGCCCGGGCCGAGCACCCGTTTCTGCTCCACGGCGCAGGCGACGTGCGAGGTGGTCGGGACCTTCGGTGCCGACGTCATCTGGGGTGACGACGGCAACGACGGCATCTGGGGCCAGGACGGCGACGACACCGTGTCCGGTGGCGCCGGCGACGACGACCTCTACGGTGAGCTCGGCAACGACCGCATCACGGGGGACAGCGGTCGCGACGCCATCGTCGGCGACCGCGGCGGCATCGTGAACCAGTACCTCAGCGCCGGCGACAGCCCGGCGGCGTTCACGAGCTCGCTCAACAGCCCGCCCAAGGAGAGCTTCACCGGCTTCGCGCGGACGGCGTACGACCGGCGCGTCGACCTGCTCCACGACGTCGACGGCGACCAGTGGATCGGCTCGTCGAGCGACGCGTCGATGCCGCACAACGGCATGGACGAGGGCGGGCGCGACCTCATCCGGGGCGGCACCGACGACGACACCATCCACGCCGGCTACGGCGACGACGTCGCCAACGGCGACAGCGGCGGTGACGACGTCTTCGGTGACGACGGCGAGGACGTGCTGTGGGGCGGCCAGGGCTGCGACGCGGGGCTCGACGGCAACACGCCTGACTGCCGCACGAACGGCGCCTTCGACCCGTCGTCACGCGGCACGGGTGACCGGTTCGTCGACCACCTCTTCGGCGGGGCCGGCGAGTCCGACCCGACGAAGCAGGACGTCCTCGGGTCCGACCTGCTCGACCTCAGGCCGCGCGGCAGCTACACGCCGGGCACCGGGTGCACGCTCGGTGACTGGCCGCTGACGTCGGGCACGAAGAAGGTCGTCACGACGGTCGACCCGTGCCTGTGGTTCGAGATGACCGGGACCGACGACGCCGACCCCGCGAACAACAACCACCACCAGGGGACCGACTGGATCTACGGCGGCTGGGACCGCGACGTCATGCAGGGCGACGTGACGGCCAACGGCCCGAACGCCGGTGACCGGCTCATCGACTGGAACGGCGCCTACAACCTGTTCTCGCACTGCAACTCGGCCTACGGCGGCTTCAACGACGTGCGTCAGCACTCGCCGGCGATGCAGGACTTCCTGCAGCAGCTGGCGTGGGCGACGAGCGCCGGACGGTCCGCCACCGACGTCACGACGGCGGGGACGTCGGCCTTCCGCGAGCTCGCGCTCGTCCACCCGGGCGAGACGGAGCACGGGGCGGGGGCGGCCTACCCGGGCACGCCTGGCCACTTCGACGAGGCGGCCTGCCAGAACTGAGCCTCGCTCGACCACTCCGAAAAAGGTTGCGGCGCTGCGGGATCCGAGATCCCACAGCGCCGCAGCCGGGTGCGTCGAGAGCCGTCAGGCCGGCGGAGCGATGTCCTGCTGGGCCGGGAGCTGGTCCTGGCGCACGATCCCGACGGGGCACGTCATGCCGTTGGGGCCGTGGTTGCAGTAGCCGCCGGGGTTCTTGTGGAGGTAGCCCTGGTGGTAGTCCTCGGCGAGGTAGAACGGCCCGGCGTCGTCCGCGGAGCGGATCTCCGTCGTGATCTGCCCGTAGCCGTTGTCATCGAGCACCTTCTGGAACGCCTCGCGCGTCGCCTCCGCGGCGAGCCGCTGGCCCTCGGTCGTCCAGTAGATCGCCGAGCGGTAGGCGGTGCCGATGTCGTTGCCCTGGCGGTTGGACGTCGTCGGGTCGTGGTTCTCCCAGAAGGCCTTGAGCAGCAGCTCGGGCGAGGTCCTCTCGGGGTCATAGACGACGCGGACGGTCTCGGCGTGGCCGGTGCGCCCGGTGCACGTCTCCTCGTAGGTCGGGTTGGGCGTGTAGCCACCCATGTAGCCCGCCGCCGTCGAGACGACGCCGTCCTGCTTCCAGAAGATCCGCTCGACCCCCCAGAAGCAGCCCATCGCGACGTAGAGCACCTCGGAGCCGTCGGGCCACGGGCCCTCGAGCGGGGTGCCCAGCACGACATGGGTGGGGTTCACGGCATACGGGCGGTCCGCGCGACCCGGGAGGGCCTCGTCGCGGCTGGGCATCTGGGACTTCCTACCGAATCCGAACACCATGCCAGTGTCACATCCTTCGTGCTGGGAGCGTCTTACGTCCCTGTAACGTCCGCGACCCCCTGCGTATGCCGGGTGGCGCGGTCCCGGACAAATCGCTCGCCGCGCGCGGGGCGGCCCGACAGACTGCCCACATGAGCGACGACCTCGAGATCCGGCCGATCGACCTGCTCGACCGTGCCCAGGAGGCCGCGGCCCGAGACTGGATCGGCGTCCACGCAGCCGTCCAGCGCGAGCTGTTCGGCCCCTCGGGCAGCGCCTGGACCCTGGAGGAGATCCAGGGCTTCCACCGCTCGCCGTCGGGCACGCGGGTCGCCCGCGCGGCGTGGGTGGGGGACCGTCTCGTCGGTGCCTTCGAGGCCCGGATGCCGACGACCGACAACCTCGACCTGGCCCTGTTCTGGATGTCGGTCCTGCCGGACCACCGGCGGCGGGGCATCGGTGAGGCCCTCCTGCGCGAGGGAGAGGCGATCGCCCGCGAGCACGGCCGCGGCACGTTGATGGGCGAGACCGAGTGGGCCGAGGGCGGTGTCGACCTCGCGGAGACGTTCGCCGCCCGGCACGGCTACGCCGTGGGGCAGACGATGCTCCGCAGCGCCATGCCGCTTCCCGCCGACCGCGACGCGCTCTCGGCGCTGGTGGCCGTCACCGACGACTACGCCGTCGAGACCTTCGTCGACACGATGCCCGAGGCGTGGCTCGACGACCGCGCGGTCCTCCAGCAGCGGATGAGCACCGACGCCCCCACGGACGACCTCGCCCTCGAGGAGGAGGCCTGGGACGCCGACCGCCTGCGGGAGACGCACGCCCGCACGCTGGCCTCCGGGCGGCGGATCGTCGAGTCAGCCGCGCGCCACACGCCCTCGGGCCGTCTCGTCGCCTTCACGACGATCGGGGTGTCCGCAGGAACCCCCGACCTCGGCTACCAGCAGGACACCCTCGTGCTCAAGGAGCACCGCGGGCACGGGCTCGGTCTCCGGCTCAAGGCGGCCAACGCGTTGCGGCTCATGGACGAGCTGCCCGACGTGACGGCGGTCCGCACGTGGAACGCCGACTCCAACGAGCACATGCTCGCGGTCAACCGGCAACTCGGCTACGCCGTCGACGGGTACAGCCGGGAGTGGCAGAAGATCACGGGGAGCGGCGAATGACCTTGCAGATCAAGGAGATCGACCTCGCCGTCGACGACCTCACGAGCGAGGCCTGGCTCGAGGTGCACCACGCAGCCAACCGCCACGTGTGGGGCGGCGCCGCCGAGCGCACGTCGATCGCCGAGATCGTCGACGTCGCGGAGCGCCGGCACGAGGTGCGGCGGTCCTTCGTCGTCACCGAGGAGGGCGCGGACGGCCCAGTCGCCGCGGCGCAGACGATCCGTCGGACGCGCGACAACGTCGGCACCGCGGGGCTGTGGCTCTCGGTGCACCCCGACCACCAGCGGCGCGGGATCGGCTCGTCACTCCTCGTCCACTGCGAGCAGGTGCTCCGCGACGACGGGTGCGACCGCATCCACGAGCACAGCGGCGCGCCCGTCGAGAACGGTGACGCCGCAACGGGATTCGCCCACGTGAATGACTACCGGCAGACGCTCCTCGACCTCCGGCAGGACCTGGCCCTGCCGGTGGACGAGGCCGCGCTGACCGCGCTCGACCCCCGACCCGACCCGGCGGCATACGTCATCGAGACGTCGGTCGACGGGCTTCCCGAGGCATGGCTCGAGGACCGAGCGCTGCTCGCACGACGGATGAGCACCGACGCCCCGTCCGGCGACATCGACCTCGACGAGGAGGACTGGGACGCCGAGCGCGTACGGCTGCTGTGGAACACGCCGAGTCCCATCTGGGGCATCGAGTCCGTCGCGCGGCACGTGCCGACCGGACGCCTCGTGGCCTTCACCGACATCGTCGTGCGGCCCGGGCAGCCCGACCTCGCCGTCCAGTCGGACACGCTCGTCCTCCGGGAGCACCGAGGCCGGGCGCTCGGCCTCGCCGTCAAGATCGCGAACCTCCGCGCCCTCCAACGGGAGCGCCCCGACGTCACGACGGTGCGCACGTGGAACGCCGACACGAACACCCACATGGTCGCCATCAACGAGCGGATGGGCTTCGTCGTCACGGGCTGGACGCGGGAGTGGGCCAAGGACCTCTGAGCCCGGGCTCGGTGAACCCACGGCGGCTGCACGGCGTCGTCGTGAGCAGGTACTAGGACCAAAGCCCGATGGTGCCTGCCCGCCCCGAGGACGCACGGTGGACCCACAGCACCCGCTGACCCGCCGCGGACCACCCGGGACGGGCCCCCACCAGGAGGTCACGCATGAGGACTCGCCGAACTCTCACCGCCACGTCCGCCATCGCCCTCGTCGCAGCAGCCCTCGCGTCAGGCGCCGGCACCCTCGCGCCGGCCGCCTCGGCCAAGGGACTCGAGGTGCGCACGTCGGGCACCTGCTCGGCCGGCGCGAGGTGGACGCTCAAGGCCAAGCAGGACGACCGCCGGATCCAGGTCGAGCTCGAGGTCGACAGCAACCGCGTCGGCCAGCGCTGGAGCGCCGCGCTCAGCGACAACACCGTCCCGGTCTGGTCCGGGTCCGCCGTCACGACGGCGCCGAGCGGCTCGTTCACGGTGCGCAGCCTCGTCACGAACCGCGCCGGCTCGGACACGATCCGCGCCTACGCCCGCTACGCGGCGACGGGCCAGGAGTGCCGAGCCACGGTCGTCTACCCGGGCTGACCGCAGCCCTCCGCCCTCGCACCCACCCACGAAAGGTCCACCCCCATGAGACGCCTCACCCTCGCCGCGGCTGCGGTCGCCGCCCTCGTCCCGGCCACCCTCGGCCTCGTCGGCAACAGCTCCTTCGCCCAGAGCGTCCCCGCCCGCGTCCCCGCGTCGGCGCAGCTCCTGCCGGAGTCCGGCGACGACGACCCGACCCCGACGGGTATGCCGTCCGCCACCCCGAGCGCCACCCGGACCACCGAGGTCGGTGACGACCACGGCGGCGACCGTCCCCGCGACTCCCGCGCGGAGGCCGGCGACGACCACCGTGCCGGCGGCGCGTCGGGCTCGTCTGGCTCGAGCTCCTCGGGCTCCGGCTCCTCGGGCTCCGGCTCGTCCGGGTCCTCCGGTTCCGGGTCGTCGCACTCGGGGGGCGACGACTCGGGGTCGGGGCGGTCCGGCTCCGATGACTCCGGCTCGCACGCGTCCGTCTCGCACTCGTCCGGAGGCCACGGCTCGGACGACTCGGGTGGTGACGACCACTGACCAGTCAGCGCACCGACCGCGCAGGCGCCGGGGACACGATCCCGGTGCCTGTGGCGGCGCCGCACCCGGGGGACCCCCAGCCCCCGGACGCGCCGCGAGCCGTCGGCGGGCGTGACCACCGGGACCTCCCCCCTTGGTGGACGCTCGCCGACGGCGTCGCCCCGGCGCGGGTGCGCCCCCTGCCGAGCCGGCGCCGGATGCTCGTGCAGCTCGGGCTCGCCGCCCTCGTCGTCTTCGTCGTCGTCGTGGTCGGGGCCTCGTTCGCGGCGAGCCGGCTCGCCGAGCGCGAAGCCGTCAACGACGCGGCGCACACGACGAACCTGCTGGCCCTGGCCGTCGTCCAGCCCGTGCTGCAGGATGCCCTCCTCACCGGCGACCCGGCGGCGTACGCCGCTCTCGACCAGGTCGTCCGTGCACGTGTGCTGCCCAACGGGATCGTCAGGGTCAAGCTGTGGGCACCGGACGGACGCATCGTCTACGCCGACGAGACGCGGCTCGTGGGTCAGCGCTTCGCGCTGGGCGCCGAGCAGCGCGAGACGCTCGTCGCGCCGCAGACCCGGGCCGAGGTGTCCGACCTCGACCGGTCCGAGAACGAGTTCGAGCGCTACGGCGGCAAGCTCCTCGAGGTGTACCGCCCGGTGTGGACCCCGTCCGGCTCCGAGCTGCTCTTCGAGGTCTACGGCGACTACGGTCCCGTCAGCACGCGCGCCTTCGACCTGTGGCGCGGTCTGGCCGGAGTGCTCGCGAGCAGCCTCCTGCTGCTCCTCGTCCTCATGGCCCCGATCATCTGGCGTCTGCTCGACCGGCTCGGCACCGCGCAGGAGCAGCGTGAGTCCCTGCTGCGGCGCGCGGTCGACGCCTCGGCCCGGGAACGCCGCCGCATCGCGGCCGACCTCCACGACGGTCCGGTCCAGGACCTCGTCGCGAGCTCGTTCGCCGTCAGCGGCGCTGCGGAGTCCGCACGGGCACAGGGCCGCTCGGCACTCTCCTCGACGATCAGCGACGCGGCCTCGACGGTGCGGGCGAGCATCGCCGGCCTGCGTTCCCTGCTCGTCGACATCTACCCCGAGCGGCTCGCGGACGCCGGCCTCGCGACGGCCGTCACCGACCTCGCACGTCCGCTCGCCGGACGCGGCATCGCGGTGTCCGTCGACGTCGACGGGGAGCAGGCTGCGCGGCTCGGCGAGCTGGCCCAGCAGGTGGCGCACCGCGTCACCCGCGAGTGCCTGCGCAACGTCGTGCGCCACGCCGGGGCCACGCATGTCTGGATCCGGCTCTCCGCCGACGGCTCCGACCCGGCGCGCCCGGTCGTGCTCCGGGTCCGGGACGACGGGATCGGCTTCGATCCCACACTGTTGCCCCGTCTCGAGGGACACTTCGGCGTACGCGTCCTCGCCGACCTGGCGACCGACGTCGGGGCGGTCCTGAGGGTCCGGTCCGCGCCGGGACGCGGCACGCAGTGGCTGCTCGCACTCCCGGTGCAGAAGGAGGACGGATGACGACCGTCGTCGTCGTGGACGACCACCGGCTGGTCCGTGCCGGCCTGCGCACCATCATCGACGCCAGCGACGACCTCCGCGTCGTCGGGGAGGCCGCCGACGGGGCGGAGGCCGTCGTGGTCGTCGGCGACCTCGGTCCCGACGTCGTCCTCATGGACCTCTCGATGCCCGGCGTCGACGGCGTCGAGGCGATCCGCCGCCTCCGCGCCGCCGGCACCACGTCTCCCGTCGTCGTCCTCACCTCGTTCGCGGAGGCCGACCGGGTTCGCGCCGCGGTCGAGGCCGGGGCCATCGGCTACCTGCTCAAGGACAGCGAGCCCGGGGACGTCCTCGACGCGGTCCGTGCCGCGGCCGCCGGGCACGCGCCCCTCGACCCGCGCGTGGCTCGCGCGCTGCTCCCGTCGCCCGACCGGCGCTCGGCCGGGCCGGCCCTGAGCGAGCGCGAGCGCGAGGTGCTGAAACACGTCGCACGAGGCCTCGCCAACAAGCAGATCGCCCGCACCCTCGGCATCAGCGAACGCACCGTCAAGGTGCACCTCGGCAACGTCTTCCGCCGGCTCGGCGTCGGTGACCGGACGTCGGCGGCGCTCTGGGCCCGCGACCACGGCGTCGGATGAGGCCCTCGCGGGGAGTGGCTCGATCCCACCGCGGCCGACGGGAACCGGGGGAGTGCGCGCCGCGTCCCTGACCTGCAGCGCACCGGTGGTCGGTGCCGCAGACAGGAGACCCCACATGGTCCGGAACGTCGTCGCCTCGCTCGCCGTCGGGGTCGTCGCCCTCGCCGGGTGCACCTCGTCCCCGGCCGACGCCCCGTCTCCCGGCGCGTCCGTGTCGGTCGCTGCGGATGACCGCGCGCAGGCGCTCTGGGCCGACCGGACGGCATACGTCGGCGACAACTCCAAGGTCATCGCGCTCGTCGGGGACGCCGGCTTCGGGCCCGCCGGCAGCTACACGCTCTCGCTGTGGACGACCCGCCCTCCGTATGCCGTGACGATCGCCGTCACCGACCCGGCCAAGCCGCTCGACGCGACCGACCTCACCGGACCGGCCACGCTGCTGCTCGGCACCGTGACCAACCTCGACGCCGTCCACGTCACCGGCCCGGGCAGCACCTTCTCCCTGACGGCGCGCGAGGCGACCGCGGTCCTCGGGCACGACGTCAAGACGCTGGGCACCGACCGCGCCGCCCTCGCCGACTACGTCCGTTCGCTCGACGACTGAGCACCTCCGCGGCGGTGGGCGACACGCCGGGCGGGAATGCGAACGGCTCGCGCTCGGTTGGCACGCGGTGGACCATGCCGACACCTGATTATGCCCATCCCAAGATGGGCTTATAGGTTGGCGGCCGTCCCGAACCCATCCAACCGATCCACCAGGAAGTGCCCACCATGCGTTCGAGGTTCACCCTCACCGCCCTGCTCGCCACGCTCGTCGCCGTCGTCCTCACCGCCTGCAGCACCGGCTCCGGTGGCGGCTCCGACCTCGAGTCCGTCAAGCAGGCGGGCGTCCTGCGCGTCGCCACGGAGGGCACCTACTCCCCGTTCTCGTTCCACGACCCGAAGACGAACGCCCTGACCGGCTACGACGTCGAGGTCGCGAAGGCCGTCGCCGACAAGCTCGGCGTCAAGGTCGAGTACGTCGAGACGCCGTGGGACGCGATCTTCGCCGGTCTGGCCGCTGACCGCTACGACGTCGTCGTCAACCAGGTCACGAAGAACCCGGAGCGCGCCGGCCTCTACGGCCTGAGCAGCACCTACACGTGGTCCGAGGGCGTCATCGCCACCCGAGCCGACGACGCGACGATCTCCTCGCTCACGAGCCTCGAGGGCAAGAAGTCGGCGCAGAGCCTGACGAGCAACTGGGCCAAGGTCGCCAAGGATGCCGGCGCCCAGGTCGAGTCGGTCGAGGGGTTCACCCAGGCCATCACGCTGCTCAAGCAGTCGCGTGTCGACGCGACCGTCAACGACAGCCTCGCGGTCCTCGACTACCTGAAGTCGACGGGCGACACGACGGTGAAGATCGCGGCGAAGACCGGTGACGTCTCCGAGCAGGTCGTCGCGACGCGCAAGGACTCCGACCTCGTCGCCGCCATCGACAAGGCGTTCGCCGACCTCGAGGCCGACGGCACCCTGACGAAGATCTCGCAGAAGTACTTCTCGGCCGACGTCTCGAAGCAGCCGGCCGGCGCCTCCGGTTCGTGATCGGGTCGTGAACGAACAGACGACCCAGCTGATCCTCGACTCGCTGGGCCCGCTCCTGCGGGCCACGGTGACCACGACGATCCCGCTGACCCTCATCAGCTTCGTCCTCGGGCTGGTCCTCGCCCTCGGCGTCGCCCTCATGCGGCTGTCGTCGGTGCGGGTGGTCTCGTCCCTGGCGCGGATCTACGTCTCGCTGGTCCGTGGCACGCCGCTGCTGCTCCAGCTCTTCATCATCTACTACGGCCTGCCCGCCCTCGGGGTGCGCTTCGACCCCTTCCCGGCCGCGGTCGTCGCCTTCACGCTCAACGTCGGTGGCTATGCGGCCGAGGTGATCCGTTCGGCCATCCTCTCGGTCCCCAAGGGCCAGTGGGAGGCGGCCTCGACGGTCGGGATGGGCTACGTCACGACCCTGCGCCGGGTGGTCCTGCCACAAGCCGTGCGCACGGCCATCCCACCGCTGTCCAACACGCTCATCTCCCTCGTCAAGGACACCTCGCTCGCCTCGACCATCCAGGTCACCGAGCTGCTCCGCGTGGCGCAGGAGGCGGCGGCACCGACCTACGAGTTCTTCGCGCTCTACGGCGTCGCCGCCGTCTACTACTGGGTCGTGTGCCTCGTCCTCTCCTTCGTCCAAGCCCGTCTCGAGGAACGACAGAACAGGTACGTCTCGACATGACCGAGCCCACCACCCCCTTGATGTCGGCGGAATCCGCTGTGCCGCAGCCCGCCCCGCTCGTCTCGGTGTCCGGCCTCGCGAAGTCGTTCGGCGACCACGAGGTGCTCCGGTCGATCGACTTCGAGGTCGCCCCGGGCAGCGTCACCGTCCTCATCGGCCCTTCCGGTTCGGGCAAGACGACGGTGCTGCGCTCGCTCAACGCGCTCGATGTCGCCGACGCGGGCGTCGTCCGCATCGGTGAGGTCGAGGTCGACTTCGCGCAGCGTCCGGTGACCAGGCAGCAGGTGGCGACCCTCCGCGCCCAGAGCGGCATGGTCTTCCAGTCGCACCATCTCTTCCCGCACCTGACGGTGCTCGAGAACGTCACGGCGGGCCCGGTCCTCGCGCAGCGTCGCGACCGATCCGAGGTGGCTGAGGAGGCCCGCGAGCTGCTGCGGCTCGTCGGGCTCGAGGAGAAGTCCGACGCCTACCCCTACCAGCTCTCCGGCGGGCAGCAGCAGCGCGTCGGCATCGCCCGCGCGCTCGCGATCAAGCCCAAGCTGATGCTCTTCGACGAGCCGACGTCGGCCCTCGACCCCGAGCTCGTCGGCGAGGTGCTCGTGGTCATGAAGAACCTTGCGGCACAGGGCTGGACGATGGTCGTGGTCACGCACGAGATCCGCTTCGCCCAGCAGGTCGCGGACCAGGTGCTCTTCATGGACGGTGGTGTCGTCGTCGAGCGCGGCACGCCGGACGAGGTGCTGACCCGACCGCGCACCGAGCGCGCCCGCCAGTTCCTGCACCGCATCCTCGACCCGCTCGACTGAGCGGCGCTGCGGCGCAGCGCAACCCGAGGACGTATGCCGTCCGGCCGGCTCAGGCGATGAGGCCCGCCCGGTCGACGGCGCGCTCCACGACGGTCGCCATCTCGGCGTAGCCGCGGTCGTTGGGGTGGAACTTGTCCGACGCGAGTCGGCCCCGCCACGACCGGGGCCCGTCACGGCGCATGTCGACGAGGACGAGGTGTCCGGCGTCGGCGCGGGCGCGCAGCATGGCGTCGACGGCGCGGGCCTCGCGGTGCGGGTTGGGCAGGTTCGAGACGAGGGCACCCTCGGGCAGCCGGTCGAGCATCGCCGCGAAGCGCTCGACGAGCCCACGACGGTGGCGGCGCACGACGACGTCGTTCGAACCGATGACGACCGTGACCAGCATGGGCGTCTGGCCGTCCGCGGCGAGGGACTCGAGAGCCGGTAGCTGCCGGTCGAGCACGTCCTCGACCCGCGCGCCGTTGACCCCGAGGTTGACGATGCGGTGGTCCCAGCCGCGCACGGCGAGCCGCTCGCTCAGCTGCCCGACCCACCCGCGGTCCGGGGCGCTCGCGCCGATGCCCTGCGTCATCGAGTCGCCGAGGGCGACCCATAAAGGCCCGCCACCCGCGGCGGCCACGCGGTTGTGGGACTCCCACCACCCGGCATACGGCAGCACCTGCTCCTGGACCGAGCGGATGCCGGGGAAGGCCGTCGAGAGCGCCGACAGCACCGGACCACGCGGCCGGTCGCTGCGGTTGCTGTAGTCGAAGTCGGGCGCCACGAGGGCAGCATCGCAGACGTCGGTGTGACCTCCGCCGCAGCGCCGCCGTCGCGGGTGCGCGGCGGAGCCCGACGGGCTTCGGGGGGCCGCGGCTCAGGGCATAGGCTCGTCCTCATGTCTGACGAGCACGGCTTCTCCACACGCGCCATCCACGCCGGCCAGGAGGCCGACGAGCTCACCGGAGCGGTGGTGCCCCCGATCTACCAGGTCTCGACCTACAAGCAGGACGGCATCGGCGGCTTCCGCAACGGCTACGAGTACAGCCGGTCGGCCAACCCGACCCGCACCGCGCTCGAGGAGTGCATCGCCGCGCTCGAGGGCGGCAGTCGCGGCTTCGCCTTCGCGTCCGGCCTCGCCGGCCAGGACACGGTCGCCCGCGCTCTGCTCGTCCCCGGCGACCACGTCGTCGTCCCGAACGACGCCTACGGCGGCACGTACCGCTACTTCAACAAGGTCGCGAAGCCCCAGGGCATCGAGCACTCCATCGCCAACATGGGCGACCTCGAGGCGGTCCGTGCCGCGATCCGTCCCGGGCAGACGAAGATGGTCTGGGTCGAGACCCCGACCAACCCGCTGCTCGGCATCGCCGACATCGAGGCCATCGCCGCGATCGCCCACGAGGCGGGCGCCGTGCTCGTTGTCGACAACACGTTCGCGACGGCCTACCTCCAGAGCCCGCTCGCGCTCGGCGCCGACGTCGTGACGCACTCGACGACGAAGTACTCCGGCGGCCACAGCGACGTCGTCGGGGGTGCCGTCGTGACGGCCAGGAGCATCACGGTGCCCGGCTACGAGGACGCCGAGGAGCGGATCGCCTTCCACCAGAACAGCATCGGCGGCGTCGCCGGGCCGTTTGACTCGTGGCTGACCCTGCGCGGGCTCAAGACCCTCGCCATCCGCATGGAGCGCCACTGCGACAACGCCGAGAAGGTCGTCGAGTTCCTCGAGGGCCACGACGGCGTCTCCCAGGTGCTCTACCCGGGGCTGCCCGGCCACGCCAACCACGACGTCGCCGCGCGCCAGATGAAGCGCTTCGGCGGCATGGTCAGCTTCCGGATGCGTCGCGGTGAGGACGCCGCCGTCAAGGCGTGCGCGGCCGTGAGCCTCTGGACCCTGGGCGAGTCGCTCGGCGGTGTCGAGTCGCTCATCGAGCACCCGGGTCGCATGACGCACGCGAGCGTCGCCGGCACCGAGCTCGAGGTGCCGTCCGACCTCATCCGCCTCTCGGTCGGCATCGAGGACGTCGACGACCTCATCGCCGACCTGCGCGAGGCGCTCGACATCCACGGCTGACCGCTCCGGGCCACGAGACCACCACCGCGCATGACGATCCTCGCCGTCGACTTCGGGTCGACGTTCACCAAGGGTGCCCTCTTCGCCGACGACGGCGCCGTGCTCGGCACGGCGTCGACCCCGACGACCGGAACGCAGGGGAGCGGTGACATCCTCGACGGCTACCGGACGCTGCGCGACGAGCTGGACGTCCCCGCCGACGCGACGGTGCGGGCCTGCTCGAGCGCGGGAGGTGGGCTGCGGCTCGCCGTCGTCGGCTACGAGCGCACCGTCACGGCCCAGGCCGGGCACCGGGTCGGCCTGTCCGCCGGGGCCAAGGTCGTCCACGTCGCGGCCGGGGAGCTGACGACCGCCGACGTCGCAGGCATCCGCGCGGCCCGGCCCGACATGATCCTGCTCGTCGGCGGCACCGACGGCGGCAACAGCAACGTCCTGCTGCACAACGCCGCCCGGCTCGCCAAGGGCGCCATCGGCGGACACGGGGCGCACGCCGTGCCGGTCGTCGTCGCCGGCAACGTCGACGCGCGCGACGAGGCGGCGGCCGTCCTCGCGACGACGGGCCGGCCGACGGTCCTCGCCGAGAACGTCCTCCCGCAGATCGGGGTCATCGCGCCGGAGTCGGCACGCGCCGCGATCCGCGACGCGTTCCTGCGCCACGTCATCGGTGGCAAGGGGCTGTCGCGGGACCCGGCCTTCGCCGCGATGGTCGAGGCCGCGACCCCCGACGTCGTCCTGCGCGGCGTCGAGGTGCTGGCCTCGGTGACCGACGGCGGCGACGTCCTCGTCGTCGACATCGGCGGTGCGACGACCGACGTCTACTCCTGCCTGACCCCCGAGGGCGAGGACGCCGGCCTGCGCAAGGACGTCGTGGCCCCGCTGTGGCACGCCCGCACCGTCGAGGGCGACCTCGGCATGCGGTGGAACGCCGAGCACGTCGTCGAGGCCGCCGTGGCCGAGCACCTGCTCGACACCGTCGCCGACCGCGACGCCCTGACCGCGTATGCCGCCCGCGTCCACGAGCGCCCCGGCTCGCTCCCCGTCGACGACGCCGAGCGCGCCCTCGACCTCGAGCTCGCGCGGCTGGCGGCGCTCGTCGCGGTGCGCCGGCACGCACGCCCGGCCCAGCCGACGGAGTCGCCGCGACCGCTCGCGAACGTCACGGCGCTCGTCGGGTCTGGGGGAGTGCTGCGCCACACCGACGCGGCCGGGCGCGACCACGTGCTCGGCGCGGTCCTCGCCGACCACGCCGGTGGCTGGAAGGTGCCGCGCGCCGCCCGCGCGACGGTCGACACGGCATACCTCCTCTACGCGGCCGGCCTGCTCGCCGACGACCCCGACGAGGGCCACCTCGCCCGAGCCGTAGCCACCCAAACCCTCTAACCGTCGAAAGGCCAACGTTTGCGGGTGCTGACCCGTCGAGGGGCCAACGTTTGCGGGTGCTGACCCGTCGAAAGGCCAACGTTTGCGGGCACCAACCGTTGTCCACACCTCTTTGGCCGCAGGCGCCGTTACGCACAGGTGACCCGACGGGCGTCGCGCGACGTGCCATGGCGCCGGACCGTCTGGGCATGGAAGCCCAAGCACTGCCACCCGACCTGCTCACTCGTCCCTTCAGGACGTCCGAGGCACTCCGACGGGGAGTGACACCCTCTCGACTGCGTGCCGACGACCTGTGGACCCCGACACCGGGCGTCCGCACCGTCGAGATTCCGATGACGCTGCTCGAGCGTACGTATGCGTTCGCCGCCGCGGCGCCCCAGGAGTTCGCCTTCGCGCACGCCACGGCGGCTCGTCTCCTCGGGATCCCGCTGCCGTACGCGCTCGACGAGGATCCGCACATCCACATCGTCACGCGCACCGATGCCAATCGGATCCGGCGCGGCGAGGTGATGGGCCACCGCGGTCTGGAGTCGCGAGGGGTCGTCGAGGTTCACGGTCTTCCGGTCGTCGGTCCTGCGGACACGTGGGCGGACCTCGGGGAGTACGTCGGTGCCGGACTCCCGGTTGGCCTCGATGACCTCATCGTTGCGGGCGATGCGGCAGCAAACCTCCTCGGGGAGGTCGCCCCGCTCAAGCGGGCCGTCGAGGCGCGGGTGCGGCCCCGTGGCAAGGTGACCCTGACGTTCGCCCTGCCACGGGTGCGGCTCGGAGCGTGGTCGCCCATGGAGACCCGTAGCCGTCTGATGGTCACTCGGGCAGGACTTCCGGAGCCTCGTCACAACCGCCCGGTGGTCAGTCACACCGCCGAGTGGCTCGGGTTCGGCGACCTCGTCTGGGAGGAGCAACGTGTTGTGGGGGAGTACATGGGCGTCGAGTTCCACACTCGCTCACGGGACAAGGTCCATGACGGTCTCCGCCGTGACCGGGTCGAGCGAGGCGACTGGGCCGTCGTCGAGATCGTCTCTGCCGACGTGTTCGAGCACGAAGCCCGTGCCGCGAAGCTGCGCGAGATCGCCGGCTGCCTGGGGGTCAACGCTCACGTGCTGGACGTGATTGCCGCCGCGCCGCAGTTCTTCGCGCCTGCTCAGTTCGCTCGGCCTCGCCGTCGACGGTCTTAGCGGTGGGCAACCGCGATCATTGGCCTTTCGACGGTCAGGGACCCGCGAACTCTGGCCTTTCGACGCTTGGGGACCCGCGAACTTTGGCCTTTCGACGGGTGAGTGGGGATGTGCGAGCGGGCCGGCCCCTCCGTGGAGGGGCCGACCCGCTCGGTCAGGCGTCGGTGCGTGCTCAGCCGGTGTAGGGCTTCGCGGCGATGATCTTGACGCCGATGGTCTTGCCGTTGGGGGCGACGTAGCTCGTGCTGTCGCCGACGCTCTTGCCGTTGATGGCGGCGCCCATGGCGGACTTCTCGGAGAAGACCTGGAGGTCGGAGCCGTCGGCGATCTCGCGGTTGCCGAGCAGGAACGTCTCCTCGTCGCCGAAGATCTCGACGGTCACGAGCATGCCGGGCTCGACGACGCCGTCGTCGGGGGGCGTCTCGCCGATCGTCGCGTTCTGGAGCAGCTCGGTCAGCTGGCGGATGCGGGCCTCCATCTTGCCCTGCTCCTCGCGGGCGGCGTGGTAGCCGCCGTTCTCCTTGAGGTCGCCCTCCTCGCGGGCCTCCTCGATCTTGTGCGCGATCTCGATGCGACCTTCGCCCGTCAGCTGGTCGAGCTCCGCCTTGAGGCGGTCGTGGGCCTCCTGGGTCAGGAAGCCAGAGGCAGTCTCGGTCACGGTGTCACTCCTTGGAAGAACAGCGCCCACGCGGTGCTCGCGTGGGCGCCTGCACAAAAAAATGGGCCCGAACCGTGGTGTCGTCGACTCGTGATGCCGGTCGGCGACGGGTCCGGACCCTGGATGAAGCAACAAGGATAACAAAATGAGCGGCAAACGCGCAGTTCACGCGGCATTTTCGCGCCGGGCGACCACCATGGCGTCCCCGCTCAGGAGCAGGACTTGACCTGGCCGGTCACCGCGCGCGACGTCGTGCGGAGCGTCACCGACTCGTTCGTCGTCTCCTCGGCGCTCGCCGGCACCTGCACGGTGCTCGTCCCGACGGGCGCGAAGTCGCGCGACAGCGCCTCGACCGTGCAGGTCAGGGCCGTGCCGCCCGGGCGGTAGACCTGGAAGTCGACGCGCACCTGCTGGTCGCTGACCACCTTGTAGCCGAAGGTCTGCCACGTCGGCTGCCCCAGCGTGGATGACAGGCCGAACCAGATCGCGAGGCCGACACCGGCGAGGATGCCGACCGTGCCGACGACCCACCACTTCAGCTGGCCGGGGGCGGGGCGGGGCAGGGTCGTGCGGGACGGCATACGGAGTCCTGGCGGTTCGAGCCCGCGCATCGTCAGGTGCGAGGGAGTGAGAGGATGGCGGACGGGTCCAGTGTCTCCCATGGCACGGCGCGAGCTGCACGGACCCGGACGCCGAGGGGCACCGGACACCACCAGCCACCCGCGTCCCACCCACGAAACTGACGACGAACAGGGAGCCACGTGGCCGAGGGCATGCGTTTGATGGCGGTGCACGCGCACCCCGACGACGAGTCGAGCAAGGGCGCCGCGACGACGGCCAGGTACGTCGCCGCCGGCACCTCCGTCATGGTCGTGTCGTGCACGGGCGGCGAGCGCGGCGACATCCTCAACGAGAAGCTGAAGGACGACCCGCACATCCTGCGCGACATCGCCCAGGTGCGCCGCGACGAGATGAAGGCCGCGCAGGAGGTGCTCGGCTGCGAGCACACGTGGCTCGGCTTCGTCGACTCCGGTCTGCCGGAGGGCGACCCGCTGCCGCCGCTGCCCGACGGCTGCTTCGGTCTCGAGGACATCGACGTGACCACCGAGGCGCTTGTCCGGGTCATCCGCGCGTGGCGACCGCACGTCATGACGACGTACGACGAGAAGGGTGGCTACCCCCACCCCGACCACATCATGTGCCACACGGTCTCCATGGCGGCCTTCGAGGCGGCGGGCGACCCGGCCCGCTACCCGCACGCCGGCGAGCCGTGGCAGCCGCTCAAGATCTACTACAACGGCGGCTGGTCCAAGGACCGCCTCGAGGCGATCCACGACGCGATGCTCGCCGAGGGACTCGAGAGCCCGTATGCCGAGTGGCTGGCCAACTGGAAGCCGCGTCGTTCCGGACGCCCCACGACGACGATCGCCTGCGGCGAGTTCTTCGAGACCCGTGACCGTGCGCTCATGGCGCACGCGACGCAGGTCGACCCCGACGGCTTCTGGTTCCAGGTGCCGCTCGAGATCCAGACGCGGGTCTGGGGCGTCGAGGAGTTCGAGGCCGCCCTGTCCTACGTCGAGATCGCCGACGGGGAGGACGACCTCTTCGCCGGGCTGGGAACCCCCGCAGAGGCCGACGCGCTCGCGACCCGCACCGACCTCGAGCTCGTCCACGACGGCCGGGTCACCGACGCGCCCGAGCCCGAGGAGGCCGAGCAGGAGTCCGGTCGCGCCCACGGCGACAGCTCCGACACGCACACCGACGAGGACGACGACGCCGACAGCGACAGCGAGAAGGCGGACGCGCGATGAGCGGCGGCGGCAACCTCCCGATCGGGCCCGGCATCTGGGGCTTCATCGCGTTCCTCGTGCTCGCGATCGCGCTGTGGTTCCTCGTGCGCAACATGAACAGCCGGCTGCGTCGGATGGCCTACCGCGACCGGGACCGGGCCGAGCAGTTCGCCGCGGACGCCGACGTCGTCGGCACGAAGGACGAGCCAGCGACGGCCGGCACGCCGGACCCCGACGTGGACGAGTCGGGCGACGACCCTCGCCCGGACGGCGAGGCCCCCCGCCCCTGAGACGCTGCGGGCGGCATACGCCCTCGGACACGACGAACGCCCCGGCACGGTGCCGGGGCGTTCGGACGTTCTGGGCTCAGGTGCTCGCGAGGCCTACCGGCGTCACGTCGCTGCCTGGTAGCCGATGACGGCGAGCGTCACCGCCACGAAGTGGGTGAGGAAGCCGCCGAGGGTGAAGGCGTGGAAGACCTCGTGGAACCCGAACCACCGCGGCCACGGGTTGGGCCGCTTCGTGCCGTAGACGATGCCGCCGGCGGTGTACATGAGGCCGCCGAGGCCGATGAGCGAGCCGATGAGCGGGCCACCCTCGCGCCAGAACGGCACGACGTAGAAGATGGCGGCCCAGCCGAGCGCGAGGTAGAGCGCCGTGTAGAGCCAGCGCGGGGCGCCGACCCAGAAGACCCGGAAGAGGACGCCGGCGATGGCGCCGCCCCAGATGACGAGGAGCAGCAGCCGGGCCTGATCGGCCGGCAGGAGCGTCACGGCGAACGGCGTGTAGGTGCCCGCGATGATGAGGTAGATGTTCGAGTGGTCGAACCGCTTGAGCAGGCCCGACATCTTCGGGCCCCACGTGCCGCGGTGGTAGACGGCCGAGACCCCGAAGAGCAGGGCGGCGCTGATCGTGAAGACGATCGAGGCCGTGCGCACGGACCCGGGTTCGGAGACGAGCACGAGGACCAGGCCGCCGATGAGGGCGACGGGGAACATGGCGAGGTGCAGCCAGCCGCGCAGGCGGGGCTTGACGATCGCGACGAGGTCGGCGACGGGAGTGCCCGACGGGTCCTCGGTGCTGGGGTCAGGGCTGTGGCCAGCGGTGGGCTCGGGGGTGCTGCTCATCGCCCCACTGTAACCTACGCAACCGTAAGTTACGGCAACGTAGGTTCAAGGATTCCTGAGTGCCCCGGGCCCCCGGCCACCTCCACGAGACCCTCACGAGGCCGTCACCAAAGCCTCGCGACGACTCCCGCCCGACCGCCTCGGCACGCCGATGGGCGAGCGGTACGGTGGGACCGCGGCCCGCTCGGGGCTGCCCAGACCGTGACCGGCGATGACACGAGCGAGTCGACGAGGAGGCCCCGTGGGGTGGCGCGATGTGGTCTACGGCGCGTACGAGCGCCGAGTCCTCAAGGACCTCCCCAAGGAGGCGCTCCCGCGGCACGTCGCCGTCATGCTCGACGGCAACCGGCGGTGGGCCAAGGCCCGCGGCGCCGGCACGGCCAGCGGCCACCAGGCCGGGGCCGACAAGATCGAGGAGCTGCTCGAGTGGTGCCGCGAGGCGGGCGTCGAGTACGTCACCCTCTGGCTGCTCTCGACGGACAACCTGAGCCGCGCCGAGGAGGAGCTCGCCCCGCTCCTCAAGATCATCGAGACGGCCGTCGCCGACCTCGCCGAGTCGGGGCACTGGCACCTCAAGATCGTCGGCGCCCTCGAGCTCCTGCCGCCCGAGACGGCCGCGAGCCTCAGCGCGTCGGCCGAGCGCACCCAGGACGTCGACGGGATGATCGTCAACGTCGCCGTCGGCTACGGCGGACGCCGCGAGATCGCCGACGCCGTGCGCGACCTGCTGCTCGCGCGGGCCGCTGACGGCGAGACCATCGAGCAGATCGCCGCGGAGCTCACGGTCGAGGACATCGCCGGGCACCTCTACACCAAGGGCCAGCCCGACCCCGACCTCGTCATCCGCACGTCGGGCGAGCAGCGGCTCGGTGGTTTCCTGCTGTGGCAGAGCGCGACGTCGGAGTTCTACTTCTGCGAGGCCTACTGGCCCGACTTCCGCCACGTCGACTTCCTCCGCGCGCTCAGGGCGTATGCCGGCCGGCACCGTCGCTTCGGCGGCTGACCGACCGCTCGACCGACCGCTCGACCGTCCGCTCGGCCGACCACCGGCGGTCCTGCTGCGACACGCCGCAGCCGTGGGGAGTCCTCCCCATTGTCCGGGTTGGCGCGGTTGCGTAGGTTGCGGGTGGGCCGAGACGCCGGGGCACGCACAGCGGCTCCGAGCCGGCCGGCACGAGCACGACGAACACGGCGACGACGTCAGGGGAGTACGAGAGATGGCGATCTACAGGAAGGGTGCCGACCCGGTGGCCCTGCGGGCGTCGGCCGAGCGCTTCACCGGGCACGCCCGTGAGTGCGACACCCTCAAGGGAGAGGCGAGCCGTGCGGTCCACGCCCTCAAGGGCCAGTGGGGTGGCGCCGACCTCGACCACCTGATGGACCGCTGGCCGCCGGTCGAGGCGCAGCTGACCCAGTTCGGCACCGACCTCGGCAAGCTCGCCGAGGCGCTGCGCCGCAACGCCGGCGCCCAGGACAGCACGAGCGGCCAGGGTGGCTCCGGCTCGGGCGGGGGACCCGGCGGGTCCGGTGGCAGCGGGGGCAGCGGCGGTGACGGTGGCATCCCGGGCTACGACCTGCTCAAGTCGCTGTGGACCCCGATCAAGGGCCTCGGCACGGCTGTCGGCCTGCTCGGCACGGGCATGAAGATCAAGAACTTCCTCTCCAACCTCGGCAGCTGGGACCGCGCGACGGGCCTGTTCGCCAACCTCAAGAACGCGTGGAGCACCGGCCGGCTCGCCGAGTTCGGCGACGCGCTCAACCCGAAGAACTGGAGCACCCTCTCGCGCTTCATGCCGTCGCTCGCCGAGGGCGGAGCGTTGGCCCGCACGCTCGGCACCGTCGGCAAGGCGCTGGGCCCGATCGGTGTGGCCTTCGGTGGCTTCACCGTGGCCAACGACATCTCCGAGGGCAACTACGGCCGTGCCGGCTACGACTCCGTCATGACGGGCCTCGGTGCCGCGGCGCTCATGACGCCGCCCCCCGTCGACGTCGTCTGCGGCATCGCCGCCGGCGGCATGGCGGTCGGCCAGCTCGTCTACGACAACTGGGACACGATCACCGACTTCACCGGTGACGCCGTCGACGCCGTCGGCGACTTCGCCTCCGACACCGGCGACGCGATCGGCGACCTCGCCGACAAGGCGTGGCCGTTCTGACCGGTCCCGAGGGCCCCGGGAGGCGAAACCCCCGGGCACCCGGCATCGTTGACGTGACGACAGGGCCCACGCGCCGACCGCACGACCATCCCGCGAACGACACACAGACCACGACCGAGGAGAACCATGGCTGACCCGATGAAGGGCACCCCGCTCGAGGGTTTCGAGCTCCCCGAGGACGTCTTCGGGCTGGGAGCCGCCGAGCTCGCCTACCTGATGGCCCGCCACGAGACCCCGGCCGGTGAGCGCTCACGCCGCCTGCTCATGCTCGACCCCCGTGCGGCCGACGACGCCGCCCTGCTCGCGGGCGCCTCGAGCCTCGCGTCGCGCGGCTGGCTCACGGTCAGCGACGACGGCACGCCTCAGTCGCGCTCGAACGCCGCCCTCGTCGAGTACGCCGTGGGCGCGGCCACGCGGTGGACGCGCATCGGGCTCGTGGGTGAGAACGTCAGCCAGGCCGACTTCGCGATCCTCGTCGAGTCCGACACCGTGATCGCCCTGATGCAGCCGCGCCAGCTCGCATCGTGGTTCATCCGCCTCGGCGAGCGCGACGGCAACACCGGTGCCCTCGTGACCGGGCTCGTGCGCGAGCGGTTCGCGGCGAACGCCGAGTCCGGCGTCTTCCTCGAGGTGCAGACCCTCGAGGGCAGCACCAACCTCGCGATCCGCCGCTCCGGCACCGACTTCGAGGCGCTCACCGACGTCGCCGGGCCGGGCACCGGCACGGGCGGGGTCGTCGACGCCGAGGGCCTCCAGGCTGCCGTGTCCGCCCTCTACACCGAGAAGGTCGACGCATGAGCGCCCCGACGCCCCGCCAGACCGATCCGACCGGGCAGACCCCGCCGAAGGAGCCGTTCTCCTACGTCAGCCAGCAGCGCGGGCTGCTCACGCTCAAGATCCGTGAGCCCGCGCTGATGTTCGTCTTCTTCCTCGCCTTCACGGTCGTCGGCGTCATCTTCTTCTCCATGGTCAAGAAGGGCGCCGACCAGGGCGCCGAGGGCGCCATGGGCGTCGCCTACCTCATCCTCGCGATCTTCGGCGGCCTCGGCGTCATCGGCATGGCCATCGCCGCCGTGCGCTGGCGCTGGAAGCGTGAGTACGTCCGCGTCATGGGCCGCTCACCCTGGGCCTGACGCCCGGTCGCGCCCACCACGGCGCGAGCACCCGAGCGCGCTCGCCTCGCCGTCGGTCCCGGTCCACCACCGGGGCCGGCGGCGACCGGTGTGTTACGCCCACGTGAACACTCCGGCGACACGACGACACGACGTCACTCAATCCCCGTCGCCGTCGCCTCCGGGTCGTACCGTCGTCCCAACGGCCGACACCCGTCGGGCGTTGCCAGGAGGCCCACCCATGGAGCGATCGCTCAGGACGGAGGGTCGGGCAGTGCGCCACCCTCTGGTGGTCACCGCCCGGCATCTCGGGAGCGATTAGGCGCGCGACGCGCGCCGCGTAGGGAGTGGCACATGGCTCGTACGACCCGTCAGGTCACGTCGGACCCCGCCAGCACGAACACCAAGCCGGCCGCGGCCTCCACACGCGCCACGACTCGCGCCTCCACGCGCACGACGGCCCGCGAACGCGAGCCCGAGCACAAGACGTACGTCCTCGACACGTCGGTGCTCCTGTCCGATCCCCGGGCCATGCTCCGCTTCGCCGAGCACGAGGTCGTGCTGCCGGTCGTCGTGGTGACCGAGCTCGAGGGCAAGCGACACCACCCCGAGCTCGGCTACTTCGCCCGCCAGGCCCTGCGCCTGCTCGACGACCTGCGCGTCAGCGAGGGCCGCCTCGACAAGCCGGTCGCCGTCGGCACCGACGGCGGCACCCTGCGCGTCGAGCTCAACCACACCGACCCGTCCTCGCTGCCGGCGGGCTTCCGCCTCGGCGACAACGACACCCGGATCCTCGCGGTGGCCCGCAACCTCGCCAACGAGGGCGCCGACGTCACCATCGTGTCCAAGGACCTCCCGATGCGCGTCAAGGCCTCGGCCTGCGGTCTCGAGGCGGAGGAGTACCGCCACGAGCAGGGCATCGACTCGGGCTGGACCGGGCTGCAGGAGCTCGAGGTCAGCAGCGAGGAGCTCGACCAGCTCTACGACCGTGGCCGCGTCGAGCACGCCGGCGCCGCCGAGCTGCCGTGCCACACCGGTCTCGTCCTGCTCTCGCCGCGGGGAAGCGGCCTGGGGCGGGTCGGCGCCGACAAGCAGATCCGGCTCGTGCGCGGTGACCGTGACGCGTTCGGCCTGCACGGCCGCAGCGCCGAGCAGCGGATCGCCCTCGACCTGCTCCTCGACCCCGACGTGGGCATCGTCAGCCTCGGCGGCCGGGCCGGCACCGGCAAGTCGGCCCTGGCGCTCTGTGCGGGCCTCGAGTCGGTCATGGAGCGCCGGGCCCAGCGCAAGGTCCTCGTCTTCCGCCCGCTCTTCGCCGTCGGTGGCCAGGAGCTCGGCTACCTGCCCGGCACCGAGCAGGAGAAGATGAACCCGTGGGGCCAGGCGGTCTTCGACACCCTGGGGGCGCTCGTCTCGACGGAGGTCGTCGAGGAGATCATGGACCGCGGCCTGCTCGAGGTCCTGCCGCTGACGCACATCCGCGGACGCTCGCTCCACGACGCGTTCGTCATCGTCGACGAGGCCCAGTCGCTCGAGCGCAACGTGCTCCTCACCGTCCTGTCGCGCATCGGCCAGAACAGCAAGGTCGTGCTCACCCACGACGTGGCCCAGCGGGACAACCTGCGCGTCGGACGGCACGACGGCGTGGCCGCCGTCATCGAGAAGCTCAAGGGGCACCCGCTCTTCGCCCACGTCACGCTGACGCGAAGCGAGCGCAGCCCGATCGCGGCGCTCGTCACCGACATGCTCGAAGGTCTCGAGATGTGACCTGAGTCACAGACCGCACGGCGCTCCCCGAGCACGCGGCTCGGGGACGCTGTGCGCTGGGCCACTCGCCACGACCCTTGGAACACCCCTCGACGGTGAACGCCGACTTGCCCCGCGGGGCGGTCGAATGGCACCGTGTGAGGTTGAAAGATCTCGGAACGGTAACGCTCGCCTCGGGGTGTGAGCGCAACCGGCCGGGTCACCACCACACGTCGGGCGCAGCCGTCGACGGGCCAGCGCCCGCAGACGCACGCGCCGGGCACACCCCTCGACACAGGAAGGCGTGACGTCTGTTCATGGCACGGTATGAAGGCCGGCACCGCAACGCACCGGCTCCCTCGACCGCTCCGCGCCCGAACCCCGCCACACCCTCGGCGCGGTCCGGCCGCGTCCACCCCGAGACGGCTCCGGACGTCCCCCGCAGCCCCCGTTCGGTGAGCCACGGCTCGACCGGTGCGGCAGTCGCGTCAGGTGCTTCAGGCGCCGAGGGTGCGACCCAGGGGGCCCGGCGGGCCTTCGACCCGACGCGTGCCATCCCCGTCACCCCGGCCGCTGACCGCGCCGCCTCCAAGAGCGCTGCAGGCCCCGACGCCCGCCGCTCGTCGGCTCAGCCGCACGGAACGCGCAGCAGCCGACACCACAAGCCCTCGGCGCGCCAGCGTCACGTCGGCCGACCGATCCTCGCCGGAGCGCTCGCCCTCGGTCTCGGCGCCTCCGGGTTCGCCTACGCCAAGGCCACGAACCTCATCGGCGCCGACGCGGCCGCCTTCGTCGTCGGCAGTGGCGTCGTCGCCCAGACCGACGAGCTGGCCCGCGCCTCGACGGTCGACACGACCTACCGCGCCGCCGCCTCCGTCTCGCGCAACGAGCGCCGCACCGCCATCGCGGCCACCGGCCTGCGCACGGCCAAGGAGCTCGAGGCCAAGAAGAAGAAGGAAGCCGCCAAGCAGGCCGTGCTGGCCCGCGAGGAGGCGGCCAAGGCCGAGCGCGCCAAGGAGCGCCAGCGCGCCATCGACAACGCCAAGGACGACCCGCAGGCCGCGGCCCGCGTCCTCATGGCCGACCACGGCTGGACGAGCGACGCGCAGTACAACTGCCTCGTCAACCTCTGGACCGGCGAGAGCGACTGGCGCTGGTTCGCCGAGAACCCCAGCTCCGGCGCGTACGGCATCCCGCAGTCCCTGCCCGCCCGCAAGATGTCGCAGTTCGGTGCCGACTACCGCACCAACCCGCTGACCCAGATCAAGTGGGGCCTCTGGTACATCGAGATGTCCTACGGCAACCCGTGCAACGCCTGGTCCACGTGGCAGGCGCGCTCGCCGCACTGGTACTGACCTGACCGAGGCGTATGCCGTGTGGCCGGCTCCCAGCGGGAGCCCGCCGCACGGCATACGTGCGTCGTGGGCAGGGCGGCCCGAGGCTGCGGCGCAGGCCGTCGGTCAGATCTTGCGGAGCCGCACCCGGCGGACCTCGTGGTTGTCGCCCTTGGACAGCACGAGGCTCGCCCGTGAGCGCGTCGGGAGGATGTTCTCGACGAGGTTCGGGCCGTTGATCTCGCGCCAGATCCGGTTGGCGGTCGCGACGGCCTCGTCGTCGGACAGCACGGCATACCGGTGGAAGTACGAGTCGGGGTCCGAGAACGCCGTCTCGCGCAGGCGCAGGAAGCGTTCGACGTACCACTTGCGCACGTCGTCGACCCACGCGTCGACGTAGACCGAGAAGTCGAAGAAGTCACTGACCGCGAGACCGGTCCCCCGCACGGGGTGCACCTCCGGTGCCTGGAGCACGTTGAGGCCCTCGACGATGAGCACGTCGGGTTGGCGCACGACGATGCGCTCGCCCGGGACGATGTCGTAGGTCAGGTGCGAGTAGACGGGGGCCGTGACCTCGGCCCGGCCGGACTTGATCTCGGCGACGAAGCGGAGCAGGGCACGACGGTCGTAGGACTCGGGGAAGCCCTTGCGCTGCAGGATGCCCCGGCGCTCGAGCTCGGCATTGGGGAAGAGGAAGCCGTCGGTCGTGACGAGCGCGACGCGCGGCGTGTCGGGCCAGCGAGCCAGCATCTCGCGCAGGATGCGGGCCGTCGTCGACTTGCCGACGGCGACCGAGCCCGCGACGCCGATGACGAACGGCGTCTTGGCCGGGCGCTCGCCGAGGAAGTCGCTCGTCACCTGGTGGAGCTGGCGGGTGGCTCCCACGTAGAAGTTGAGCAGGCGCGAGAGCGGGAGGTAGACCTCCTCGACCTCGTTGAGGTCGACGCGGTCACCGAGGCCGCGCAGTCGCGCGAGGTCGGCGTCGTCGAGGTTGAGCGGGTGGTTCTCGCGCAACCGGGACCACGCGGCCCGGTCGAACTCGACGTACGGCGACGGGATCGCGGTCCCGTTGCCGCCGTTCCCGCCGGTACCGTTGGATGGCTCCGACACGAGCGACATTCTTGCGGACGCCACAGCCGGGGGTGGCGTTGGGCCCCCGGACGGTCCCTTAGGCTGGACCCCATGTGCGGAATCGTGGGATACGTCGGGCGGACCGACGACGGAACGGCGCTCGACGTCGTCATGGAGGGTCTGGCGCGTCTGGAGTACCGCGGCTACGACTCGGCCGGCGTGGCGCTCATCGACGGAGACCACGTCGAGACGCGCAAGAAGTCGGGCAAGCTGGCCAACCTCACGGCCGAGCTCGAGGCCGACCCGATGCCGTCGTCGACGACCGGCATCGGCCACACCCGCTGGGCCACGCACGGCGGCCCCACCGACCAGAACGCCCACCCGCACCGCGGTGGCAAGGACGGCAAGCTCGCCCTCATCCACAACGGCATCATCGAGAACTTCCACAGCCTGAAGAAGGGCCTGCTGGCCGACGGCGTCGAGTTCACGAGCGAGACCGACACCGAGGTCGTCGCCCACCTCGTCGCCGCCGCCTACGAGCGTGAGCACGACCTGACCGACGCCATGCGCGCCGTCGTCGCGGAGCTCGAGGGCGCGTTCACGCTCCTCGCGATCCACGCCGACCAGCCCGGTGTCGTCGTCGGCGCCCGCCGCAACAGCCCGCTCGTCGTCGGCCTCGGTGACGACGCGAACTACCTCGGCTCCGACGTCGCGGCCTTCATCGGCCACACGCGCCACGCGCTCGAGCTCGCCCAGGACCAGATCGTCACGATCACGCCCGAGGGTGCCAGCGTCATCAACTTCGACGGTACGCCCGCCGAGGGCAAGGCGTACGAGGTCACGTGGGACGCCGCGGCTGCCGAGAAGGGCGGCTACGCGACGTTCATGGAGAAGGAGATCCACGACCAGCCGCACGCCGTCGCCGACACGCTCCTCGGGCGCACCGACGCCGAGGGCCGGCTCGTCCTCGACGAGATGAGCATCTCCGAGGAGCAGCTCCGCTCCATCGACCGCATCACGATCGTGGCCTGCGGCACCGCCGCGTACGCCGGCATGGTCGCGAAGTACGCCATCGAGCACTGGACGCGCATCCCCGTCGAGGTCGCCCTCGCCCACGAGTTCCGCTACTGCGACCCCATCGTCAACGAGCGCACCCTCGTCGTGTCGATCAGCCAGTCCGGCGAGACGATGGACACCCTCATGGCCGTCAAGCACGCCCGCGAGCTCGGTGCCATCACGGTCTCGGTGTGCAACACGCACGGCTCGACGATCCCGCGCGAGTCCGACGCCGTGCTCTACACGCACGCAGGCCCCGAGATCGCGGTGGCCTCGACCAAGGCGTTCCTCGCCCAGATCACCGCCTGCTACGTCCTCGGTCTCTACCTCGCGCAGCTGCGCGGCGGCTCGTTCGCCGACGACGCGCAGTCGGTCATGAAGGAGCTGAGCGGCGTCCCCGCCAAGATCGAGACCCTGCTCGGCCAGATGGGCCGCGTCAAGGAGATCGCCAAGTTCATGGCCGACACCCGCTCGGTCCTCTTCCTCGGGCGCCACGTCGGCTACCCGATCGCCATGGAGGGCGCGCTCAAGCTCAAGGAGCTCGCCTACATCCACGCCGAGGGCTTCGCGGCCGGCGAGCTGAAGCACGGCCCGATCGCGCTCATCGAGCCCGGCCAGCCCGTCTTCGTCGTCGTGCCGTCGCCGACGAGCGAGCACGGCCTGCACGGCAAGGTCGTCAGCAACATCCAGGAGGTCCGCGCGCGCGGCGCCCGCACCCTCGTCATCGCCGAGGAGGGCGACGACTCCGTCGAGCCCTTCGCCGACGAGGTCATCCGGGTGCCCGCCACGTCGTCGCTGCTCGCGCCGCTGCTCACCGTCGTGCCGCTCCAGGTCTTCGCGCTGTGGCTCTCGACGGCCAAGGGCCTCGACGTCGACCAGCCGCGCAACCTCGCCAAGTCGGTCACGGTCGAGTGACGTGATCGTCGGGGTCGGGATCGACGTCGTCGACATCGCGCGTTTCGAGTCCACCCTCGAGCGCACCCCGGCGCTGCGCGAGCGGCTCTTCACGCTCGAGGAGCGCCACCTCGGCATCGCCTCGCTCGCGGCGCGGTTCGCCGCGAAGGAGGCGCTCGCCAAGTCGCTCGGTGCGCCCGTGGGTCTGCACTGGACCGACGCCCGGGTCGTGACGAACGACGACGGCCGCCCCACGCTCGAGATCGGCGGCACCGTGCTCGCGCGGGCCAACGACCTCGGCGTCGACTCCTTCCACGTGTCCCTGTCGCACGACGCCGGTGTGGCGTCGGCCGTCGTCATCGCGGAGGGCTGATGATCCGCGCGCACTCCGTCGACGCGGTCCGCACCGCCGAGGCCGCCGCCCAGGCGCAGCTCCCCGAGGGTGAGCTCATGTCCCGGGCCGCCCTCGGGCTCGCCGAGGTCGCGGTGGCCCGCCTCGCCGACGTCGAGGGCACGACCGTCGTCGGGCTGATCGGCGCCGGCGACAACGGCGGCGACACGTTGTATGCCGTCGCCCACCTCGCGGAGTCGGGTTTCGCCTGCGCCGTGGTGCTCGTGCCGGCCTCGGGCCGTGCGGGCGTCCACGCGGGAGGCCTCGGGGCCGCCGAGGCAGCCGGTGTCATGGTCCACGTCGCCGCCGACGACCCGGCCGCGGCCGCTGACGTCGTCGCCGAGGCCGACCTCGTGCTCGACGGCATCGTCGGCATCGGTGGTCGCCCCGGCCTCCGGCCCGAGGCCGCGCACCTCGTGGACGCGGTGGACGACGACGCGTGGGTGCTCGCCGTCGACCTCGCCAGCGGGCTCGACCCCACGGGGGAGTCCGGCGAGGACGACGCCGTCTGGGCCGACGAGACCGTCACCTTCGGCACCCCGAAGCCTGTGCACCTGCTCCCAGCGGGAGAGGCCGCGACCGGCCGGCTCACGGTCGTCGACATCGGGATCGACGTCGACGAGGTGCCTGCGGCTGTCGAGCGCCTGACCTGGGACGACGTCGCCGAGCTGTGGCCCGTGCCCGGACGGGGTGACGACAAGTACTCCCGCGGCGTCCTCGGCGTCGTGGCAGGGAGCGAGGCCTACCCCGGCGCAGCCGTGCTGTGCACGACGTCGGCTGCCGAGGCCGGCGTCGGGATGCTCCGCTACGTCGGTACGCCGACCCCGGTGGGTCTCGTGCACCAGGCCGTGCCCGAGGCGGTCATGGGCGACGGTCGGGTCCAGGCCTGGGTCATCGGCCCGGGCCTCGACGTCGAGAGCACCGATCCGGAGGCGCAGGCCCAGGTGGCGGTGGCCCGGGCCGCCCTTGCCTCCGACCTGCCCGTCGTCATCGACGCGGGCGGGCTCGACCTCATCGAGGGCTGGCGCGACGCGCCGACCGTGGTCACACCGCACGCGGGAGAGCTCGGCCGGCTGCTGGCACGGATGGTCCGGCCCGGCGCCGACCCCGGCGAGCTCGAGATCACCGCCGCCGACGTCCAGGCCGAGCCACTGCGCTCCGCCCGCGACCTCGCCGGGCTCATCGGCGGCACCGTGCTGCTCAAGGGAGCCACGACGCTCGTCGTCAGCCACGGCAACCTGCCCGTGCGGTCCCAGGCCGATGCGCCGCCGTGGCTCGCCACGGCCGGGGCCGGTGACGTGCTCTCCGGCGTCATCGGGGCCCTGCTCGCGGCGGGGCTGTCCCCGCTCGACGCCGCCTCGCTCGGCGCGCTCGTCCACGGCGTCACCGCCGACCGGGTCTCCGGCGGCGGCCCGTTGCGGGCCCTCGCGGTGGCCCACGGCATACGACCGACGGTGCGCGACCTGCTGGCCCGGGGACGGTCCGCGCGCGGCTGAGCCGGCCCACGCGCCCTGCACGCGTGGCCCTGCACCCGGACCTCCCACACGAACTGCGAGACTGAACCGATGAGCCAGATCGACGCCTCCGACGCCGAGCGGACCGCGACGCCCACGGCGGCCGCACGCCCCGCCGCGCCGGAGACCCACGGCCTGACGGTGTGGGCCGAGATCGACCTCGGCGCGCTCGAGGCCAACGTGCGCACGCTGCGCGCCCTCGCTCCCGGCTCCCAGTTCATGGCCGTCGTCAAGGCGGACGCCTACGGGCACGGCCTGCTGCCCGTCGCGCGTGCAGCGGTGCGCGGCGGCGCCACCTGGCTCGGCGCGGCCCAGCTCGCCGAGGCGTTCGCGCTGCGCGACGCGGGCCTCACGACGCCTCTGCTGACGTGGCTCACCGTGCCCGGGTCGGACGTCGGCGGCGCCATCCGGCGCGACATCGACCTCTCGGCCTCGGCGCCCTGGGTCCTCGACGAGATCGCGGCCGCCGCGACCGCGCTCGGGCGCGCCGCCCGTGTGCACCTCAAGGTCGACACCGGCCTCGGGCGCGGGGGAGCCTACGGCGGGGACTGGACCACGCTCGTCCAGCACGCTCGTCACCTCGAGGAGGAGGGTGCCGTCTCGGTCGTCGGGGTGTGGACCCACTTCGCCCACGCCGACTCGCCCGAGCACCCCACGGTCCTCGCGCAGCAGGAGCGCTTCTTCGAGGCCGTCACCGAGGCCGAGCAGGCCGGCCTGCGACCCGAGCTGCGCCACCTCGCGAACTCAGCCGCGACGCTCGTGCACCCGTCGGCGCACGCCGACCTCGTGCGCCCCGGCATCGCGATGTACGGCCTGACGCCGGTGCCGCAGGTCGACGACGACTTCGGGCTGCGTCCGGTCATGACCCTCCGCGCGCGCCTCGCCCTCGTCAAGGCGCTCCCCGCGGGACAGGGGATCAGCTACGGCCACGCGTACGTCCCGGACGTCGACACCGTCGTCGGGCTCGTGCCCGCCGGCTACGCCGACGGCGTCCCCCGCAACGCGACCAACGTCGGGCCCCTCCTCGTCGACGGCCGTCGCACCACCATCGCCGGGCGCGTCTGCATGGACCAGTTCGTCGTCGACCTCGGACCGGGGTCCACGGCGCAGGCCGGTGACGTCGTCACGCTCTTCGGTGGCGCGCCGGGCGAGCCGACGGCCCAGGAGTGGGCCGACGCGACCGACACCATCAGCTACGAGATCGTGACGCGGCTCGGGGCCCGCGTGCCGAGGCTCTACGTCGGCGGCTCGGAGGCCGACGCATGAGCCCGCGCCGCAACCCCGTCATCGGCATCGCCGCCGCGACCCTCGGTGTCGCCGCGGGTGTGGCGGCCGGCATCGCCGCCGACCGTGCGGGCAAGCACCGCGCGGCGATGGCCGCTCTCGAGACCCCCGAGCTGCTCGAGATCACCCCCGACGAGGAGCACGTCGTGCTCACCGACGACGGCGTCCCGCTCCACGTCGAGATCGACCTCCCGGCTGCGGCCGCAGCCGACGCGGCCGCCGACGGCACCACCCGCCACGGCCGTCCCGACGAGCTGCCCACCATCGTGCTCACCCACGGCTACTGCCTCAGCCTGCGCTGCTGGGTCTACCAACGCCGGGCCCTCAAGGAGGCCGGCTACCGCGTCGTCAGCTGGGACCAGCGCGGCCATGGCCGCTCAGGACGCGGCGAGAAGGACAGCTACACGATCGACCGGCTCGGTCAGGACCTCCACACCGTCATCAGAGAGCTCGTGCCCGAGGGCGACATCGTCCTCGTCGGCCACTCGATGGGCGGTATGACGATGCTCGCGCTCGGCGAGCATCACCCGCGTCTGGTCGTCGACCGGGTCGTCGGCGCCGCTTTCGTCGCGACGAGCCCGGGGGGCATCATGCTCGCCAACGGCGGGCGCACCGCGACCCTCGGCCGCCTCATGCTCGAGCGCCTCGGACCGGGCGTGCTCGGCCCGCTGAGTCACCGGCCCGAGCTCTTCACCCGGATCCGACGCGTCGGCCGAGACATCGAGCACTTCATGGTCGAGCAGAACTCGTTCGCCTCGCCGGTGCCGCGCTCCGTCGTGCGCTACACGAGCGACATCCTCCTCAGCACGCCCCTCGACGTCGTCAACGACTACCTCCAGACGTTCGACGGCTTCGACAAGCGGCCCGCCCTGCTCGAGTTCCGGCACGCCGTCGTCCTCGTCTTCAACGGGCGCGACGACATCCTCACGCCGCCCTCGCACAGCGAGCTCATCGTCGAGGGCATCCCGGGCGCCGAGCACATCGTCGTCAACGACGCCGGGCACGTCATCATGCTCGAGCACCCCGACCTGCTCAACGCGCACCTCGTCCAGCTCGTCGACCAGTCGGCACGGGCGCGAGCCGAGCAGATCGAGGTCGCCCAGCAGCCTCGGGTGCGTCGCATCGTCACCGACGTCGCCAAGAACCGCCGCCAGCGCCGCCTCGAGAAGGAGGCCGCCGAGCTCGTCCGGTCCGGCCGCGTCAAGCAGGCGCGCACCAAGGGGGCGTGACCACGTGGAGCGCCAGGTGCGCTGGGCCACCACTGACGACACCCAGGACTTCGGTCGACGGCTCGGCGCCCTGCTGCGCGGTGGCGACGTCCTCGTCCTCACCGGCGACCTCGGTGCCGGCAAGACGACGCTGACCCAGGGCATCGCCGAGGGGCTCGGGGTGCGCGGGCCGATCACGTCGCCGACCTTCGTCATCGCGCGGGTGCACCCGTCGCTCGTCGGCGGCCCGCTGCTCGTCCACGTCGACGCCTACCGCCTCGGCAGCGCCCTCGAGCTCGACGACCTCGACCTCGACGCCGACCTCGACGCGAGCGTCACGGTCGTCGAGTGGGGCGCAGGTCTCGCCGAGCAGCTGAGCGACACGCGGCTCGAGCTGACGGTCACCGGTGACGACGTGCGCACGGCGCGGCTGGTGGGAGTGGGCGACCGGTGGGACGACGTCCTCGAGGCCGTGGCGCCGGCGACCCGACCTGACCTGACCTGACCTGACCTGTCCGCGTGAGCCGGGCGGACGGCATGCGCGCGTGCGGGTTCGGGGACCCGGCGGGTGCTCGGATAGCCTGACCGACGTGCTCCTGCTCGCCATCGACACCTCCACGACCGCCATCACCGTCGGCCTGCACGACGGCACCTCGGTCGTCGCGGAGGCCTCGACGCTCGACGCCCGGGCGCACGCCGAGCACCTCGCCCCCAACATCCGCGACGCGCTCGCCTCGGCCGGCGCGGAGCCCGGCGACGTCACCGACGTCGTCGTCGGCATCGGCCCGGGCCCGTTCACCGGCCTGCGCGTCGGGATCGTCACCGGTCGCACCTTCGCCTTCGCGCTCGGCCTTCCCGTGCGCGGCCTGACGAGTCTCGACGCCATCGCGCACGAGGCGTGGCTGGGGGGCCGGCGCGGTGACCTGCTCGTCGCGACCGACGCCCGCCGCAAGGAGGTGTATGCCGCCGCGTACGTCCTCGGGGACGACCGCGCCGACCGGGTGACCGAGCCCGCCGTGTCCCGCGCGGCCGACCTGCCGCCCGAGACCCGCGCCCTGCCGACGGCGGGTCGTGGTCCCACCCTCTACGCCGAGGCGCTCCCGCACGCCGTGGCGCCGCTCGACGTCAGCGGGGGAGCGCTCGCCGACCTCGCGGTGCGCCGACTGGGCGAGACCGCACCGGCCCCCGCCGAGCTGCAGGGGGTCGATCCCGGCCACGGCTTCGACGGGCTCGAGCCGCTCTACCTGCGCCGACCCGACGCGGCACCCGCGCCGCCCTCGACGAAGTCGACCCTCGGATGACCGTGGCGCAGCCGCACACGCACCCCGGCGATGAGGTCGTGCTGCGCGACCTCGAGTGGACCGACCTCGCCCACCTCGCGACGCTCGAGCAGCAGCTCTTCGCCGACGACGCGTGGTCCGAGGCCACGTGGTGGAGCGAGCTCGCCGGCCGCCCCCGTCGCGACTACGTCGTCGCCACGACGCACGACGGCACGATCGCCGGGTATGCCGGCCTCGACGTCGCGGGGGACGTCGCCGACGTCATGACCATCGCCACCAGCCCAGGCCACCAGGGCCGTGGCACGGGGCGGGTCCTGCTCGACGAGCTCGTCCGCCGGGCGACGCTGCGAGGCGTGGACGCGGTGCTGCTCGAGGTGCGCGCCGACAACGACGCGGCGCGGCGCCTCTACGACCGGGCCGGCTTCGAGGTCATCTCGGTGCGCCGCCGCTACTACCAACCAGGCAACGTGGACGCGCTCGTCATGCGCCTCCTCGTCACGAAGGGAGACGCATGAGCGACGAGCCCCTCGTCCTCGGCATCGAGACGTCCTGCGACGAGACCGGTGTCGGCATCGTGCGCGGCCAGACGCTCCTCGTCGACACCGTCGCGAGCAGCGTCGAGGAGCACGCCCGCTTCGGCGGCGTCGTGCCAGAGGTCGCGAGCCGCGCCCACCTCGAGGCCATGGTGCCGACGATCGAGCGCGCGTGTCGTGAGGCGGGCGTCCAGCTGCGTGACCTCGACGCCATCTCGGTGACCTCGGGTCCCGGTCTCGCGGGTGCGCTGCTCGTCGGCGTCGCCTCGGCCAAGGCCCTGGCGCTCGCCCTCGGCAAGCCGATCTACGGCGTCAACCACCTCGCCTCGCACGTCGCCGTCGACATCGTCGAGCACGGGCCGCTGCCCGAGCCGACGATGGCGATGCTCGTCTCCGGCGGGCACTCCTCGCTGCTCCTCGTGCCCGACGTCACCAACGACGTCCGCTCGCTCGGCTCGACGATGGACGACGCCGCCGGTGAGGCCTTCGACAAGGTCGCGCGCGTGCTCGGACTGCCCTTCCCCGGAGGGCCGCACGTGGATCGCGCTGCGCGAGAAGGCAACCGGATCGCCATCGACTTCCCGCGCGGGCTCACCGCCGGGCGCGACATGGAGCGGCACCGCTTCGACTTCTCCTTCTCGGGGCTCAAGACCGCCGTCGCGCGGTGGGTCGAGACGCGACAGCGCGCCGGCGAGGCCGTGCCGGTCGCCGACGTCGCCGCCAGCTTCCAGGAGGCCGTCGTCGACGTCCTCACCCGCAAGGCCCTGCTCGCCTGCACGGAGCACGACGTCGACCACCTGCTCATCGGCGGCGGCGTCGCGGCGAACTCGCGCCTGCGCGCGCTCGCCGAGGAGCGGTGCGCCAAGGCCGGTGTCACCCTTCGCGTCCCGCGCCCCGGACTCTGCACCGACAACGGGGCCATGGTCGCGGCGCTCGGGGCGCAGATGGTGGCGAAGGGGCGCGAGCCCAGCGACCTCGGACTTCCCACCGACTCGTCGATGCCGGTCACTCTCGTCCAGGCGTAGGTGACGTCCCGGCCCGCTTGGCTGGGCGTCGTCGAGCGCGCCGCGACGCTCGCGGCGTGGGGTCGGCGGGCACCCGCTCGCCCGCGCGGCGTGGAGCGAAGCCGGCGTATGCGGGCACGTGGCCTTGCAGGGACACGGTGCCGCCTTCGATGCCGCGCGGACGAACGGCTGCCCACCTCCCGGCCTGTCGTACTGCGCACCCTGCGCGCGCCTCCTGGGCCCGCCCGAGGCCCTCTCGTCCTGGCTGGGTGTGACCGGGCTGCAGCGGATCTGCACCCACCCTTGGTCGTCGGCTCACGCCTGGGAGGGTGGGGTTCGGTAGGAGTGGGGACTGGGTCGGGGCCGCGGTCTGGGTGTTGCTGTCTGGGCCTACGGGCAGCGGGCCAGACCCATCCTGAGCTTGAGGTCGACGACCCTCGTCGCGGCGGTCTGGACCTGCTTGGCGAAGACGGGGCTCGCGTTCATCTTCTTCGTGATGGCGTCGTGCATGGCGGGCACCGTGGCCGGGCGGGCAGTCAGGGTGATGTCACCACCGGCCTCGATGAAGCGGGTGGCGCGCGCGCCGACGGGCACGTCGGCAACGGCCTTTGCGGCGCCGACGTCGTCGGTGATGACGACCCCGTCGTAGGAGAGCCGGTCGCGGAGCAGGTCGGTGACGATCGGCCTCGAGAAGACGGCATTGGTGCCCGGGTCGATGCGGCTGTAGATGGCCGAGCCGACCATGACGAGCTCGACGCCATCCTGGATGCCGGTGCGGAACGGCTCGAGGAAGGGGTCGTCGACGGTCGTCGTGCGGTCGGTGATGCCGCGTGCCGTGACGTCGGTGTTGCCGGTGATGCGGCCGAGGCCGGGGAAGTGCTTGACGGTCGAGGCGATGCCACCCGCGCGCATGCCGGCGATGAAGGCACCGACCATGCGTGCGTTGCGCTCGGGGTCGCTCGAGAACTGACGGTCGTACTGGCCGATCGGCCCGTTGTCGCGCCCGATCGACGTCGGCACCGTGTCGGCGACCGGCGCGAGGTTGACGTTGATGCCCGCGGTCCGCAGCTGGTCGGCCCATCGGGTGGCGTCGGCGGTGAGGGCGCTGGCCGAGCCCTGGTCCTGGACGCGGGCGGACGGCATGCGGCTGAAGCCGTCGCCACGCAGCTGCTGCACGGCCCCGCCCTCCTGGTCGGCGGCGACGAGCAGACCGAGGCCCGCGGTGTCCTCCTTCGAGGCGAGCGCCGCGAGGTGTCGGGTCGTCGCGCGGACGCGTTCGGTGCCGCCGTCCCAGCCGCCGAGCAGGATGACCCCGCCGAGGTGGCGCCGGGCCACGAGGGCGTCGAGGCTCGTGCGGCTCGCCCCGTTGTCGAGGCCGACCATGAGCAGCTGCCCCGCGCGTTCGTCGTCGTCCATGCCGGCGACGATCGCCGGGGCGCACGAGGCGGGCGTCGACGGTGTGGTGGTCGTGGGGGCGGGAGTGGTCGTCGTCGACGGGGTGGCGCTCGTCGGCGGGACCGTCGTGGGCGCGCTCGATGCCGAGGTCGAGGGGACGGTCGTGGTCCCCGTCGCGGTGGGCCCGGCGGCCGGCGGGGCGGAGGAGCAGGCGGTCACGACGGACGTCACGGCAGCCGCGAGGACCGCCCACCGGGCGATGGACGGGCGGCGTCGGCTGTGGCTCGGGCGCATCGTTCGAGCCTATCCTCGGACGCCGGTCGTCCCCAGCGGGGCAGCGGCGGCCACCGACCGGTACGTTGCCGCTGTGACGACCGAACCCACCCCCATCGTGCTCGACGTCGACACCGGAGTCGACGACGCGTGCGCCCTGCTCCTCACGGCCCTGCACCCGGCCCTCGACCTGCGCGCCGTGTCGTGCGTCGGCGGCAACGCCCCCGTCGACGACGTCGTGCGCAACACGCTGCTCGTCCTCGAGACCGCGGGACGCACTGACGTCCCGGTGGGCCGGGGTGCCGAGCGGCCCCTGCTGGAGGCGCCCGTCGACGCCCGCCACGTGCACGGGGACGACGGCATGGGTGACCTGGGCTGGCCGCCCGCCGCCATGAAGGCCGACCCGCGCCACGCCGTCGAGCTGCTGCGCGACGTCTGCCGTGAGGCCGCGGAGCAGGAGCGCCCGGTCACGCTCGTGCCCCTCGCGCCGCTGACGAACATCGCCCTGCTGCTCCGGACCTACCCGGACGTCGTGTCGGGCATCTCCGAGATCGTCTTCATGGGCGGCGCCGCCAACGTCGGCAACGCGACGGCGTCGGCCGAGTTCAACGTCTTCCACGACCCCGAGGCGGCGGCGATCGCACTCGACGCCGCGGCCGACCTCGGCATCCCGGTGACGATGTACGGCCTCGACGTCTTCTACGAGCCCGTCGTGTCGGCCGAGCTGGCCGACGAGCTCGTCTCTGTGGGTGGCCGGGGCCCCGCCGAGCTCGCGGGCAGCCTGATCCGCTTCCAGAACGCCCGCTTCGACCGGCCCGCGTCGACCATCGGTGACGCCGGCGCCGTCTGCGTCGTCATCGACCGGGCCGGGATCCGGACCGAGCCGCTGCCCCTGCGCGTCGAGCTCGCCGGCACGTGGTCACGGGGACGCACCATCGTCGACAGGCGTGACTGGAGCGGCGACATGGCCCACGACCCGCACGGCGAGGCGCCGGTGCGGGTCGACGTGGCTCTCGAGGTCGACGGTCCCCGCTACGCGCGGCTCTGGGCCGACACCCTGCTCGGCCGGGTGGGCGAGCGCTGATGGGCCGCGTCGCGGTCCTCGGCTCGCTCAACGTCGACGTCGTCATCCTCGTCGAGCGGCACCCGGTGCCCGGCGAGACCCTCCTCGGTGAGGCCGGGGGCACGTATGCCGGTGGTAAGGGTGGCAACCAGGCCGCGGCTGCCGCTCGGGCCGGGGCGGCCGTCTCGATGCTCGCCCGGGTCGGCGACGACGGACCCGGCCGGGCCTACCTCGACCGCCTCACCGGTCTCGGCATCGACACCGCAGCGGTGTCGACGAGCGGAAGCGCCCCGACCGGCACGGCCTTCATCACCGTCGACGAGCAGGGCGAGAACTCGATCATCGTCGTGGCCGGCGCCAACGGTGAGCGTGACCGGGCGCTCGTCGAGCAGGCCGGAGGGCTCGGACCCGGCGACGTGCTGCTCTGCTCGCTCGAGGTCGACCTCGCGACGGTGGCCGACGCCGCCCGCGCGGCCCACGCCGCGGGAGCCCGGGTCGTCCTCAACCTCGCGCCGTATGCCACCCTGCCGCCCGACGTCATCGCGCTCGCCGACCCGGTCGTCGTCAACGAGTCGGAGATGCGCGACCTCGCCGACTCCGACCTCGTGCCGGAGTCGCTGCTCGTGACCTTCGGGGCAGCGGGCGCGCGCTGGGGGATGGACGGCGTGGACGGCATACCCGTGGCGAAGCGCGACCTCGGTGACACGGTCGGTGCCGGGGACGCGTTCTGCGGGGCGCTCGCAGCGGCGCTCGCCGGGGGAGCGGACCGTCAGGGCGCCCTCGAGGCGGCCAACGCGGCCGGCGCGGCCGCCGTGCGCTGGGTCGGGGCCCAGCCGGACGCCGCACTCTGACCCCCACCCCACCCCGCAACACACCGAGCAGGTCACGACCCACCAGGATCCGATCCCGGTGGGTCGTGACCTACTCGATGTGTTGCGAACAGGCGTACCTTGTGCGTTACGTAACGCAAGGGTTACCCTTTGGTCGTGAGTGGGACCTGGGACGCGTTGACCGACCCGACCCGGCGGACCATCGTCGAGCACCTCGCCCGTGAGGAGCTGACGGCCGGCGAGGTCGCGGCGCTCTTCGACGCCGCGCGGCCGGGCATCTCGAGGCACCTGCGCGTGCTGCGGGAGGCCGGTGTCGTCGAGGCCGAGGCCGTCGGGCAACGGCGCGTCTACCGGCTCGCGCCGGGCGCCCTCGACGAGGTCGAGCAGTGGTGCCGCGAGGTCCGCTCGTTCTGGGGGCGGCGCCTCGACGCCCTCGACACCGAGATCGCCCGCGGCGCGCGGGCCCGACGACAGGGACAGGGACACCGATGAGCGAGCTGACGCAGGTGCTGGGCCGGATCGAGCGCGACGGCGAGGAGGTGGCGGTCGTCTTCGACCGGCACTACGCGACGTCGCCCGACGACCTCTGGCGGGCGTGCACCGAGCCCGACCGCCTCGCGCGGTGGTTCGCCCCCGTCCAGGGGGAGCTGCGACCCGGTGGCGACTTCACCATCCACTTCGACGACGCCGACACCCCGGTGTGCCGCGTGGTGGTGTGCGAGGCGCCGAGCCGGCTCGTCTGGGAGTGGCCGCTCGGCGACGTGCGGTCGGTCGTCACCGCCGAGGTCATCGCCGACGGGGAGGGCGCCCGCCTGCACCTGCGGCACGAGCGGCTCACCGGCGCCCAGGCAGCGGGGTATGCCGCGGGCTGGGACACCTACGTGCGTCGCCTGGAGTCGGACGTCGCTGATGCTGCGATGGCGGACTGGGACGCCACGTGGAGCGCCCTGCACGCGCTCTACGCCGCCATCGCCTGAAGCCCGTGGCGGCCGTCGCGCTCGGTCGAGGAGCGCCGAGGCGTCTGTTGCCGGGAGCGGCATCGGCGGCGGGCCGCTGACGCTGGAACGCCACGTCGGAGACGGGCGCCCGCCGACGCTGCACGCCGCGAGCGGCGGCGGTCGCTTTGGCAGCCGGGGGCGCCGGTCAGCCGGGGCTGCCGGTCAGGCGGGGGTGACGACGAGGGCGACCTGGCCGCCGCCGACGCGTGTCAGGACGAGCGTCGCCTCGGAGCCGCCCTTGCCGCGGCCGGTCATCTTCAGCTGCCGGCGCAGCAGGTCGGCGTCGAGAGTCACGCCACGCTTCTTGATGGTCACCCGGTCGTGGCCGTGGTCGCGCAGCCAGCGGGCGAGCCGCTTCGTCGACAGGGGCATCGCCTCGACGACCCGGAAGCGCCGCGCCCACGGCAGCTCGCGCGCGACGCCGCTCGAGACGTAACCGACGCCCGTCGCGAGCTCGGCGCCGTCGACGGCCGCCACGAGCGCCCCCGTGAGCCCGGCCCGGATGACGGCCCGGTCCGGCTCGTAGAGCCACTCGCCGATGTCGGTCACCGACCCGAGGCCGGGTCTCTGGCCGCCGTCGACCGCGTCCTGATCCGTGACGACGGACGTCGAGGTCTCGGTGCACACGGCGGCGGTCCGTCCGGCGGTCGAGACGAGCGGTCCCCACCAGACTGCGCACTCGAGCACCTCGCCGTGCCACGACGTCCACTGCGCCTCCGCCCCCGACGGGACCGAGCCGTGCGGGAACGCGGGGGAGAGCTTGGCCCCCGTCGCCGGCACCTGCTCCGCGAAGTCGAGCACCTGTGACCACGACGGCGAGATCGCGTCGAGCGAGAAGACGCGCTTCGTGCGCCCGCTGATGTCGGCCACGCCGGTGACGCGGCGGGCCGGGTCGAGCCACAGCCCGAGGTGCCGTCGCCCCTCGCCCTGCGGGAGGTGTACGTCCTCGGCGAGCCCGTGCGTCACCCGGGCTGACGGCCAGTGGCGCAGGTTGACCGCGGCGATGCGGGCGGTCGTGTCGTCGGCGTCGACGGCGTTGACGGTGAGGTCGAGACCGGCGAACGCCATGGCGTCGGCGCCCAGCCCGCACCCGAGGTCGTAGACGTCGCGGACCCCGGCAGCGGCATACCGGTGGGCGTGTCGCGCGGCGATGGCGAGGCGCGTCGACTGCTCGAGCCCGTCGGAGGTGAAGAGCATGCCGGCGGCGAAGTCGCCGAACTTCTCGGTGCCGCGCGAGCGCAGCCGCGACTGGGTCATGGCGGCCGCGACGAGGTCGGCCGCGAAGCCCGCCTCGCGCAGTCGGCCCTGCAGGTGCAGCGAGCCGTCCTCGTCGTAGGGAGGCAGCGACTGGAGCAGGGCCCAGCCCTCACCTGCGGAGAGGCGATCGACCATGGCGGCATCCATGGCCTCATCCTGCCAGCGCCGGTGGGTGCGCCCGTCCGGGCCGCGGCGCGCCGACGAATCTGGCACTCGACTTGACCGAGTGCTAATGACAAACCTAGATTTCATCCTGTTGGCACTCTCGACCTGAAAGTGCCAGCACCCTCATCGAGGGAGGTCGACCCCCGCGACGGCGGCCAGCCTCGAAGAGCCCACAGTCCGTAGTCAGTTTTCCGACTGTCCCGAAGGGAAGGTCACCACCGTGTCGGTTTCCATCAAGCCGCTCGAAGACCGCATCGTCGTCAAGTCCCTCGAGGCCGAGCAGACCACTGCGTCCGGCCTCGTCATCCCGGACACGGCCAAGGAGAAGCCCCAGGAGGGCGAGGTCCTCGCTGTCGGCCCCGGCCGCTTCAACGACACCGGCACCGAGCGCGTCCCGCTCGACGTCAAGGTCGGCGACAAGGTCATCTACAGCAAGTACGGCGGCACCGAGGTCAAGTACGGCGGCGAGGAGTTCCTGATCCTCTCGGCCCGCGACGTCCTCGCCATCGTCGGCTGACCCAGCCGTATGCCGTGACCGCACCCCGGTGAGCCCCGCTGGGGTCTCCCCGGGGTGCGTCTCGTTTGACCGGGCATGCTCGCAGATGCCCGGATTCCCAAGAACCACAAAGCAACCCGAGCCAAAGGAACACCATGGCCAAGCAGCTGGAGTTCGACGACTCCGCCCGCAAGTCGCTCGAGCGCGGCGTTGACGCGCTCGCCAACGCCGTCAAGGTGACGCTCGGCCCGAAGGGCCGCAACGTCGTCATCGACAAGAAGTGGGGCGCCCCCACGATCACGAACGACGGCGTGACCATCGCCCGCGAGATCGAGCTCGAGGACCCCTACGAGAACCTCGGCGCCCAGCTCGCCAAGGAGGTCGCGACCAAGACCAACGACGTCGCCGGTGACGGCACGACGACCGCGACCGTCCTCGCCCAGGCCATGGTCAAGGAGGGCCTGCGCAACGTCGCCGCCGGCGCCGCCCCGGCCGCCCTCAAGCGCGGCATGGACAAGGCCGTCACCGCGGTCAACGACCGCCTTCTCGAGAACGCCCGCGAGGTCGACGGCAAGGACGAGATCGCCTCCGTGGCGACGCTCTCCGCCCAGGACGCCACCCTCGGTGGTCTCATCGGCGAGGCGTTCGACAAGGTCGGCAAGGACGGCGTCATCACCGTCGAGGAGTCCTCGACGACGGCGACCGAGCTCGAGTTCACCGAGGGCATGCAGTTCGACAAGGGCTACCTCTCGGCGTACTTCGTCACCGACACCGAGCGCATGGAGACCGTCCTCGAGGACGCCTACGTGCTCATCAACCAGGGCAAGATCTCCTCGGTCGCCGAGGTGCTCCCGGTCCTCGAGAAGGTCGTGCAGTCCGGCAAGCCGCTGCTCATCATCGCCGAGGACGTCGACGGCGAGGCCCTCTCGACGCTCGTCGTCAACAAGATCCGCGGCACGTTCAACGTCGCCGCAGTCAAGGCCCCCGGCTTCGGCGACCGCCGCAAGGCCATGCTCCAGGACATCGCCATCCTGACCGGTGGCCAGGTCATCGCGCCCGAGGTCGGGCTCAGCCTCGACCAGGCCGACCTGACCGTCCTCGGCCAGGCCCGTCGCGTCGTCCTCACCAAGGACAACACGACGATCATCGACGGCAACGGCGAGGAGGGCGAGGTCTCCGGCCGCGTCCACCAGATCAAGGCCGAGATCGAGCGCACCGACTCCGACTGGGACCGCGAGAAGCTCCAGGAGCGCCTCGCCAAGCTCGCCGGTGGCGTCTGCGTCATCAAGGTCGGCGCGCACACCGAGGTCGAGCTCAAGGAGAAGAAGCACCGCATCGAGGACGCCATCTCGGCGACCCGCGCGGCCATCGAGGAGGGCATCGTCGCCGGTGGCGGCACCGCCCTCATCCACGCCGCGTCCGCCATCGACGCCCTCGAGCTGACCGGCGACGAGGCCACCGGCGCGTCCATCGTGCGCAAGGCCGTCGCCGAGCCGCTGCGCTGGATCGCCGAGAACGCCGGCCTCCAGGGCTACGTCGTCACCTCCAAGGTGGCCGAGCTGCCCATCGGCCAGGGCCTCAACGCGGCGACGGGCGAGTACGGCGACCTCATCGCCGCCGGCGTCATCGACCCGGTCAAGGTCACCCGTTCCGCGCTGCGCAACGCCGAGTCCATCGCGTCGATGATCCTCACGACCGACACGCTCGTCGTCGACAAGCCCGAGGACGAGGAGCCGGCGGCCGGCGGTCACGGCCACGGTCACGGTCACTGACCGACCGCGCGACACGGCATACGACCGGGGTCCTTGACGGGCCCTGGTCCCACGCCCCGGCACGACAGCGAGGGCCGCTCCCCGACGGGGAGCGGCCCTCGCTGCGTCTCGACCTCCGCGACCCCGTCGTGTCTCGCGGTCCGGTCGAGCGGCTGTGTCGGTCGTCGGCGGCGTGTGCCGGCGACCGTCAGACGGTCAGGAGGCCTCCTGGATGCCGTCGTAGAGGACCTCGCGCTCGGCCTCGGTCAGCCCGCCCCAGACGCCGTACGGCTCGCGGACCTCGAGGGCGTGCGAGCGGCACTGGGCCACGACGGGACAGGCGGCGCACACGGCCTTGGCCTGGGCGTCCCGGTTGCGACGGCGTGGGCCGCGCTCGCCCTCGGGGTGGAAGAAGACCTCGGGGCTGACGCCTCGGCAGGCCCCGTCCAGCTGCCAGTCCCAGAGGTCGGCTACCGGTCCGGGCAGGCGGGTGATCTCGGCCATGAACTCGTCTCTCGGTCGGGCGGGGGTGCCCGCCGTGTCGTACCGGCCCGCTCGGTGCGTGTGGTGGGGTCGCGGGACCGCGGAATCGACGCTAACCGGGCACGCGATCACGGATAAAGAGCGGAATCTTAAGGACTTGTTCAAGAATTGCCATCTGGATGGCATGCTCGTCCAAGGAGTCGGATCCGACCATCCGAACTCGTCCCGAGGGGTCCGTTCGCACTACCATGGCCCCGCTCTGGGCGAGCACCGACGGCGGCGCAGACGAAGACGGCGGCGCAGACGAAGACGGCGGCGCAGACGAAGGCGTCGCCTGCACAGACAACAGTTCGGGGGGACGAGGACTCACATGGGTCTTGGTTGGTCCACGCACACCGGCGTAACACCCGGCGGCGTTGGTGCGATGGAGCGGATGGACGCTCCATCGCTTCGTGAGCTCGCGGCTCTCGCCGCGCGTGACGACAACGCGCGCGACGTGCTGCTGGCGCGCGTCAGGGACATGGCCCTGCGGTACTCCCGCGTCCGCCTCGGCCGCTTCGGCGCCGAGGACACAGCCCAGGACGTCGCTCAGGAGGTGTGCATGGCCGTCGTGACCGCCCTGCCGACCTACCAGGAGCGCGGGCTGCCGTTCGAGGCGTTCGTCTACACCATCACCTCCCGCAAGCTCGCCGACGCCCAGCGTGCCGCGATGCGCGGACCCTCACCCGTGGCCGACGTCCCCGACGGACCTGACGACGGTCCGTCGCCCGAGTACGTCGCCGTCATGCGCGACGACGCCGCGACGGCGATGGCCCTCATGCAGCAGCTGCCCGGCCAGCAGCGCGAGATCCTCACGCTGCGCGTCGCCGTCGGCATGAGTACCGACGAGACCGCGGCCGCGCTCGGCATGTCTGCCGGCGCGATCCGTGTCGCCCAGCACCGGGCTCTGACGAGGCTCCGCGCGATGATCGCCGAGGCCGGAGCGGGTGACGTCGCGTGAACGACCTGTCTCCCATGAGCGACCTCATCGCCGACGACCTGCTGCTCGACCGCCTCGCCGGCCGCGTGGACGCCGGGTCCGAGCCGGTCGCCGCGTTGCTCGGTGCCCTCGCGGCCCACGCCGACACCCCGCTGCCCTCGCGCACCGGGCGCCGACGGGTCGCCAACAAGCACCGCTACCTCGGGGCCTTCGCGGCCCTCGCGGTCGCAGCGTCCGGTGCCGGGGTCGCGGCCGCCGTCACGCTCCCGACCAACGGTCCGAGCCAGGCCGACCGCGCCCGCATCGTCAAGAAGATGGACGAGAGCGCCCGGAGCGACAGCCCCAGCGCGCTGCTGGCGCGCCTCGGCCTCCCGCAGACCTCGGGCACCACCGAGGCCAGGGGACTCGTCCTCGCGCGCGCCGAGGACGGCACGATCGTGCTGCTGCCCGCCGCGGTGGTCGCCGCCCAGGGCCGCGCGGCTGCTGCGGGGACCAACGGCATGCCCGGCGCCGGCGCCGGTGCGGAGGGCGGGCGTCCGGTCGCGAACGGCCTGAACGGCGGGCAGAAGGGCCAGACCGGCAACGGCCAGACGGGAAGCGGTCAGGTCGGAAGCGGTCAGGTCGGCAACCCGCAGGGCGGCACCGCGGCCGGCGGTGGCCAGACCGGCACGCCGCAGGCGACGAACAACGGCAAGAAGCCAGCCGTCGGCACCAAGGGCGGGAAGAAGGCCACCGTGACGCCGACGGCCACGCCGACTCCCACCCCGACGGGCACGTCCGAGGTCGTCCCGCAGGCCACGCTCGCCACGAGCACCCCCACCGCCCCGGCGTCCAAGACGCGCCCGACCGGCCCCGTCCGTCCGCGCCCGACCGGAACCACCGGCGGCTCGAGCGGATCGGGATCGTCCGGCACGTCCGGCAGCACGAGCGACGGCACCAGCGGCACCAGCGGCACCAGCGGCACCAGCGGCACCAGCGGCACCGGCGGCACCGGCGGCACCAGCGGCACCAGCGGCACCAGCGGCACCAGCGGCACCGACGGTCTCACCGACACCCTGTCGGGCACGCTCGACGGCGCCGCCTCGACGACAGCGGGCGTCGTCAGCGCCCTCACGCTGCCCGTCGTGCCCACCCTCTGAGGCACGTTCGGTCGCGCCCTCGGCAGCCCGTAGAATCGGGCAATGAGCCTCGGATCGTCTGACGTGCCCGCTGCTTTCGCCTCGATGGGGCTGACGTACGACGACGTCCTGCTCCTGCCGGGCTACAGCGACCTCGCCCCCAACGACATCGACACGACGACGCGCCTGACGCGCGAGCTGTCGATCCGGTCGCCCCTCATCTCGGCGGCGATGGACACCGTCACCGAGGCCCGGATGGCCATCGCGATGGCCCGCCAGGGCGGTCTCGGCGTCCTGCACCGCAACCTCTCGATCCAGGACCAGGCCTACCAGGTCGACCTCGTCAAGCGGACCCAGACCGGGATGATCTCCAACCCGATCACCATCGGTCCCGACCGCACCCTCGAGGAGCTCGACACGATCTGCGGCGAGTACCGCGTCTCGGGTCTGCCGGTCATCGGCGACGACAAGAAGCTCATCGGCATGGTGACCAACCGCGACCTGCGCTTCACGCCCGTCGCCGAGTGGGCCACGACGCTCGTGAGCGACGTCATGACCCCGATGCCGCTCATCACCGGCCCGGTGGGCATCGGCCGCGACGAGGCGACGGCCCTGCTGCGCCAGCACAAGCGCGAGCGCCTGCCGATCGTCGACTCCGAGGGCCACCTCGCCGGGCTCATCACGGTCAAGGACTTCGTCAAGGGCGAGCAGTTCCCCGACGCGAGCAACGACGCCGACGGCCGCCTCATGGTCGGTGCGGCCATCGGCTACTTCGGCGACGCGTGGGAGCGCGCCACCACGCTCATCGAGGCCGGCGTGGACGTGCTCGTCGCCGACACCGCCCACGGCCACGTGCGCCTGCTCATCGAGATGGTCGCGCGCCTCAAGAGCGACCCCGCGACCCGCCACGTCCAGGTCATCGGCGGCAACGTCGCCACCCGCGAGGGTGCGCAGGCGTTCGTCGACGCCGGCGCCGACGCCGTCAAGGTCGGCGTGGGTCCGGGCTCGATCTGCACGACGCGCATCGTCACCGGGGTGGGTGCCCCGCAGGTCACCGCGGTCCACGCCGCCGCCCAGGCGTGCAAGCCGGCCGGCGTGCCGGTCATCGCCGACGGCGGCCTCCAGTACTCCGGCGACATCGCCAAGGCCATCGTCGCCGGGGCCGACTCGGTCATGGTCGGCTCGCTCCTCGCCGGCTGCGAGGAGAGCCCCGGAGAGCTGATCTTCGTCAACGGCAAGCAGTTCAAGGCCTACCGTGGCATGGGCTCGCTCGGCGCGATGAGCAGCCGGGGCAAGAAGTCCTACTCCAAGGACCGCTACTTCCAGGCCGAGGTCGACTCCGACGACAAGATCGTGCCCGAGGGCATCGAGGGCCGCGTGGCCTACCGTGGTCCGCTCGCGGCCGTCGCCCACCAGATGCTCGGTGGCCTGCGCCAGTCGATGTTCTACGTCGGCGCGCGCACGATCTCCGAGCTGCAGGACAAGGGCCAGTTCGTGCGCATCACGTCGGCCTCGCTCAAGGAGAGCCACCCGCACGACATCCAGGGCATCGTCGAGGCGCCCAACTACTCGATCGGCTGACACCGCGCTCCGGGCCCCCCGGCGCACCACCCGATGACGTATGCCGTCCCGCGGAGCCCGCCGGACGGCATACGTCCGCTCGTGGCCGGGTCGGTAGGATCGGCCGGTGACCGAGATCGAGATTGGCCGAGGCAAGCGCGGACGGCGCGCCTACTCCTTCGACGACATCGCCGTCGTGCCCTCGCGGCGCACGCGCGACCCCGAGGAGGTCTCGGTGTCGTGGCAGATCGACGCCTACCACTTCGACATCCCGGTCATGGCGGCGCCGATGGACTCCGTCGTCTCGCCCGAGAGCGCGACGGTGCTCGGCAAGCTCGGTGCCCTTCCGGTGCTCGACCTCGAGGGCCTGTGGACCCGCTACGAGGACCCGACCGCGCAGCTGCGTGAGATCGCCGAGATCGAGCCGGAGGCCGCCACGGCCCGCATGCAGCAGATCTACGCCGAGCCGATCAAGCCCGAGCTCATCACCGAGCGGCTGCGCCAGCTGCGCGAGGCGGGGGTCACGGTCGCGGGCGCCCTGTCGCCGCAGCGCACGCAGCAGCACTGGAAGACCGTCGTCGATGCCGGCGTCGACCTCTTCGTCATCCGTGGCACGACGGTGTCGGCCGAGCACGTCTCGGGTCGCGCGGAGCCGCTCAACCTCAAGCGCTTCATCTACGAGCTCGACGTGCCCGTCATCGTCGGCGGCGCCGCGTCCTACACGGCGGCCCTGCACCTCATGCGCACGGGCGCGGCCGGTGTCCTCGTCGGCTTCGGCGGTGGCGCGGCGCACACGACTCGCACGGCCCTCGGCATCCACGCCCCGATGGCCTCGGCCGTCGCCGACGTCGCAGCCGCGCGCCGCGACTACCTCGACGAGTCGGGTGGCCGCTACGTCCACGTCATCGCCGACGGCGGCGTCGGCACGTCCGGCGACATCGTCAAGGCCGTCGCCTGCGGCGCCGACGCGGTCATGCTCGGGGCGGCCCTCGCCCGAGCCACCGACGCCCCCGGCGGCGGCTACCACTGGGGCCCGGAGGCCCACCACCAGCAGCTGCCGCGCGGCGAGCGCATCGCGCTCGGCACCCAGGCCTCCCTCGAGGAGATCCTCTTCGGCCCGGGCCGACAGGCCGACGGCGCCACCAACGTCATCGGAGCCCTGAAGCGGGCCATGGCCACGACCGGCTACTCCGACGTCAAGGAGTTCCAGCGCGTCGAGGTCGTCGTCTCGCCCTATCTCGGCAACTGAGCGCCCAGCCGTCCCCTCGGGGGCGGCCACGGCGTCCCGAACGGCCCGCGTTCGGGACAGATAGTATTTGTGCGGCAATCGCCCCGAGCGGGGTGGCGCGGCCGGGATGGCGTCAGGGGACTCCCACCGCGAGACCAGATCCACCGGAGCACGGGAGCCACGCGGCTGCCCCGTGCGGGAAAGGCACCAGACATGACCGAGGCGACTCCCGAGCACGTGACCCTGCCGAGTCCGGGCAGGCCACTCTTCTCGGTGGTCTCGGCCGTCTACAACGTCTCGCGCTACCTCGAGGAGTACATCGCCTCGATCGAGGCGCAGACCTTCGACCTCGCGCGACTCCAACTCGTCCTCGTCGACGACGGCTCGACCGACGACTCGCGGGCCGTCCTCGAGGAGTGGGCCACCCGCGCCCGCTGCGAGGTCGTCGTGCTGCACCAGGAGAACGCCGGGCAGGCCGCAGCCCGCAATGCCGGCCTCGAGCGGGCCACCGGTGAGTGGATCACCTTCATCGACCCCGACGACACCGTCAACGCGGTGTTCTTCGCCTCGATGGCCGCCTTCGCCGCCGCGAACCCCGAGGTCCAGTTCCTCTCGGCCAACGTCGTGCTGCGCAACGAGGGCACGGGCGAGCTCGGCAAGCACCCGCGCTGGAAGATGTACGCCGAGGACCGCCTCGTCGACCTCGACGTCGCGACCTCCTACATCCCGGGTAGCTCGACCACCTCGCTGATGCGCCGCGAGGTCATCGGCGACCTGCGCTTCAACGCCGGGCTGCGCCCGAACTTCGAGGACGGCGACTTCGCCGTGCGCTACCTGCTCGCGGCGCCCAGCCGCCAGACCGGCTTCGTCGGGTCGGCGTGCTACTACTACCGCAAGCGTGCCGACCAGAGCTCGACGTTGCAGACCGGCATCTCCGCGACGGGCCGCTACTCGACCGTCCCCCGCGACGGCTACCTCGAGCTGCTCCGCGAGGCGCGTCGCCGCCACGGCGCCGTCCCGATGTGGGTCCAGCACGTCATCCTCTACGAGCTGTCCTGGTACTTCTCGTCCGAGGACGCCATGGCCAACTCGGCGTCCGCCATCAGTGGTGACCTCGCGGCGACGTTCCGCGAGACCCTCGGCGAGATCGCCGAGCTGCTCGCGCCGGACGTCGTCGACTCCTTCACGATCCGCAAGTTCCAGCCGCACTGGCGCGACATCCTGCTGCACGGCCTCCGCGGCCGGGACTGGCACACCTCGTATGCCGTGACGGACAAGTACGACCGCACCAAGCGCATGGTGCGCGTGCTCTACCGCTACATCGGCGAACCGCCCGAGGAGGCGGTCTACTCGCGCGGTGAGCTCAAGACCCCGCGCTACGCCAAGACGCGCGCCATCGAGTTCTTCGGTGACACGCTCATGTGGGAGCGCGTCCTCTGGGTCGACGCCCGAGGCACCCTCGAGCTGCGTCTCGACGGCTCGCGGGTCGAGCTGCTCGGGGCCTGGAAGGGCGTCCGCACGCGTGCCCTGGGCGCCCGGGCGATCGCCAACCGCTTCCGTCGTCCGGGTCGGCGGCGCCGCGAGGCTCTCGACCGGCTCAAGGTCGACCCGGTGCGCGTGCTCGCCTCCCGCGCCCAGGTGCGCAAGCAGTTCGAGGGCGCCTGGGTGCTCATGGACCGCATCCACGACGCCAACGACTCGGGTGAGATCCTCTTCCGTTGGCTGCGCGACAACCGTGAGGACGTCAACGCGTGGTTCGTCCTCGAGAAGGACACCCCGGACTGGAAGCGGCTCAAGGCCGAGGGCTACGGCTCGCGCCTCGTCGCCCACGGCACGCTGCGGTGGAAGCTGCTCATGATCAACGCCGGGCACCTCATCTCCTCGCACATCGACGCGCCCGTGCAGAAGCCGCCGGCCATCCTCAAGCACATCGACCCGCGCTGGAAGTTCACCTTCCTCCAGCACGGCGTCATCAAGGACGACCTGTCCCGCTGGCTCAACCCGAAGCAGATGGACATCTTCGTCACGTCGACGCCGGGGGAGTACGAGTCGATCGCGGGTGACGGCTCGCCCTACGTCTTCACGGCCAAGGAGGTGGCCCTCACCGGGTTGCCACGCTTCGACCGCCTGCACGCCAAGGCGCAGCGGATCCAGGGCGACGCGTGCGACCTCATCCTCGTCGCACCGACCTGGCGCAACTGGCTCGTTCCGCCCCTCAAGCCGGGCAGCCAGCGTCGCGTCATCGACTCGCACTTCTTCGAGACCGAGTACGCCAAGGCGTGGACGGCCTTCCTGCGCAGCCCCGAGCTGACCGAGCTCGCCGCCCGCACCGGGCGCACCGTGGCGTTCCTGCCGCACCCGAACATCCAGCCGGTCCTGGCCAAGATGGACCTGCCCGACTCGGTCCTGCGCCTGTCCTTCGACGGCGCCGACGTGCAGGAGTACTTCGCGCGATCCGCCGTGCTCGTCACCGACTACTCGTCGATGGCGTTCAACGCCGCCTACATGGACCGCCCCGTCGTCTACTTCCAGTTCGACGCGCAGCGGGTCATGGCCGGCGGGCACGTCGGCCGGGCCGGCTACTTCCAGTACCCCCGTGACGGTTTCGGGCCGGTCGTCGAGGACGTCGAGGCCGCTGTCGCGGCCGTCGTCGACATCGCCGACAACGGGTATGCCGCCCGCCCGGACTTCCAGAGCCGCATCGACGCGACGTTCCCGATGCGTGACGGCCAGTGCTGTGCCCGCGTCACCGCGGCCATCGAGGAGCTCGACCAGACCCGGCAGGGTGAGCCCGGCCGGTCGAAGAAGGACCAGGCCGCGGCCGTGAGCCGCTGACGGCGGGCGGGCTCAGCCGGCGTCACCGGCCGGGCCCGCACCGTCGCCGGACGGCCGGAGCGACAGGTTGCCGTTGCGCGTGCGGTAGGCCTCGATGCCGTCGAGCGACGGCAGCGCGACGGTCGTGGGCACCTCGACGGGGTGCGGCTTGCGGGTCCGCACCGGGAGCCGGCTGCGCAGCGCCCCCACGACGTCGACCCTGACGTCCCAGGCCTTGGCGGGAGCTGCGGCCGCGCCGCGTGACGGCAGCTCGAGGGCCGCGTCGAAGGCGCCGTCAGGGCGCAGCCGTCCGACGGCCGAGGACAGGCGTGCGCTGGTGTCACGATCGACGATCGAGACTGCGAGACGCGCGCGCGCACCGATGCCGTCGTCGCCGTCGACGACCGTGCCGGAGAGGTGCAGGGCGCCCTGCTCGATCCGCACCTCGCGACAGGTCGCCGTCCAGATGCGGCGTCGCCGGGCGTGCTCTGTCGCGACGAGCGCCGTCAGGTCGTGGTCGGCAGACGCCTCGCCCGCGGGTCGGTACGGCCACCACCACCGGTCCGCACGCAGCGCGAGCGGGCGGTCGACGTGCAAGCGGCGGTAGGCGAAGAGGCAGGCGGCCACGGCGCTCTCGGTGCTGCCGTCGACGAGCTCGCGGATGACGAGGCGGTAGGGCTGGTCGAGACCCTCACGCAGCTCGGCGGGCAGCTCGGTGAGGTAGTCCCGCACCGCGGCGAGGAAGGCCGACCGGTAGTCGGCGTCCCGGGCGTCGAGGTCCTTGCCGTAGAGCGACAGGTCGTGGCGGACGAACTTGTCGAGCTTGGCCGACGCGAGGTCCGGCCGCCCGGCGAGCTGGACGTCGATGGCCCGGTTGGCGGCGAGGCGGTCGTGGAAGTTGGCGATCTCGTGGCGTCGCGCGGTGATCGACTCCTCACCCGCGACGTTGTTGACGTACCAGTGGTAGACGACCTCGTCGAGGGTCGCGATCCGTCGCGCCGTCGACCAGAGCGCCACGGTGAAGGGCTGGTCCTCGTAGAGGATGCCCTCCGGGAAGCGGATCGCGTGCTCGTCGAGCAGGGCCCGCCGCATGACCTTCGCGACGGCGATGGTGTCCTGCCACAGGGGTGAGCCGGGCGACAGCGGGTCGACCGGCCCCGTGGTGTAGCCGGTCGCCGGAAGCGGCGTGACACGGTCGGTCCGCTCGTTGTAGCGGGCCACGGCGCCGGCCGCGACGTCGGCGTCCCGGGCGAGCGCGGCCTCGAGGAGCCGGCGCAGCGAGCCCGCGACGTACGTGTCGTCGCTGTCGACGAAGGCCACCCAGTCCCCGCGGGCCTCGTCGAGGCCGAGGTTGCGCGGCGCCCCCGGGGCGCCGTCGTTGACGCCACGGTGCACGACGCGTACGCGATCGTCGTCGGCGGCCAGCCGGTCGGCGACGTCGCCGGTGTCGTCCGTCGAGCCGTCGTCGACGACGAGGACCTCGACGTCGGGTCCCTCGCACGCGGCGAGCGCCGACCCGACGGCCCGCGGGAGCCGTGCGGCGTCGTTGTGGACGTTGCAGATGACGGTCAGCAGGGGAGCGGCGGAGGGCACGCAGGTTCTCTTCCGGTCGAGGAGGGTCGGCCCATCCTATGGGCCCGTCTCTGAGTGGACCCTGTGCTCGCGGGTGCCCCACGAGCCCGACGAATCGGTCTCCGGCAGGTTCGTGCGTTAGTTTGTCTGGGTCATTTCGCGGTGGGCAGGGGCACAGCCCGCACAGGAGTACCAGCAATCCGGAGTGGATCCATTGGCACTGCCCGACAGACCGAGTGCGGCGATCGTCGGCGACGACAAGGACGTCGTCACCAGCCCCCGAGAGATCCCCGCTCAGGTCGCCCAACCGCGCAGGGACATCCAGGCGCTGCGCGCCGTCGCAGTCGCGCTCGTCGTGGTCTACCACTCCTGGCCGCAGCGGCTCACCGGAGGCTACGTCGGGGTCGACGTCTTCCTCGTGATCTCCGGCTTCCTCATCACGCTCCACCTCCTCGAACGTCCGATCCGTAGCGCCAAAGATCTCTTCTCCTTCTGGTCTCGTCGCATCCGACGGCTCATCCCAGCGGCCACCCTCGTGCTCGTGACGACGCTCGCGGCGAGCATCGTCTGGCTTCCCCAGACGGTCCATGAGCGGGTGGCGAAGGAGGTCCTCGCCTCGGCGTTCTACGTCGAGAACTGGTTGCTCGCACTGACCTCGACCGACTATCTCGCGACCGACCAGCTGCAGTCGCCGACCCAGCACTACTGGTCGCTGTCGGTGGAGGAGCAGTTCTACATCGTCTGGCCAGTGCTCATCGCCCTGGCCCTGCTCGTGTGCCGTCGCCGCGGGCTCTCGCTCCGCTTCCCACCGCTGCTGGTCATCGGCGTCGTCAGCCTGGCGTCCCTTGCCTTCTCCGCCTGGTTCACCCGAGAGGACGCGGGTCAGGCCTACTTCGTCACCACGACCCGGGTGTGGGAGCTCGGGGTCGGGGCGGCGGTCGCTGCGGCGGTCCACGCCGGCCTTCGCGCGCGGGGCGCCGTCGTCCGCTCCGTGCTCGTCTGGGGAGGCCTCGCCGCCATTCTGTGGTCCGCCATGGCGTTCACCGTCGAGACCTCCTTTCCGGGCGTCGCGGCACTGGTGCCCACGTTGGGGGCTGCGGCGGTCATCGCGGCAAGGTCCGACGACCTCCGAACCGGTCCACGGCGGCTCTGGTCCGGGCGTCACGTCCAGTGGCTCGGCGACGTCTCGTACTCGGTCTACCTGTGGCACTGGCCCGCCATCGTGATCGCGCCTTTCGTGCTCGACGAGGACGACATGCGGGCGTGGCAAAAGTGCGTCCTGATCGCCGGTGTGCTCTGCCTGTCGGGCCTGTCGAAACGCTGGGTCGAGGAGCCGTTCCGCTTCGCGCCGAAGCTGACTCAGAGCGTCAGGCGCTCCTTCGTGCTGCTCGGGGCCTGCCTCGCGCTCTCGGCCGGCCTCGCGGGCCTCGCCCTGTGGCACGGCCAGCGGGTCATTGACTCTGCCGCGACCGTCGTCGTGGACCCTTCGGCGCGGTGCGTGGGTGCAGACTTCTTCCGCACCGCTGCCTGCGCCACCCGCGACATGCCATTGCTGACCACGCCGGTCGCAGCTGCCAAGGACAAACCCGAGGTCTACTCCGACGGCTGCTGGAACGAACGCCCGTTCACCCGACGAAAGGTGTGCGGCTACGGCCCACGCTCGACCCCCGTGCGGATCGCCCTGTACGGCAACTCGCACGCGGGTGCCTGGTTTCCCCCGCTGCACACCCTGGCCCGCGAACGCGGATGGCGGATCGACACCTACCTCACCTCCGAGTGCTACTCGGTAGACGTGCCCATCTCCTTCAACCCGCCCGAGATCGGGGCGAACTGCCAAGCTTGGAACGACTGGACTCGCCAGCGCATCAACTCGGGGGGCTACGACCTCGTGGTCATGTCGGACCGTACGCTCCAACCGCTGGTCGGTGTGCCCGCGAACCGCAAGACGGCGGTGGCGCAGCAGGCCTACCGACGTGTGCTCGAGGGCTTCGTTCGCCAAGGCCTGCGGGTGCTCGTCATTCGCGACACCCCCGACGCGGGAGGAAATGTGCCGGACTGCGTGGCCCGCTACGCGGACGACCTCACGCGGTGCGGAATCGACGTGGACAAGGGCCTCGAACCCGACCCTTTGACCTCAGCAGCACTCCAGGGCGGGTTTCCCGCAGGAGCGGTGAGCACCCTGGATGCCACCAACCTGCTGTGCCAGACCGGCAGGTGTCCCGCGGTCGTCGGGGGTTTGATCACGTACTTCGATCACGGGCACATGACGACGCAGTACTCCATGACGCTCTACCCCGAGGTGGCCTCAGCGGTGACCAAGGCATTGCGCCCCTGACCCCAGGAGGAACGCCTGAGCGGCGGCCGGCCCGACGTACACGGTGTGCACGCCGTGGCGACTACTTGACGGTGATCGCCAGGGACGCCGGCAGGTCGTAGAAGAGCTTGTAGCGGGTCTCCCACGGCTCGAAGTCGGGGTCGGGGGCATGGACCCACCGCCCGCCGTACGGTAGGTGCCGGAGCACGACGCTCGACGCGCCATCCGCCACGGCCGTCCGAGCGGTCGCCTGTCGCGCCGCCGAGGCTTCGTCGATGCGGTGGTAGATCTCGTAGCGAACGACGAAGGCCGTGACCCCGATGACTGCCGCAGCGGCAACGAGGATGTAGGCCGAGGTTCGAGCGGGGACGCGGCCCAGGCGTCGCAGGCCGACGCGTGCGAGCACAGCGACCGCCACGAGGAGAAGGACGTACGAGGGAACGAAGCACCTGGGCCCGAGCGGCTTCACCACCAGGAGCGGCGCGATGAGGAGGACGAAGCCAATGGTGACGAACAGCAGGAGCCGCCGGTCCTCGTGGTCCTCCACCGTGACCACGGCACACGCCATCGTCACGAGCACGAGCACCAGGCTGGCGATTCCTCCCGACGTAAGAGCGGAGGCGTCGTGTGGCACCCACCACACGACGAGGACAGCGGCCACGAGGGCGACCACGCCGATGGCGCCGAAGAAGAGTCGGGCGGCGGCCCCGCTCGCGTGAGTCGCCCGGCGTGCCGCCACCAGGCCCAGCAGACCCAACAGGACGACGTTGAGTGCGGTGTTGAGAGCGACGCCGTATGTCCCGATGATCGTGTCGAGCGAGATGAGCATCTGCTCCGTTCGGCTCCCGCCCTGCGACCCGATCCTCTGGTAGCCATCCCCGCCTGAGAAGGCGCGACGATACGCGCCGTTCGAGAACATGGCGGCGGCCCCGAGCACCGCGCCCCCGAAGAGGCACCACAGGGACGCCCCGACGCCTCGACGCGTGACGAGCGACCAGAGGACGCACCCGCCCGTGACGGCGACGACGAGGATCGTCACGTGCTCGATGAAGAGCTGGCCGACGAAGGCAAGCAGGAAAAGAGCGACACCCCGCAGGACGGGGTGACTGGGGCGGTCGGAGGTCCGCGTCAGCGCAGACCGGACGGCCACCATGACGCCCAGCATTGAAAGCGTCGCGAGCATGTAGTTGCTGAAACCCGAGGTCCAGACGATGCCCTGGCGCCAGACGTCGACAGGGGTCGCGAGCAGGAGCGCATAGACGAGCACGTATCCGGTGAGCGTCCGGAAACGAGCGAGGTGCAGGACGAGGAAGGCGGCCGCTGCCACCGCCAGGGCCATCGCGACCGCCACCGCGGCACTCGACCTCGTGAGGACGAGGACGGCGAGGTTGCCGGCGTAGCGGCCGTTGTAGTCGGCGAAGAAGGTCGACAGCCGGTCGACGCCGATCTGCGAGCCCCAGGCCCAGTCGTCCCCGCTGTAGGGGAACAGGTCGGCGAGCACGCCGAAGGTCACGACGATGACGGCCAGGACCACGACCTCGAGCCCCCGCGGCAGCCGCTCCGCCGGCCCGCGCCACACGATCGGGTTCACCTGGTCGTTCCGACCACGGCGCCGTCCGCCGACGCGTCGACGTCACTGAACGGGTCGCGGTCACGCATGAGATGGCTTCCTAGCAGGTACGAGAACGGGATGGCGCAGATCCCTGCGATCAGAGGTGCGAGCCGCACGTTGACGTGAAGCAGCTCGACGAGCCCCACGACCCCCACCGAGGTGAAGAGGATGTTCGGGAGGTTGGAGAGTGGGAAGAGCAGGTATCTCTTCCACGTCGGCCTGACGTGGTAGGTGAATCGACAGTTCATGAGGAAGGAGAAACTGATGGAGACGAACCAGCCCACGACGTGGGCGACGAGGTACGGGGCGACCTGGACGATGAGCAGGTAGATGCCGTAGTAGACCCCCGTGTTGAGCACTCCGACCAGGGCGAACCGCATCAGGGGACGGAAGTGCTCGTCGATCATCGCCCTCATGTCGACGTGTGGCCGGTCTCGGCCAGGTCGACGACCTCGGGCTCCTCATCGAGCGACCCGTCGAACGCGTGTGGCGCGATCTGGGGGCTCGCCATGGACCCTTGGCTGTCGTAGGAGAGCAGGAAGATCGGGCGTCGTTTGGTCTCGTTGAAGATCCGGCCGACGTACTCTCCGATGATCCCGAGCGTCAGCAGCTGGACCCCGCCCATGAGAGAGCTGATCGCGATGGTCGTCACGTAACCTGGGGTGTCGACGCCGTTGATGAGGGCCGCCAGGAGAATCCACATCGAGTATGCGACGGTGATGCAGATGACGATGACGCCCATCCAGATGGCGAGTCGGAGCGGCCGGCTGTTGAACGAGAGCACGCCTTCGATCGCGTAGTTGAACAGCGAGCGCATGGTCCACGTCGACGCGTCCCGTGAGCTCGCGACGTCGTCGTACTTGATCTCCATCTGGGAGAAGCCCACCCACGCGAACATGCCCTTGGAGAAGCGGTGCACCTCGCCGAGCTGGAGCAGGGCGTCCACGCAGCGGCGGCTGATGAGGCGGAAGTCCCCGGCGCCGTCGGTCAGGCGGACCTCCATGAGGCCGTTGACCAGGCGGTAGTAGAGGCGGGACACGCTCTTGCGGACGACCTTCTCCTGGCCTCGCGTGCGTCGGGCGACGACTTGGTCCCAGCCCCGACGTCCGTAGTCGAGCATCGCCGGGATGAGCTCCGGCGGATGCTGGAGGTCGGCGTCCATGATGATGACGAACCGTCCGCGCGCCGCCTGCAACCCGGCGTACATAGCCGCTTCCTTGCCGAAGTTGCGGCTCAGGCCCAACGCTCGCACCCGTGGGTCCGAGGTCGCCATCGATCCCGCGAGCAGGCGCGTGTCGTCGCGGCTGCCGTCGTCGACGAGCAGGATCTCCCAGGAGCCGACCCGGTCGGACAACTCGTTGACGAGGGCCGAGTAGAGGGCTTCGAGGGTCGCCTCCTCGTTGTAGCAGGGGACCACGATGGACAGTTCCACGGCGCGGTCCGACGACTCAGTTCTCCCCTCCACGGGAGGCCACTCTACACGCGGCCGACCACGGGCCCGGACACTCGCCGAGCCGTCGCCCGGAACTTACTGTCGGTAGCCTAGGGGTGTTCGGACCGTTAGCCTGACGTCCATGGAGACCGTCCACGACCACGACGTCGTCGTCATCGGGTCCGGCTTCGGCGGGTCCGTGGCCGCGCTGCGTCTCGCCGAGAAGGGCTACGGCGTCCACGTCTACGAGGCGGGCCGCCGCTTCGAGGACGACGACTTCGCCCGGACGAGCTGGGACGTGCGCCGCTACCTCTGGGCACCGCGCCTCGGCCTCTTCGGGGTCCAGCGCATCCACCGGCTGCCCGACTGCCTCGTCCTCGCGGGCGCCGGCGTCGGTGGTGGGTCGCTCAACTACGCCAACACCCTCTACGTGCCGCCGACGCCGTTCTTCCGCGACCGCCAGTGGGGGCACATCACCGACTGGCAGGCCGAGCTCGCGCCGCACTACGCGACGGCCCAGCGCATGCTCGGGGTGACCGTCAACCCGTGCGACGGCCCGGTCGAGCAGCTGATGCGCGACACGGCGACCGACCTCGGTGTCGGCGAGACGTTCCGCAAGACCCCGGTCGGCGTCTTCTTCGGCGAGCCGGGCAAACGCGTCCCCGACCCCTACTTCGGCGGTGAGGGGCCGGCCCGCACCGGGTGCACGGAGTGCGGCAACTGCATGGTCGGGTGCCGCGTCGGTGCCAAGAACACCCTCGTCAAGAACTACCTCGCGCTCGCCGAGCGACGCGGTGTCAGCATCGAGCCGCTGCGCACGGTGACCCGGGTGCGGCCGCTCGACCCGGCTGCGCCGGAGCAGGGGTATGCCGTCACGACCGTCCGCAGCGGCTCGTGGGGTCGGCGTCGGGCGGGGGAGCGCACCGTCACGGCCGGCCAGGTCGTCGTCGCGGCAGGGGCGTGGGGCACGGCCCAGCTGCTCCAGGCCATGAAGGCCGAGCCCGAGGGGCGGGGGCTGCCACGCCTGTCGGACACGCTCGGGGAGCTGACCCGCACGAACTCGGAGGCCCTCGGTGGGGCGATGACGGCGCGGGTGCCCGACGGCGTCGACCTGACGCGAGGCGTGGCGATCACGTCGAGCTTTCACGTCAACGACACGACGCACGTCGAGAACTGCCGCTACGGCAAGGGGTCCAACCTCATGGGAGCGCTCGCCGTCATGCAGGTCGACGGCGGCGGACGCGTCCCCCGCTGGGTGCGTTTCGCCGGCACCGTCGCGCGCCACCCGTGGGTCTTCGCCCGGTCGCTGTCGAGCCGGCGCTGGAGCGAGCGCACCGTCATCGCCCTCGTCATGCAGAGCAGCGACAACTCGATCAAGGTGCGCCGCCGGCGCGGCCTCCTCGGGTGGCACCTGACCTCGACGCAGGGCCACGGCGAACCCAACCCGACCTTCATCCCCGAGGGCAACGAGGCCGTGCGCGCCATGGCGGCGCGGCTCGAGCGCACGACGGGGGAGCGGGCTTGGCCCGGGTCGTCGGTCGGCGAGGTCCTCGACATCCCGATGACGGCGCACTTCCTCGGTGGGGCGGTCATCTCGGACTCTCCGGAGCACGGGGTCGTCGACCCGTACCAGCGGGTGTGGGGCTACCCCGGCCTGCACGTGCTCGACGGATCGGCCGTCTCGGCAAACCTCGGGGTCAACCCGAGCCTGACCATCACGGCGCAGGCCGAGCGGGCCGTGTCGTTGTGGCCCGTGCGTGGCGACGCCGACCGGCGCCCGGCCCAGGGCGAGGCCTACCGACTCGTCGACGCCTGAGCGCGTCCGGGCTGCCGGGCCGCGACCCTGCCGTGTGCGGTCGACGGTGCCCTGACCCCCGCAGGTGCACACACGACCGGACCACCCCAGCGAGTGCCGCTCCTGCTCTTCTCGGCCGTCACCGGGAGCCTGTGGTACCCCTGACCGGTCGGGTCGGGGCGCACCCGATCTGGAGATGAGGGAGGGTGAGGCCGTCACCCCTCAGAGACGGCCCCACCCGACGGTGCGGGCTAGCAACCGGTCGAGAAACAGCCCGGCACCGCGCTGACAACGACGCAGGCCGAGGGGGGTTACGGCATCTGCCATTTATTTGCCGAAGTTGTCGAAACCGCTTCCCGGACGCAGTGACGACGGGGCCATTCGACGTGGTCGTCGAGTGGCCCCGTCGTCACGGGTGCCGCCTGGTGCGGCCTGGTGCCGGCGCGTCCCAGCGGCCGTCAGCGGGCGGGCTGCGGCTCGTCGCGCCACGAGCGCCACAGCGCGGCATACGCCCCGTCGGCCTCGAGCAGCTCGTCGTGCGAGCCGATCTCGCTGATCCGCCCGTCCTCGACGACGCACACGCGGTCGGCGTCGTGCGCGGTCATGAGCCGGTGCGCGATGGCGACCACGGTGCGGCCGTCGACGACCGCGGCGAGCGATCGTTCGAGGTGGCGGGCTGCGCGCGGGTCGAGCAGCGAGGTCGCCTCGTCGAGGACCAGCGTGTGCGGGTCGGCGAGGACGAGCCGTGCGAGGGCGAGCTGCTGCGCCTGCGGTTCGGTGAGCCGGTGGCCACCGGATCCGACGACGGTGTCGAGCCCGTCGGGCAGCTCGAGTGCCCAGCTGCGTGCGTCGACCGCGGCGAGGGCCTCGAGCAGCTGCTCGCGGGAGGCCTCGGGGCGGGCGAGACGCAGGTTGTCCTCGAGCGAGCCGACGAAGACGTGGTGTTCCTGCGTCACGAGCGCGACCTGGCCGCGCAGCTGGGCGAGCTCGAGGTCGACGAGGCGGACGCCGCCGACGTCGACCCGGCCCTGGCGCGGACCGTCGATGCCGGCCATGAGCCGTCCCAGCGTCGACTTGCCTGCTCCGGAGGGACCGACGATGGCGAGGCGCTCGCCGGGCTGGAGGTCGAGCGAGACGCCGCGGAGCACGTCACGGCCTGCGCGGTAGGAGTAGTGGACGTCCTCGACCTCGAGGTGGTCGTCCTCAGGCTCCTCTCCGGTCGCGGCGCGGTCGGCCGGGACGTCGGCGATGCCGATGACGCGGGCGAGCGAGGTCGCACCGACCTGGATCTCGTCGAGCCACGAGATGAGCTCGTCGAGCGGCCCGGCCATCTGCTGGACGTAGAGGGCCACCGCCGTGACGGTGCCGGCCGTCGCGACGTCGCGCGAGATGAGGTAGCCGCCCCAGAGGAGGGTGACGGCGACGGGCGCGAAGAAGGCGAACTCGACGGAGGGGAACCACCGCATCCGCAGCTTCAGCGTGTAGAGCTCGGCGTCGTAGCAGTCGTGCAGGGCGTCATCCATGCGCTGCCGGCGGCGGCTGCGCAGGCCGAGCGCGTCGACGGTGCGGGCGCCGTCGGCCGACTCGGTGACGACACCGTTGAGCACGGCGTACGTCGCGCGCTCGCGCAGGTAGCCGTCGGGCGCGTACCGCAGATAGCGCCGCGTCGAGAGCACGAGGATCGGCACGCCGACGACGATCGCGAGCGCCACCTGCCAGCCGGTGAGGAAGGCGGCGACGACCGTGATCGCCGTCGTGACGGCGCCGACGAAGATCGACGGGATGCCGAAGCGGATGACGTGCGAGAGGGCTTCGACGTCGTTCGTCGTGCGCGAGACGAGGTCGCCGGTGCCGGCGCGCTCGACGGTCGACAGGGGGAGCTCGACGACGCGCCCCATGAACTGCTCGCGCAGCTCGGCGAAGATCGTCTCGCCCATGACGAACGAGGCGCGCCGCGCGAACCACGTGACGACGGTCTGGACGACGACCGCACCGGCGATCCAGAGGGCGAGCCGGTTGACGACCTCGAGCGACCGGCCGTGGCTGATCTCGTCGACGAGCAGGCCGATGACGCGGGGCGCCACGAGGGCCGCGCACGCGGCGACGGCGTGCAGGCCGATGACCGTGAGCAGGCTGCCGCGGTGGCGGCGGAGCAGGCCGCGGGTGTGGTCCTTGACCGAGTCCATGTCGGCCACGGGAAGGGTGCGCGTGGACGGCGCTGGTGTCAGCGACATCAGTCCTCCTCTCCTCGGACGACGGTGCGTCGGTAGTCGGGTTCGTCGGCCATGAGACGACTGTGGGTGCCGGATGCGGCGACCTTGCCCCCGCGCAGGAAGACGACGTGGTCGGCCTGGTCGAGGATGAGCGGGCTGGCCGACATGACAACCGTCGTGCGTCCGGCGCGGGCCGCGGTGAGGCGACCGGCGATGCGGGCCTCGGTGTGGGCGTCGACGGCGCTCGTCGGCTCGACGAGCACGAGGGTGTCGGCCTGGGTGAGGAGGGCGCGGGTCAGGGCGAGCCGCTGGCGCTGGCCGCCGGAGAAGGCCCGGCCGCGCTCCTCGACCTCGTTGTCGAGGCCGCCGGGCAGCGCCTCGAGCACGTCGTCGCCGCTCGCCACCGACAGGGCGTCGAGGATCGAGGCGTCGTCGTGGTCACCCCACGGGTCGAGCTCGTCGCGCAGCGTGCCGGTGAAGAGGCGCGGGTCGGTCTCGGACACGACGACCCGGCGGCGCACCGCGGCCAGCGAGGCGTCGGCGAGGCGCGTGCCGTCGAGCCGAACGTCCGTCTCTCCGACACCGAAGCGGCCGAGTCGGTCGGCGAGGGCCGCGGACTCCTCCGGGCGCGCGGACACGACGACGGTGAACCGGCCGGGCTCGATGGTGACGCCGCTGCGCGGGTCGTAGAGGCGGGCGGGCCCGGTGGGCAGCGGCTGGGCGTCCGGTGTCTCGACGTGGTCGGGCTGCACGCGCAGGATCTTCGTCAGCTTGCGGGCACCGATGTGGGCGCGGGTCGCCCGATCGACCATCTCGGTCGCCGTGCGCAGCGGGATGACGAGGAAGGCGGTGTAGCCGTAGAACGCGACGAGCTGGCCGGCGGTGATCTCGCCCGCGATGGCGAAACGCGCCCCGAGCCACACGACGACGAGGACGAAGAGCCCGGGCAGGAGCACCTGGGCCGCGTCGAGGGCCGCCTGGTAGCCGGCCACCCGATTGCCCACCTGGCGCACGGACTGCGACTGGACGGCATACCTGCTCAGGAAGGTGTGCTCGCCGCCGATGCCGCGCAGGACGCGCAGCCCGGCGACGGTGTCGGCGCCGAGCCCGATGAGCTTGCCGGACTCCTCGCGCTGGGCGAGCTGGCGCGCCTGGAGCGGGCGGACGATGAAGGTGAGGCAGGCGACGAGCACCGGGACGCCGATGAGGACGACGAGGCCGAGCGGCGTCGAGGCGCCGAGCAGGATGAGCGCGACGACGACGTAGGACACGACGGCGCCGGCGAATCGCGCTGACACGTCGTAGAGCCCACCGATGCGCATCGCGTCGGAGCTGACCGTGGCGACGACGTCTCCGGTCGGGACCGTGCGCGACAGGGCCTCACCGGTGTCGGCCGCCTTGTGGCCGATGAGCTGGGCCGAGCGGAAGGCGCCCTGCATCCAGTTGGCGACGGCGTACTTGTGCCGCATGGCGCCGGACAGGGCGCTGATGGTCACGAGACCGACGAGGATGCCGCACCACAGCAGGAGCGAGCCCGCGTCGCCGCCGATGATGCCCTCGTCGATGGCCTTGCCCATCGCGGCGGGGAAGAGTGCCTGGCTGACGAGCCACACGATGCCGAACGCGATGGCGACGACGAGGGTGCGCCACTGGCCCTTGCCGACCCAGCGGAGGTAGGCCGTCGGGCTGGTCAGGTCGGGAGTGCCGGGGTCGGCGTGGGGCAGCGAGATCACTTGGTTCATCGTACGTTCGGCGCGGGCATGCCTCATGCCATTTTTCGTCGGGGCCACGGGCCGACCGTAGAAGTTCAAGCGTGCTGGAGGTCAACACGAGGGCGTATGCCGTGTGGCCGCCTCGAGGTCAGGGCGTGGGGTCCTGACCCGAGCGGTCGAGGGCCTCGGACAGCTCGTCGACCTCGAGGGTCTCGGGGTCGACGAGGCGGTTGCGGTAGGCCGCCCGGGCGACGAGGTGTGCGGACACCGGGGAGGTGAAGAACTGCGTCGCGGCGAGCAGGACGAGCGTCGTGACCGCCGCCCACGTGCGCAGCGTCAGGGCGAGCCCGGCGAGGATGAGGATGAGGCCGAGGGTCTGCGGCTTCGTCGCTGCGTGCAGGCGGGAGAGGGTGTCGGGGAAGCGGATGAGGCCGACGGCCCCGGCCATGCAGAGGAACGAGCCGAGCAGGAGGCACACGGCTCCGGCGACGTCGAGGGCGGACGACCACGTCATGACTGCTCCCACCCCTCGGGCTGCTGTCGTGGCTCCGGGTGGTCGACCTCGACGGCGTCGTGCTCGTCGGAGTCACGGGACATGAAGCGGGTGACGGCGACGCCGCCGACGAAGCCGACGAGGCCGAGGATCATGAGCAGCGGCAGGTAGGTCGTGGTCCGCTGGCGGGCCGACTCGAGCGCGACACCGGCGATGACGATGACGAGGAGGATCTCGGCGGCGACGATGCGGTCGAGGTTGCTCGGGCCACGGAAGAGGCGCACGAGGACGAGCGCGGCCGCGGCGCCGAGCATGCCGAGCGAGATGCCGAGGACGATGGTCACGGGTGCTCCTCCCCGTCGCGGGGGCGGGTCCCGTCGAGGTCCGGGCCCTCGGTGGCGTCGAGGTGGTCGCCTGCACCCCGAGGGTCGCTCGCCGAGCCGGTTGCCACCGGCCACGGACCGCCCGCCTCGAGCGCCGCGATCTCCTCACGGGACCCGAGGGCTCGGACGACGCGCCGCTCGATCGCGAGGACGTGGGCCCGCTGTGCCTCGATGGCGCTTTCGCCCCTGACGTCGAGCAGGTGCAGGTAGAGCACCGACGTCGAGCGCCGGGCGTCGACGACGACCGAGCCGGGCACGAGGGCCACGAGCTCGGCGGTCAGGGTGAGGTAGAAGTCCGATCGCGAGCGCAGCTGCACCTCGATGACGGCGTTGCGCGGGCTCCGGCGGCCGAAGGCGAGTCGCATGACCTGCCACGAGGCGCCGACGAGGTCGACGAGGAAGTGCGCGACGAGCAGGAGCACCCGGTGCGGTCGCAGCCGCCCCTGGAACTCGATCGAGGGGAGCGGGAACGCATACGTCACGAGCAGGCCGACGAGGACGCCGTTGACGACGTTGCCCCACGTGACGCGGTCCCACAGCAGGACCCACGCGAGGGCGATCGTCGCGACGGCACGCGGCTGCAGGACCCGCCGCCGACGGCGCGGCGACTCGGGCTCGCGCGGGGCCGTGGCCATCCGGACGTCGGTCATCGGCGGACCTCCACGGGAAGGACGCTCGTGATGTAGGGGTCGCGGCTCATGAGGTCGGTGGCGGCGCGCTGGGTGTAGGCGAAGAGCGGTCCGGCGACGACGGGGATGAGCAGCCCGACGACCGTCATGGCGGCGGTGGCGCCGAGCATGGTGCGCGGCAGCGCTCGTGAGCCGGTGTCGACGCGGACGGTGTCGACGCGGACGGTGTCGACGAGAACGGTGCCGGCGGGGTCGGCGCTCGGCTCGACGTCGAGGCTGCCGGCCTCGATCGCGGCTGCCGTCTCGGTCGAGCGCGGAGCGTCGGCGAGGGTGCGCCAGAACGCCTGACTCCAGACCTTGGTCAGGGCGTAGAGGGTGAGCAGGCTCGTGACGATGCCGCCGACGACGAGCAACCAGGCGAGCGGGGTGCCGAGCTCGATCCCGGCGTTGAGCAGCCCGACCTTGGCGAGGAAGCCCGAGAGCGGCGGGATCCCCGAGAGGTTCATCGCCGAGACGAAGAAGAGGGTCGCGAGCACGGGGGAGGCCACGGCGAGGCCGCCGAGACGGTCGAGCGACGTCGTGCCGGCGAGGCGTTCGACGAGGCCGGTGATGAGGAAGAGGGCCGTCTGGATCGTGATGTGGTGCGCGACGTAGAAGATCGCACCGGCGGTGCCCTCGGGCGTCGCCAGCGCGATGCCGAAGATCATGTAGCCGATGTGGCTGACGAGCGTGAACGACAGGATCCTCTTGAGGCCGGACTGGGACACGGCGCCGAGGATGCCGATGACCATGGTGAGCAGCGCGGCCCACATGAGCAGTCCCTGCAACGGCGAGTCCGGGAAGAGCAGCGTCTGGGTGCGGATGATCGCGTAGACGCCGACCTTCGTCAGCAGGCCGGCGAAGACGGCCGTGACCGGCGCGGGCGCGGTCGGGTAGCTGTCGGGCAGCCACGCCGACATGGGGAAGACGGCGGCCTTGACGGCGAACGCCGTGAGCAGCGAGAGCTGGAGCACGAGCGCGACGCCGGGGGCGAGGTCACCGATGCGGATCGCCAGCTGCGCGAGGTTGACGGTGCCGGTCGCGGCGTACGCGGCGGCGATGGCGACGAGGAAGAGCGCGGAGCTGAGCAGGCTGACGACGACGTACGTCGTGCCCGCGTGGATGCGCGCGGCCGAGCCGCCGAGGGTGATGAGGACGTAGGAGCTGAAGAGGAGGATCTCGAAGCCGACGAAGAGGTTGAAGAGGTCGCCGGCGAGGAAGGCGTTGGCGACGCCGGCCGAGAGCACGAGGTAGGTCGGGTGGAAGATCGTGAGCGGGGTCTCGCTCTCGCTCTCGTCGTCGCTGTCGGCCTGGCCCTGCCCGATGGCGAAGACGAGCACGAGCAGCGTGACGATGCCCGAGACGAGGAGCATGAGGGCGCTGAGGCGGTCTGCGACGAGCGAGATGCCGAGCGGCTCCTGCCACGCGCCGAGCCACAGCACCTGCGGGCCGTTGACGTCGGTCTGCCACACGAGGACGCCGGCGACGGCGACGACGGCGGCGAGCACGGCGATGCTGACGCCCCGCTGCAGGCGTGGGGACCGGCGGAAGGCGAGGGTCAGGGCGGCGCCGAGGAGCGGGAGCAGCACGGGCAGCGGCACGAGGTTGGGCACGGCGACGTCGGTGAGGTTCATCGGCGGGGGCTCCGGTCGCCGTCCGCGAGCTCGTCGGACGTCGTCGTCGACTCCTCGGACGGGTCGTAGGTCGACGACGTCTGGTCCTCGAGGGCGAGGCGCTGGATGCGGGCGTCCTCGGCGTCGTCGGGCACGTCGTCGGTGCCGGAGATCTGCCACAGGCGGTAGGACAGGGCGAGCAGGAAGCCGATGGTCGCGAGCGAGATGACGATCGCCGTCAGCACCATGGCCTGTGGCAGCGGGTCGCTGATCGCGGCGGGGTCCTCGCCGACGAACGGTGCGCGCCCGGCGCGCCCGCTGATGACGAGGTAGAGCACGGCGATGCCGTTGCCGATGAGCACCATGCCGAGCAGGACGCGCACGAGGCTGCGGTCGAGCGCGAGTGCCGTGCCGGCGGCGACGAGCCCGACGGTGACGAGGACGAGCGTGATGTTGGGCTGGAGCGTCGACTCAATGAGTGCGGGAGCGAGCGTCGTCATGGGCGGGCCACCTCCGCCTGGCCGCCCGGGGAGGCCTCGGTCTCCGCGGCCTCCGCGGCCTCCTCCTCGGCGATCTGCCGGTCGATGCCGGTGCCGAGGCTGCGGACGATGTCGAGCATCATGCCGACGACGATGAGGTAGACGCCGATGTCGAAGACGAGCGACGTCACGAGGTGCACCTCGCCCCACGGCGGGAGCGTGAAGTCGACGGCCGTCGTCTCGAGGATCGTCCCGCCGAACACGAGCGGGGCGAGGGCGGAGCCGACCGCGACGAGCAGGCCCAGGCCGACGAGCAGTCCGGCGTCGAACGGCGCGGCCTCGTCGAGCTCGTAGCGGCCACCCGCGAGGTAGCGCACGACGAGCGCGAGTCCCGCGACGAGCCCTCCCGCGAAACCGCCACCGGGCTGGTTGTGGCCGGCGAAGAGCAGGAAGAGCGAGGCCGCGAGCATGATGTGGAAGACGAGCCGCGTCACGACCTCGAAGATGACCGAGCGCTTCTCCTTGCGCATCGTCCGGCCGCCGTGCAGCCACGTGCCCCGGCCGGCGTTGCTCGACGGGAGCGACTTCGACGTCGCGCGTGAGATCCGGGTGTTGCGGGTGCGCACGAAGATGAGGCTCGCGATGCCGGTCGCGGCGGCCACGAGGACCGACACCTCGCCGAGGGTGTCCCAGGCGCGGATGTCGACGAGCGTGACGTTGACGATGTTCTTGCCGTGGCCGAACGCGTAGGCCTCCGTGGGGAACCCGGCCGACACGGGCTCGGCGGTGCGGCCCCCGGAGGCGACGAGCGCGATGGCTCCGACGGACGCTCCGACGGCCGCACCGAGCGCGATGCGCCACGTGCGCGAGGGCGAGTGGGGGTGACGGGTGAACTTCGTCGGCAGGCGGCGCAGCGCGAGGACGAAGACGACGAGCGACACCGTCTCGACGAGCATCTGGGTGATCGCGAGGTCGGGAGCCCCGTGGAGGATGAAGAGCAGCGAGACGCCATAGCCCGTGGCGCCGACGAGCATGACCGCCGTGAGCCGGCGGCGGGTCACGAGCACGAGCACCGCGGCCGTCACGACGACGACCCCGACGACGGCCTGCCCCGGGTTGTCCCAGAGCCGGACGTCGGGGACCGTGCCGCGGGTCACCGCCGCGAGACCCGGCAGGGCGACGAAGACGATGAGGATGCCCGCGAGGTAGATCGGGAGCGAGCCGCGCTGGGTCACGGCGGTCGTCTCGACGGCCCCGCGGTCGACCCACCGCAGCGTGCGGGCGAAGCCGCGCTCGCCGTCGACGAGCGACGGAACGCCGGACTGCACCCGGGCGACGAGGTCACGCTGCGCGAAGAGGACGAGCCCGACGGCCACCGACACGAGCGAGAGCATCAGCGGCACCGTGACGCCGTGCCACAGGGCGAGCGACTGCGGCTCGGCCCCGACGGGGAAGTCCACGGCATACGGGAGCAGCCACGGGGACTCGAGTGGCGACAGGAGGCCGACGAGCAGGCACGCCACGCCGAGCAGCACCGGCGCGAGCACGAAGCCGGGGTGGGCGGCCTTGACGGGGGTGGGGGCGACGCCGGGCTTGGTGGCGAAGGTGCCCCAGAGGAAGCGCGCCGTGTAGGCGACGGTCAGGGCCGACCCGGCGACGACGCCGACGATCGCCAGCCAGCTCCACGGGGCCGGGAGCGGGGCGGAGGTCTGGACGTCCTCCCACAGCGACTCGAGCGCGCTCTCCTTGGACACGAACCCCGCCAGCGGCACGATCCCGGCCATCGAGAGGCCGGCGAGCGTCGCCGGCACGGCGACCGGGAGCAGCCGACGCCCGACGCCGGACAGCTCGCGCAGGTCGCGGGTGCCGGCGCACTTGTCGACGACCCCGACGGTGAGGAAGAGCGTCGACTTGAAGAGGGCGTGCGCGATGACGAGGGCCAGCGCCGAGAGGGCGGACGCCTTGGTGCCGAGACCGGCGATGGCGACGATGAAGCCGAGCTGGCTCACGGTGCCGTAGGCGAGGAGCAGCTTGATGTCGTGCTGGCGCAGGGCACGCCACCCGCCGACGAGCATCGTGAAGAGGCCCAGGCCCACGGTCAGGGCGTGCCAGGCCGGGGCCCCCGCGAAGGCCGGGGCGAGCAGGGCCACGAGGTAGATGCCGGCCTTGACCATCGCGGCTGCGTGAAGGTAGGCGCTGACCGGCGTCGGTGCGGCCATGGCGCCGGGCAGCCAGAAGTGGAAGGGCACGAGCGCCGACTTCGACAGGGCGCCGACGAGCAGCAGCACGACGGCGGCCACGGTGAGGGTGTCGAGAGGCGGCGGGTCGGCGATCAGCGCCGAGATCGAGTAGGTGTGGTGGACCCCGAGGATGATGATGCCGACGAGCATCGCGAGGCCGCCGAACGTCGTGACGATGAGCGCCTGCATCGCCGCGCGCCGGTTGGTCGAGCTCGCCGGGTTGTGACCGATGAGCAGGTAGGAGAAGACCGTCGTCAGCTCCCAGAAGACGTAGAGGACGAGAAGGTTGTCGGTGAGGACGAGGCCGAGCATGGCGCCGGCGAAGGCCGTGAACACCGAGGTGAAGCGCCACAGCGTCGGGTCGCGGTCCGTGAAGTACCACGTGCAGTAGAGCAGGACGAGCGCACCGACGCCGGTGACGAGAAGGCCGAGCACCCACGAGAGGGTCGTGACCCGGAAGTCGAGATCGATCCCGAGACCGGGGACCCACGAGATTCGTTGTGTCGGAAGGTTGCCCGCGCGGACGTCGTTCGAGACGGAGACGAGCCAGACGAACGAGACGGCGGGCGCGAGCGCAAGGACGGGGAAGGCCTTCGTGCGCAGAACCTTGGCGAGCCACGGCGCGAGGGCGGCGGCGAGCAGGTGCAGGAGCAACAGTTGCGCCACGGCGGCCCCTCGGTCGTCGGGTGTGTCGAGCTCGGTCCAGTTCTGCGTCGGTCGTGACCCAATCCTAGGTGCAGCGAAGGACCCCGCCGACCACTGGTCGGCGGGGCCCTCCCTGGCAGCTGCGGATCCGGACCGCTCCGGACCGCGTCGCCGGTCCGTCCCGTCGGGACGACCGTTCGTGAGGTCGGTGCGCGTTCGTCGGCGTCTGCGCCCCCCTTGTGCCGTCTGGGCGTCGGCGCCTCAGAAGGTGGTGAACGTGTCGCGTGCCAGGAAGAAGCCGTGCCGGCTCGCCTCGTCGATGCACGTCACGCCGAAGCTCTCGCTGAGACAGGCGGTCGTCCCTGACGGCGGGGTGCGTGCGCCGTAGCCGAGCTCGGGCTCGCCGCCCGTGCGGATCGTGTCGGAGTTGCACACCGGCAGCGCGCCCTTCGGTCCGAGCTCGATGCGGCCGATATCCGACGGTCCACCGGCCGGGCAGACCGAGGGGAGCGGTGGGTCGATCCGGCCCTTCTCCACCTCGCACGCGGCCAGGCCGGAGTCGGTGCTGCGGCGGCAGACGATGTTGCCGCTCGGGCTGCGGAAGCGGTCGCTCACGGAGGCCGCGGGGCGGGCGGCGTCCAGGCGCGCCTTGGCCTCGTCGAACGACCTGGGTGCGCCGCGCAGCCGGCCGACCGCGAGGGCCGTCGGGACGTCCGTCGACGTCGGCGCGCTGGTCGGCACCTGGGTCGTCGTCGCTGTCGGCGTGCCGGCCGGCGCCGTGCTCGGCGCGTCGACGGTGACGGTGACCGTGCGTCGCGGCGTCGGGATGTCGGTGGCGCCGCACGAGGCGAGCAGAGACGCCACGGCGAGGATGGCGGGGACGACGACCGCGACACCCGGCATACCTGCTCGGCGTCGGCGCAACGAGGACATGGCGCAGGAGTCTGGCACGGATGGGCGCCCCGGGTCAGGTCCGAGCCGGGAAGGTGACCTACCCTTGGGGCGTGTTCCGGCGCCTGCTCACCCCTCGCTGGGTCGGCATGCTCGCCGCCCTGGCCGTCGTCGTCGCCGCCTGCGTCCTGCTCGGCCTGTGGCAGCTCGGCGTGGCCCGCGACTCCGGTCGCCAGGACGCCGTGGCCGCAGCGTCGACGCTCGAGCGTGCGCCCCTCGAGCAGGTGACCGCGCCGCACAGCGACTTCAAGAGCGACTACTCCAACCGTGCCGTCACCGTGACGGGGACGTATGCCGCCGGGCGCAGCCTGCTCGTCGTCGACCGTCGGCTCGACGGCCGGGTCGGCTCGTGGGTCGTGACGCCGCTCGAGACCGCGGCTGGCACGGTACCGGTGCTGCGCGGCTTCGTCGACGGCACGCCGGCGTCCGTGCCGGCGCCCCCGACCGGTGTCGTCACGGTGACGGGCACGCTGGGCCCGGGGGAGTCGCCTCGCGACGGCGCCCCGCTCCCCGCGCCGCAGGTGCGCTCTGTCGACCTCGCCTCCCTCGTCAACGAGTGGCCCGGCGACCTCTACAACGTCGTCGTGCTGGCCTCGGCGGAGTCCGCCGGGCCCACGGTGGGCACCCCGCTCGCGGCCGCCGGTCTGAGCCGCGTCCCGCCGCCCCCGCTCGATGCCCCGCTCAACCTGCGCAACGCGGCCTACGCGGTCCAGTGGTGGGTCTTCGGGATCTTCGCGATCTGGATGTGGTGGAAGATGTTCCGAGCAGAGCAGCAGGCGGACGAACCCGTCGCTGCACCGAGAGAAGGCGCGACGACGTGAGCACGTACCCCCAGACCCTGGCCAAGCCGCAGCAGATCCGGTCGGCGCTGTCGATCTACCGGGTCCTCGCGACCGTCGCCGGCATCGCCCTCTTCGTGCTCATCCTCGAGATGGTCATGAAGTACGTCTTCAAGCAGACCAACGTCCTCACGGAGTACTGGAGCCCGATCCACGGGATCATCTACTTCGCGTATGCCGTGTCGGTCGCCAACCTCGGCCTCAAGGCCGCGTGGGGCCCGGTGCGCATCGTCAAGAACCTCCTCGCCGGCTTCGTTCCGGTGGTCCCGTGGATCGCCGAGCGGCGCAACACCGTCCAGACCGAGGCGCTGCTCTCGCGCGCCTACGTCGCGGGCGACGGGACGTCGTCGGAGGAGCCCTCACCGGGCCGATAGTCTTGGCGCGTGACTGACGCCGTGCCGAACGAGCCGACCGACCTCCAGAGCCACCCCGTCCTCGTCGTCGACTTCGGCGCCCAGTACGCCCAGCTGATCGCGCGGCGCGTCCGTGAGGCGCAGGTCTACAGCGAGGTCGTGCCCCACTCGATGGCCGTGGCCGACCTGCTCGCCAAGGAGCCGGCCGCGATCATCCTGTCCGGCGGCCCGAGCTCGGTCTACGAGGACGGCGCCCCGCGCCTCGACCCGGCGCTGCTCGAGGCCGGTGTCCCGGTCTTCGGCATGTGCTACGGCTTCCAGTCGATGGCCCAGGCTCTCGGCGGCACCGTGGCCCGCACCGGAGCCCGTGAGTACGGCAAGACCGACGCGGCGATCAGCGACGTCGGGTCGACGCTCTTCGCCGGCCAGCCGCCGAGCCAGACCGTCTGGATGTCGCACGGTGACTCCGTCAGCGCCGCTCCCGAGGGTTTCGCGGTGACGGCCACGACCGCGGGCACGCCGGTCGCAGCCTTCGAGGACGACGACCGACGCCTCTACGGCGTCCAGTGGCACCCCGAGGTGCTCCACTCCGAGCAGGGGCAGCGCGTCCTCGAGAACTTCCTCTGGAAGGGCGCGGGCATCGCACCTGACTGGACGCCGGGCCACGTCGTCGACGACCTCGTGTCGACGATCCGCGAGCAGGTCGGCGAGGACCGGGTCCTCTGCGCCCTGTCCGGCGGAGTCGACTCCTCGGTCGCGGCAGCCTTGGTGCAGAAGGCCGTCGGCGACCAGCTGACCTGCGTCTTCGTCGACCACGGGCTCCTCCGTGAGGGCGAGGCCGAGCAGGTCGAGCAGGACTTCGTCCAGGCCACCGGTGTCGACCTCGTCGTCGTCGACGCCCGTGAGCGCTTCCTCGAGGCGCTCGCCGGGGTCACCGACCCCGAGACGAAGCGCAAGATCATCGGCGAGCAGTTCATCCGCGTCTTCGAGCAGGCCGCGCGCGACGTCGTGCACGACCGCGGCGACGAGGAGCACCCCGTCAAGTGGCTCGTCCAGGGCACGCTCTACCCCGACGTCGTCGAGTCCGGCGGCGGTGAGGGGGCGGCCAACATCAAGAGCCACCACAACGTCGGCGGCCTGCCCGACGACCTCCAGTTCTCGCTCATCGAGCCGCTCCGCACCCTCTTCAAGGACGAGGTGCGGCAGGTCGGTCTCGAGCTGGGGGTGCCCGAGGTCATCGTGTGGCGCCAGCCGTTCCCCGGCCCCGGCCTCGGCATCCGGATCATCGGCGCCGTCGACGCCGAGCGCCTCGCGATCCTGCGCCGCGCCGACGCCATCGCCCGCGAGGAGCTGACGCGGGCGGGCCTCGACCGCGACATCTGGCAGTGCCCGGTCGTGCTCCTCGCCGACGTCCGTTCGGTCGGCGTCCAGGGTGACGGCCGCACCTACGGCCACCCCGTCGTGCTGCGCCCCGTGGCGTCGGAGGACGCCATGACGGCGGACTGGGCCCGGGTGCCCTACGACGTGCTCGCGACGATCTCGACCCGCATCACCAACGAGGTCGAAGAGGTCAACCGCGTCGTCCTCGACGTCACGAGCAAGCCGCCGGGCACCATCGAGTGGGAGTGACCCGCTGAGACCGGACGACCCGACGAGGGCGGCCCCGACCTGATGGTCGGAGCCGCCCTCGTCGCATCCCGGACCGTGACCTCGCCCGGCGTCGCGCGTAGCACTTCCGGGTGTCGCCCGTCGGGATAACCCCAGACCGACGCCCCCCAATTCTCGGGGAGTGTCACCCCCCACCGTGGCGCATGCCCCTCGGTGTCGACGCTCCCACGATGGACGCAAGTCCTTGAGGGGGGATCGTGATGAGTCGATGTGACGCTCGTCCGGCAACGGGTCGACCGGCGACCGCTCGGCGCTGTGCTGGCCCGACCGGCTTGACCGTCACCGACGTCCACGGACCCCGCCGGCGCGATGCCGCCGCCACGCGCACCCCGGGCCCGGGAGCCGACACCCGGGCACCGTGCCGCCCCGACCCGTGGGATCGGTCGCGGAGCCCTGACCAGGGCCGGTCACCCCATGTCAATGCCAGTCAACGCAGCAGGAGATGGATGGAGGACGGAGATGTCTAGTCAACTGGGGGGTGCGCTCTCGAAGCGCCACGTCGGCGGACCCGACCCGGGAGGCGGTGTCCGACGGCGCCGACTGCTCTCGGCCGCGGCCGCCATCGCACTCGCGGCGGGCCTGGCCCCGGTCGCGAGCAACGCCGCGCACGGCGCGGCCACCCCGCTGGTCGCTCCGGCGATCAACCCCGTGGTGGCCTCGAGCACGCAGTTCGACATCACCGGCTTCCTGCAGTCCGCGACCCTCGACTCGGCGGGCGACCCGCACTCGGGTGGCACGCTGACGCTGAACGGTCACGCCGTCGTCGTCCCCAAGGAGACGATCGTCATCCTCCCGGCCAGCGCTCTGACCTGGCAGGAGCTCTTCACCCACGCACCGGCGCCGTACGGCCCGACACAGACCGGCATGGCCCTGGGCGACAGCCCGAAGCCGCTCACGACGTACGAGGTGCACGTCGTCGGCAACCGCGTCATCAACGGCAGCGGTGACCGCTACATCGCCGGCATGGTCGACATCTCGGAGCAGGACCTCAACAACGGGGCCGGCTACGTGAACTACCTCGACTACTCCACCGGCGAGATGGAGGTCGGTGGCACGCCGGGCGTCGCCGGCACCGGCACACGCGTGCGGATCAACGACCCGGCCATCGCCGGGTCGACGACGTCCGGACGCTATGGACGTGCGATGTCGCCGGACGACCGCTTCCAGGTCGACCAGGACAACCCGACGATCCTCGCCGAGACCGGCTTCCCGATGTGCATCCCGCGCACCGCGCCGACGACGACGAACGACGACGCCGAGTGCCCGCAGACCAACCGGCCCGTCTACACCGGGACCGACACCTCGGGCATCACCCCCCAGCCGGCGCTGCCTGCGGTGGGTGCGGCATACACGATGTTCCGAATGGACGCGCCGTCCGACGTCGACGCCAACACGTGCGCCCGCGGCACGTGCGCCGACCCGCGCAAGCAGGCGCCGTTCGAGATCGGTGACTACGTGACGTTCGCCGGCAACCTCGTGCAGGACGGTGGCGCCAACGGGGGCCAATACATCTCCGCCCACACCATCGTGGCCAGCCTGGGCATCTACACCCAGCCGGGAGTCGACCCCGCCTACGTGTCCGTCGACGTGTCGATCCTCGGCACCGGTGGCCTGACGATCTTCGGTGCCGGTGAGGCAGCCGTGCGCACGAGGTTCGAGGGCATGACCACCGACGAGAGCCGGATGGTCCGTCTCTACGGCATCGACGTCAACCCGGCCACCGGCGCCACGAGCGACCGCGAGTGGGGCACGATCATGCCCGACCCCGGCCCTCCCGGGGGTGCGGTGCGCGGTCGCTGGCGGTTCCGGCCGCCGTGCACCGCGACGGTCCCCACCCAGAAGGCCTGCACGCCTCCTCCGGCCGGGCAGTTCATCCCGCCCACGCGTGAGGTCCGCGCCGTCGTCGACGGGCTGTCCGAGTTCGTCCCGGGCACCCTGGACGCGAACCCCCGCAGCCAGGTCCCCGGCACCGCGAGTGCCAAGACCTCGGCCAACGGAATCTACTACGGCCAGTACCACGCCCCGATCGGTGAGTACATCTTCCCGGAGAACGTCCCAGGCTCCCCGGTGCCGGAGAACAACTTCAACTCGATCCCGTTCCTCGCGTACGGCGGGTACTCGTCGCTCACCGGCGTCCAGGCAGGCGTCCTGAGCCCGTGGCCGAGCAGCGTGGCGGCACCGGCCGTCGTGTGTGCCGTGCCGACGATCAACGGTGCTCCGTACTCCGTCGCCAACGGTGGGGCCATCCCGCTGTCCGGCAGCGTCACCGCCGGTGCCTCCACCCCGGTCACGCTCCGGTGGACGGCCGGGACCTCGGCCGGAGGCACGAACCTGGGCGGTGCCCTCACCGGTGCCGGCACCACGACCCCGACGTTCAACGCGACGGGTCTCGCAGCCGGCACCTACCACCTGACGTTCACCGTCTCGAACGCCTGCGGCGTCGCCTCGGCCGCCACGACGATCGTCGTCCAGGCCGCGCCGAAGCCGACCATCGCCCCCATCCAGAACCAGACGGTGACGGCGGGCAACCTCGTGACCCTGACGGCCTCGAGCAGCTCGCTGCCGGCGCCCACCTGGGTGTGGAGCCAGACGTCAGGCCCGACCAACCCGGCCCTGAGCCAGACGCCGTCGGCGGCCACGGCCACGGGCACGTCGCAGCTGAAGTTCACGCCCACCGTCGCGGGGACCTACACCTTCGGCGTCACGGCGACGAACGCCAACGGCACCTCGCCGGCCACGTCGGTCACGGTGACCGTCACGGCCTCGGTGCCGACGAACGTCACGCTGACCCCGGTCGAGTACCGGACGTCCAAGCAGCGGCTGATCGTGACCGCGACGTCGACGGACACGACGGTCAGCAGCATGGTGCTCCTGCCGTACCTCACGGAGTCGGGCACGATGTTCGACCCCGCCACCCTGGGCGCTGCGAACCTCACGGTCTCGCTCGTCGCGCCCGGCTCGTTCACCGTCACGGCCGTCGGGGCACCCGCCCCGGCCTGCAACCTGGGCGGCGTGTACGCCACTCCGTGCGCACAGGCGCCACTGACGGTGAAGTCGCTCAACACCGCAGGAGCGGTGATCGGCACCAGCGCCCCGTCGAGGCTCGACAAGATCCGGCAGTAGGGCGCCGTCAACGGTGGCTGTCGGGGTCGCACCCCCCGACCCCGACAGCTCACCGCAGGTACCGCCGGGGTGGGACCCGCACCTCTGGCCCCGACGGCGAAACCGGTGGGCCGCCTCCATCTCCCCGGGGAGGCGGCCCACCGGGCACCGTTCACGACGAGGAGGACCCGATGTCACGTCGACCGATGCCCGCTCGGACCCTTCGGCTCGTCGGGGCCGGCGTCGCGGTCCTGCTCGCGGGCGGAGTCCTCTCGGGGTGTGGGGCCAGGCCCGACGCGCACGGCGCCGCCCCCGCGGCGAGCTCCGCGGCGGGGCTGTCCCCCGTGGCAGGTCCCGTGGCAGGTCGCGTGGCAGGTCCCGTGGAGGCCGGGCCCACACCGGCCACGGCCGCCGACTCGCAGGCACCGGCCCGGGACGCAACGTCCTCGACCCGTGGCGGCCACGTCGACCGGATCGAGGTCGGCAAGTGCTGGACCAACGCGACGAAGAGCCAGGGTGGACAGCTGCTCATCAGCGCGAGGAGCTCGGACCCGGCCGCGCACCTGCGCGCCTACCGACCGGACGGCTCGCTCATCGGGGACGTCGGCAACGGCGGTGGGCAGCGCTACGGCGGTACCGTCTTCGCCTACGAGCGCAGCGACCCGGGGTGGGTGACGATCCGTAGCAGCGCCGGCGGAAGCCTCACCGTGCCGACGACGCCGTTCCGCGTCGAGGACTGACGGGCAGCGACGGCCGGCCCGGTGCGCGGTGGCACCCGGTCGGCCGTCGGCCGTCGACCGTGAGGATCGGTGAACGCTGGTGACGGAGGTCAGAGGCCGGTGGCGGCGATGTAGCGCTGAGTGTTGCCGTTGGGGTTGACCAGCACGGCGGGCATGTGGCAGTAGTCGGGCAGCCACACGGTGTCGTCGATGCGGGCGTCGCCGTCGGCGTCGAGCGGAGCGGGCATCGTCGTGGCGACCGTCATGCCGTTGCAGACGACCGTCGCCGTGATCGTCGTGACGGTGCCGGTACCGGCGCCCGGGATGACGAGGCCCTCGACCCTGACGCGGACACGCCCGTCCTCACGGACGCGAGCGAGGCTCTCGTCGACGACCCAGTCGACGCCGCCCGGCTTGACGCCGAAGAGCACCGGCCCGTCGGGCATGCTCCCCGTCAGGGTGTCGCGCAGGATCGTGTGGCCGGACCCGCCCGAGGAGCCGTCGCCGGCGGAGGCAGCGGGGGCCACGAGGGTGGTGACGCCGAGGACGGCGCCGGTGACGAAGGCAGCGGTGCGAAGCGATCTGTGCATGTCATGCTCCTTGTCGGTGAAGGGTGTTCCCCAGTGGACGACGCTCGCTCAAGGTGATCTGGTTCACCTCCGGACCAGGTTTGTCCCACGACGGACGCGTCGGCGCCGGTGGGGGTGGGGCTGGGCCGGTTCGTGCGCGTCTAGGGTTGACCCATGTGCGGAATCGCCGGACACCTGGGTGTCCACGCCGACGAGGCCCAGCTCGACCGACTGCTCGACCGACTGCTCGCGACGCATCCGGGTTCGGGCGATGCGGCGACCGCGCGGGACGGTGACGCCGGCGTCGGGGTGCGGGAGGCGCACCCGGGCGTGACCACCGAGGACGACGGCGGCCAGGGCGTCGCGAGGCTCGCGGTGGCCCGCGGTGGACGGTTCACCCTCGCCCTCGACGGCGAGCTCTACAACCGCGCCGAGCTGCGCGCCGACCTCGAGACCCTGGGTCACGACTTCGGCGTGGGCAGCGACGCGGAGGTCGTCCTCGCAGCCTTCACCGAGTGGGGCACCGATGGCCTCGACCGGCTCGACGGCGCCTTCGCGCTCGCGGTCTGGGACCGTGACACCCGGCGGATGACGCTGGCGCGAGACCACTTCGGCGTGCGTCCGCTCTACCTCGCCCGGGCCGGTGACGGGTGGCTCGTCGCGAGCGAGATCCGCGGCATCCTCGAGAGCGGCCTGCACGAGCGTCGCCCCGACGACCGCACCATCTACCGCTACCTGCGCTTCCGCGTCCACGACGACGGCCGGTCCACGTTCTTCGCCGGGATCGAGCGCGTCGGCGCGGGCGAGGTCGTCACCCTGGGCGCCGACGTGCCGGGAGGGCTGGAGCGTCGTCCCTACACGCGGCTCCGCGAGGAGCTGGCCGCGCTGGGGAAGGCCCCCCGGGCCTACTCCCCGGCGGTCGCCGCCGAGTTCCGCACCCTGCTGACGGCGGCAGTACGGCGCCGCGCGACGTCGTCGGGGCGGGTCGGCACCGCCCTGTCCGGCGGCCTCGACTCGGCCGCCATCGCGGCGCTGCTCGACGTGGTCGAGCACGAGTCCGGCCGCTCGGCCGCCGATGCCGTCCAGGACACGTGGTCCGCCGTCTACCCCGGCTCGCGCAACGACGAGGTCGAGCACGTCGACGCCGTCGTGGCAGCGCTGGACGGGCGGGTGCAGGAGCACCGCATCGAGCCGACGCCGACCGAGTTCAAGCAGGACCTCCGCGACCTCGTGCGCACCCAGGAGGAGCCGCTCGTCTCGACCGGTGCCTACACGCAGTACCGCGTGCTGCGCGCGGCGTCCGAGAGCGACAGCGTCGTCCTCGACGGCCACGGCGGCGACGAGACCCTGGCCGGCTTCGGTCCGCACCACCTGATCCACCTGCGCGAGCTGCGTCACCGCAGCGCGGTGAGCGCCGCCTCGGAGCTGGGGCGCTCGCTCGACGTGCTCTACCGCCGGGGCCGGCCGCTCGTCGGCGACCGGCTGCACGGCCGCAAGGACGTACCGGTGGCCTCGTTGCTCGACGCGGACTTCGCGCGCGCCCACGCCGCCGAGGGCTACGACGTCGAGAAGGCCGACCTGCGGGCCCGTCTCGTCGACGACGTCTTCACCGGTTCGCTGCCGGCCCGACTGCGCTACACCGACAAGAACGCCCGAGCCTTCGGGGTCGCCGTGCGGATGCCGTTCGTCGACCGCGACCTCGTGCGGTTCGTCTTCGGCCTCGCCGACGACGCCCTCGTCAAGGACGGCGTCGGCAAGCGCGTGCTCCGCGACGCGATGCGGGGGCTGCTCCCGGACTCCGTCGTCGACCGTCGCGACAAGGTCGGCGCGACGACGCCGCAGGGCGAGTGGTTCATGCGCCTCAAGAACCACGTCTACGGCGAGTTCCTCTCCGAGTCCTTCGCCAACCGGCCCTACTTCGACCAGACGGCGGTGCTGCACGCCTTCGAGGGCTGGATCAAGGGCACGAACTCGATCGACTCGATGACCGTCTGGCGCATGCTCAACCTCGAGCTCTGGCTCCAGGAGTTCTTCGACGAGCGCGAGCCGGAGGACCCCGGTCAGGCCGAGCACGTCAAGACCGACTACGAGCCGAACGCCCGCAAGCAGCTCGACCTCGTCACGGAGGACGGCACCGCGGTCCGCCGCTACCCGTTGCGCACCGAGCTCTACGCCCGCGAGGACGACCTCGAGGCCAAGACGCTCGGCTACGTCGAGCGCTTCTTCTCCGGCCTGCCCGACGCCGGCCCCGAGCACGCGTCCGCCACGAGCGGCCGGTGGTACTTCTTCATCTCCGAGAAGATCGTCGCCATCACCCAGGGTCGCTCGTACTTCATCTGGGACATCAAGGTCGGCCGCCCGGCGCGGTTGCTCAGCCGCTACGTCACGCGCACCCCGGCCGGCATCGGCCTCGGCTCGCCCTTCACCATGCAGCTCGCCATCGAGGAGGCCGGCCTGCCGCGGGTGCTCTTCGCCTCCGCGGGCGGTGCCGTCGGCAAGGTGCTCGGCAAGCGGGGCCTGTTCTACGACCTCGTCGGCGGTGACATCCGTGCCATCGACGGTCCGACCGAGTACTCCGTCTACCCGGCCAACGTGTCGGCCAAGCTCGGTCCCAAGAACCCTGACGACGTGGCCGCCCACCTGTCGGCGGCCATCCGCGCGCGAGTACCCGAGGCCTACCGCGACACGTTCGGCGGCACGGTCGTCATGGACGCCAACGACATCGGTCGCAACGTCCTCGGCAAGGACGCGCCGGGAGCCAAGGAGCGCTACGAGCTGATGTTCGCCGACAACCCGCTGGGACAGGGATCCGAGCAGACGCCGATGGCCATCGTCTTCGAGGCGCCTTCTCCCTGAAGGCCTTTCGGGCGTATGCCGTCCGGTGGCTTGGGTGCCGAGCGTCAGCCCTCGATGAGCGAGTCGCGCACCTGCTTGCGCAGGACCTTGCCGATCTGCGAGCGGGGCAGCTCGTCGACGACGACGACACGGCGCGGCACCTTGTAGGCGGCGAGGTCCGCCCGGCAGCGGGCGCGCACGTCCTCGACGACGAGCTCGACGCCCGGCTCGGTCGTCACGGCCGCCACGACGTCCTCGCTGCCGTCGTGCTTGGGCAGCCCGACGACCGCGGCATCGGTGATGCCGGGGACCGTTCGGAGCACGGCCTCGACCTCCGACGGCATGACGTTGAAGCCGCCGGTGATGATGATCTCCTTGATGCGGTCGACGACCGAGACGAAGCCGTCGGGGTCGACGACGACGATGTCACCGGTGCGGAACCAGCCGCCGTCGAGCAGGGCCGCTGCTGTCTCCTCCGGACGGCCCCAGTAGCCGCCGAAGACCTGCGGCCCGCGGATGAGCAGCTCGCCGCGCTCTCCGGGCGCGCGGTCCCGGGTCGGGTCCTCAGGGTCGACGACGCGGATGTCGGTGCTCGGGAAGGGCACGCCCACCGCGCCGGGCCGGCGGTCGCTGCCGATGGGGTTGCCGAGCGCCACGGGCGAGGTCTCGGTGAGGCCGTAGCCCTCGACGAGCAGCCCGCCCGTCACGTCCTCCCAGAGCTCGAGCGTCTCGCGGGGCAGCGCCATGGCGCCGGAGATCGCGAACCGCGTTGCCGTCAGGTCGATCCCGCGCTCGCGGGCGGCGGTGGCGAGGCGCTCGTAGATGGGTGGCACGGCAGGCAGGAACGTGGGTGGGTGCTTCTTCGCGGCGGTGAGCACGAGGTCGACGTCGAACCGGGGGAAGAGCACGAGGCGAGCCCCCATGCTCATCGCAAAGGTGAGGCACAGGGTGAGCCCGTAGGCGTGGAACATCGGCAGCACGGCATAGACGACCTCCTGACCCGGCGTGAGGCCGGGCACCCAGGCACGTCCCTGCGCGGCGTTGGCCATGAGGTTGCCGTGGCTGAGCATCGCGCCCTTGGGGACGCCGGTCGTGCCGCTCGTGTACTGGATCGCGGCGAGGTCGTCCACGGTCGGCCCGGGGGTCGACGGGGCGAGCGGGCCGTGCCTCACGACGTCGGACCACGCAGTCGTGCCCGGAGCCGGCCCCGTGAGCTGCGCGCGCAGCGCCCGGGCCCGGGCGACCGGCAGCCGCAGGGCGAGGCGCTTCGTCCAGGGCATCGACGCGGTGATGTCGACGGCGACGACGTGCTCGACACCGGGGAGTGCGGTGATCGTGGTGGCCATCCGGTCCCACGCGATGGCGACGGTCGCACCGTGGTCACCGAACTGGTGGGCCATCTCGGTCGGGGTGTAGAGCGGGTTGTGCTCGACGACGACGGCTCCGAGCCGGAGCACGGCGTAGAACGCGACGATGTGCTCGGGGCAGTTCGGCAGGACGAGCGCCACCCGGTCGCCCGGACGGACGCCGAGCCGGCGCAGGCCCTCGGCCGCCACGTCGACCTGGCGCCCGAGCTCGGAGTAGGACAGCTCGGCGCCGAAGAACTCCAGCGCCGGACGGTCGCCGTAGGTGGTCACGGCTCCGGTCAGCAGGTCGACGAGTGAGGAGTCAGGTGGCTCGATCTCGGCCGGAACACCCTTGGCGTAGTGGGCGACCCACGTGTGCTCCAGTCCCGCCGTCATCCGAGCCTCCGCTCCGGTGGTGCTGCCGCGCAGTGCGGCACGACCAGTATGGCGTGGGCGGCGGGACCGCACGGACGGGCCCGTCCCGGGCACACGGCATACGCCGTCGGCAGGGTCGCGGAGCCCACCCGGTCAGCGGGGTGCACGGTGCCGACCGCCCCGTCGGGCGGGTGCGGTGACGAGAGGGCCTGCTGGGACGAGCGCGAAGGCGCCCTCCTCCTCCTGGCTGTTGTGGAGGCGGCAGACGGCGTAGAGGCCGTAGAGCAGCCGCCTCAGCTCGGTGACGTCCTCGGGGGCGACGGAGCCGGGCTCGATCCCGTCGAGCAGGCGGCGCAGCCGCGACACCTGGTGCTCGATCTCCGCGTGCGTCCGCCGCATGGTCGTCGTGGCCGAGCCGCCGAGAGCCCGGGCCACGAGGGGCATGAGCTCTGCCTCGTCGTCCCGCTCGTGGGGGAGCAGCTCGGCCTCGAGCCGGTCGAGGAGCGCGCGCACGGGAGCGAGGTCGCAGGCGTGGGTGTGCAGGCCGTCGGCGACGGCCCGGACCTGCTCGACGGCGGCGATGGCGACGTCGTGACCCTCGCGCAGGCGACGCGCCGTGGCGACGTCCTCGGCGGACATGGGGACGCTGTGCAGCGGGGTCGGGAGCAGGGCCCGCAGGGCGATGCCGATCGCGAGGACGTCGATGCCCTCCTGGAGCACCGCGCCCGCCGCCGGCGGCAGCAGGCCGGCCGCTGCGGCGACCATGGCCACGAGCGAGAGACCCATCCCGACCACGACGGCCTCCAATGCGACCCGGCGGGACCGGCGCGCGATGAGGATGGCGTCGGCGACGGCGTCGACCCGGTCGACCGTCAGCACGACGTCAGCAGCCTCCGACGACGCCGTCGCGCCACGGGCGGCGAGGGCGACCCCGACCCCGGCGGCCGCGAGGGCGGGCGCGTCGTTGACGCCGTCCCCGACCATGATGGTGCGCGCGCTGGCCGACTCGTCGCGGATGGCCGCGAGCTTGTCGGCGGGGTCGCGGTCGGCGAGGACGGCGTCGACGCCGACGATCCGGCCGACCGTCTCGGCGATGTCGGCACGGTCGCCGGTGAGCAGGACGGTCCGGCGGATCCCCACCTCGCGCAGGGCCGAGACCATCCGGGGCGCATCCGCCCGCACCGGGTCCTCGAGCAGGAACGCGCCGGCCGGGGCGCCGTCGACGGCGACGAAGACCGTGAGGCACCCGTCGAGCGCGGCCCGGCGGCGCACCTGACGCAGCCACGCCGGATCGTCACCCACGATCCACCGGGCCTTGCCGAGACGGACCACCGTCGTGCCGACCCGACCCTCGAGGCCGTAGCCGTGCACCTCGTGGACGGCCGTCGGGAGCACGAGGTCGAGGCCGCGGGTCCGAGCCGCCCCGACGAGGGCGCTCGCGAGCGGGTGGGGCGAGACCTGGTCGAGCGAGGCCGCGAGGCGCAGCACGTCCGCGGCTGGCGGGGCGCCCGGGGCGACGACGACGGCCGTGAGCCCGGGCCGACCGTGGGTGAGGGTCCCGGTCTTGTCGAAGAGCACGACCTCACCGGCCGCGAGGGCCTCCAGGGCCGCGCCGCCCTTGACGACGACGCCGATCCGCGAGGCCCGGGACAGGCCCGACATGATCGCCACCGGAGCGGCGAGCAGCAACGGGCACGGGGTTGCCACGACGAGCACCGCGACGGCCCGCAGCGGGGACCCGGCCAGGGCCCAGGCGGCGCCGGCCAGCGCGAGCGTCAGCGGGACGAAGAGCACCGCGAAACGGTCGGCCGTCCGGACGAAGGGGGCCGAGGTCGCCTGCGCCTGCTCGACGAGTCGCACGACGTTCGCGTAGGTCGACTCGGAGGCCGACGAGGTGGCCACGACGTCGACCGGAGGGCCGGCGTTGACGACCCCGCTGCGCACGTCGTCCCCGTTCGGGCGCTCGACGGGCATCGGCTCACCCGTGAGCGCCGACTCGTCGAACGTGCCGGCCGCGAGCAGCCGGCCGTCGACCGGCACGACCTCGCCCGTCCCGACGACGAGCACGTCACTCGGTGAAACCTCCGCCACCGGAATGCGGTCCACGCGGGTACCCGTACGCCGCCGGGCCGTCCGCGGCGTGCGCTCGACGAGCAGGCGCAGCTCCCGGTCGGCCCGCGCCGCGGCCCGGGCCTCGAGCAGGCGACCGCTCGCGAGCATCAGGGTGACCATGGCGCCCGCGAACTCCTCACCGACCCAGAGCGCACCCGCCAGGGCCAGGACGGCGATGACGTCGACCGTGGCGCGGCGCTCGGCGACCGACCGCACCGTCCAGAGGACCGAGAGCGCGAGTCCGAGCACGGTGGCCGCCACCCAGAGGGCGCGGGACAGCTCGTCCCTCCCCGACAGGGCGGCGAGCGCGCCGCCGGCCAGCAAGGCGGCCGACGCGACGAAGAAGACCGCCGGGGAGCGGCCGCGCCACCAGGTCACACCTCCATGATCCGCCGCCCGCAACCGCACAGACCGCGTACGGGACAGGCGTCACACCGTCGACAGGCCACGTTCTGCGGGTGCGCCCGCGTCGAGAGGCCACGTTCTGCGGGTGCGGCCGCGTCGAGGGGCCACGTTCTGCGGGTGCGGCCGCGTCGAGGGGCCACGTTCTGCGGGTGCGGCCGCGTCGAGGGGCCACGTTCTGCGGGTGCGGCCGCGTCGAGGGGCCACGTTCTGCGGGTGCGCTCGCGTCGAGGGGCCACGTTCTGCGGGTGCGGCCGCGTCGAGGGGCCACGTTCTGCGGGTGCGGCCGCGTCGAGAGGCCACGAACGGGTCAGGCGAGCCCGTCGAAGACGTCACGACGGATCGGATCGTCGGGGCGCGCAGATCGGTCGACGAACCACTCGCGGCCGAAGACGAGGTCGTAGAGGGGGCGGGGGATCCGCAGGAAGGCAGCCAGGGTGCGGTCGGCGCCGCCGTCGGCACTGGCTTGCGAGGCGTGGGCACGCATCGAGGCACGCTTGGCCGCGATGTGCCGGCGCACGCTGATCCGGTGGGTGATCTCGCTGCGCGCCGAGAAGGCGCGGTCGAAGCTCGACCGGTCGAACTCCGGCGGGAAGCGGTAGACCTTCGCCGCGAGGTCGATGGCGCGGCAGATCGTGTCGCGCGGGACCGTCGCCTCGAGCACCTTCGGGGTGCCTGCGAGCTCGGCGGCGCGCGTGCCGACGACGTGGACCTGCTTGTGGTCCGGGTGTCCGTAGCCGCCGTTGGGCTCGTAGTGGAGCAGGACGTCGACGCGCTCCTCGCGGAGGATGGCGGCGAGGCGCTGGGCCGCCTCCTCGACGTCGGCGCGGACGAAGCGCGTCGCGCCCGGCGGGTCGGGCGCCACCTCGGGGCCGAGGCCGCTGTCGGCGTAGCCGAGGTGCTCGACGCGGGCGACGCCGAGGGCCTGGGCGCTCGCGCGCAGCTCGTCCATCCGGGTGGCGGCGAGCGTCCCGTCTCCGGTGAAGTCGGTGGAGGCCAGGCCGAGCTCGCCGTCCGTCGCGACGACGACGACGACCCGGTGGCCCTCCGCGGCGGCGCGCGCCATCGTCCCCGAGGTCAGCAGGGCCTCGTCGTCGGGGTGCGCGTGGAAGGCGAGGAGCGTGTGCGGCACAGTCACCCATCTTGGCCCATGGCACAGTGTCTTCCGTGAAGGTGGCGCTCCTGTCCGACTGTTACCTGCCCCGACTGGGCGGGATCGAGGTCCAGACGCACGACCTCGCGCAGCACCTGCAGGCGGCCGGCCACGAGGTCGAGGTCTTCACGGCCACCCGCGGCGCGGAGGGTGAGATGCACGGCGCCGTCACGGTCGTCGACGGTGTGCCGGTGCACCGGCTCGCGGCCCGGATGCCGTGGGAGCTGCCGATCAACCCGTTCGCCCCGGCCGAGCTGCGCCGACGGCTCGTGGCCGGGGGTTTCGACGTGGCCCACGTGCAGACCGGTGTCGTCTCGCCCTTCGCGTGGGACTGCACCCGGGTCACCGTGGGCCTGGGACTGCCGACCGCGATGACGTGGCACTGCATGCTCGCCGGGATGGCGCCGGTCTTCGACGCGGCCCGCTTCGTGCGGCGATGGGCCGCGCGAGGGGTCGCGATGTCGGCCGTGTCCGACGTGGCCGCCGAGCCGCTGCGTCGGCTCGTCGGACCGGAGGCGACGGTGGGAGTGCTGCCGAACGGCATCGACGTGGCGCGCTGGGCCGTCGGTCCCGTCACGCGCGAGCCGGGCCCACTGCGTCTCGTGACCGCGATGCGCCTCGCAGCCCGCAAGCGTCCCGCGGCGCTCGTCGAGCTCGTCGCGGAGGCCGAGCGGGTGGCCGGTCCGGGCTCGGTGTCGCTGACGGTGCTGGGGGAGGGGCCCGACCGGCGCAAGGTCGAGGCCCTCGTGCGAGACCGTGGGCTCGACTGGGTGTCGCTGCCGGGGCGCGTGTCGCGCGACGAGCTGCGCGAGAGGTATGCCGCCGCGGACGTCTACCTGTCGCCGGCCCGTCTCGAGTCGTTCGGGATCGCAGCCCTCGAGGCGCGGACGGTGGGCCTGCCGGTCATCGGGCGATCCGGTTCCGGGGTGGGCGAGTTCGTCACCGACGGGGTGAACGGCCTCGTCGTGTCGAGTGACTCGGAGATGTCAGGTGCGATCGCCCGACTGGCCGAGGACGTCGGCGAGGTCGACCGCCTGCGACGGTGGAACGTCGCGCACCCGCCCGAGCAGGAGTGGACGCGCGTCGCGGCGCTCGCCGTGTCGGAGTACGAGCGGGCCGTCGGGCTGGTGCGGCGATGAGGACCAACGTGCCGGGCGGCCTTCGCGTCGTCGGGGTCCGGGGCGACGGCACGCGCGTGGCCGAGGCGCGCCTGGGCCACGGCGAGCACCCCGAGGTCGTGCTCGGCGCGGCCGGCTGGCTCGTCGAGGACCCGGTCTTCGCGACGGTGGTGGACGACGGGGCGCTCGAGATCGGCTACCGCGTGCGCGAGCTGGACGGCATACGCCCTCGGGCCGAGGCGGTGCGCCGGGACGCGGGGGTCGGCGACGACGAGGTGGGCGAGCCCTACCAGCGGGTCGCGGCGTACGCCGTCGTGACGAGCGGACGCGGCCTGCTGCTGACGCAGTTCAACGCCCAGACCCACGTGTCGGGGGACTGGGGGCTGCCCGGCGGTGGCCTCGACGACGGGGAGTCGCCCGTCGAGGGGGTCCACCGTGAGGTGTGGGAGGAGACGGGGCAGCGCATCGAGCTCGGCGCGCTGCTCACGGTCCAGTCGCAGCACTGGGTGGGGCGCGCGCCGTCGGGTGTGCTCGAGGACTTCCACGCGGTCCGGATCGTCTACGCCGCAACGTGTCCCGAGCCCACGGACATCGTCATCCACGACCTCGGCGGCACGACGTCCGACGCACGATGGGTGCCGTACGACCGGGTCGGCGACTACCGCCTGACGTCCTCGTGGCAGCGGCTGGCCGCCCTGCACGAGCTGGCGGGTGAGCCGGGGTCCTAGCCGGGGAGGGGCCGGCTCGCGCGACGTACGACGCTCCGTAGGATGTCGGCCATGGACCTCGTCTACAACCTCCTCGTCGCCCTCCACCTGCTCGGCATGGCCGCGGTCGTCGGAGGCTGGATCGCCGTCCGCAGCGGCCGCACCGTCATCGCCCCGATCGTCTGGGGCGCCCGCGCACAGCTCGTCACCGGCCTCGCGCTCGTCGGCATCGCCTCGGCGATCAAGGACGACGACCACACGGTCAACAACACGAAGATCGCCGTCAAGCTCGTCATCGCCCTCGTCGTGCTCGTCGCCGCCGAGATCGGCGCCGCCCGCGGCCGCAAGGGGCAGGACACCGGCAACCTGCTCGACATCGCGGGTGGCGCTGCGGTCGCCAACGTGCTCGTCGCCGCCCTCTGGTGACCAGGGCTCCGCACCCGGAGGGTCGCTGAGATGCGTTGGAGCGCAGGCGTTCTCGCTGGTCTGCTCATCGGCCTGGTCTGGCTGACGGTGGGCCTCGTGCTGGTGGTCGTCGGGCGCCGACGCGCCCGCGCGTCCCGGGTCGAGGGCGCAGGCAACATGGCCGTGATCGGCTGGTTCCTGCTCGCCGTCGGTGGCTTGACGTGGTTCGCCACCCTGCTGCTGGCCGTCGTGCCCGGTGGCGCCTGAGCGCCCGCACGGGCTCGCGGCCTCCTAGCCCACGGTGAAACGTGCGCCGAGCGCGATGACCGGTGGCACGTCGCCGGAGGTGAGGAAGTGCGACACCCGGCGCACGACGCCGGTCTCGACGTTCCACGCCATGATCCACGTCCCGCTGGGAGCGTCCGACACGTAGACGAGGTCGCCGCGCACGGTCCAGCCCAACACGGAGCAGCAGTCCGCCGCTCGCGGCTGCTCCTCGCCGAAGACGAGCATGCGGTCTCGGCCGAGGCTGTTCGTCGCGACGATGACCTGTCGAGGCCTCACGGCCTCCACGTCGCTCGGACCGCCTGCGGCGAGTCTGAACGCAGATGCGAACTGCCTTGCGTCGGAGACGGTCTCGCCCGCCGGTGTGATCCTCGGCCAGCCGACGGCTTGCGGGCGCGTGCCCACGTCGGGGGCGTGCTCGTCGAGGACGGTGCGGCCGCCCTCGACCCGGAACTCACGCGAGCCCGGCCGTCGCGGCGGCTCTGGCCCGGGCCGGCTCGGCGCGACGCCGGGCGACCACAGCCCCACGGCCGAGCCGGCCAGCAGGTGGTTGCCCCGCCAGGCCGCCCACTCGAGGGTGCGGGACGGGACGGCCACGGTGTGCACCTGGCGGGTGCCCACGTCGAAGACGACGACCTTGCCGGGCTGGGCGAAGGCGAGCGCCGTCTTGTCGCCCGAGAAGGCCCAGATGCCGAGCGGCGGGTGGATCTGCCCTGAGGCAGTGCGGACGTCCGTCAGCACGACGGTGTCGAGGGTGAGCAGCTCTCCGTCGCCGTAGAGGAGCACGGGCACCCAGCGCCCGGGTGCGCGCCGCTCGAGGTAGACGGCGTCGCCGAAGGCGCCCAGGCCGGTGGGTCGCGGTCCGCTGGCCAGGTGATGCTGCCGCCCGGGGTCGATGACGGCGGGCATCCCCCCGTCGAGGACCGGCTGGTCGGCCTCAGCGCCGGCCGTCGGGGCGACGACGTATCTCAGACCGCCGGAGGTGGTGTGCCACACGGCCTGCTGGAGCAGTGGCACCCGCGTGAGACTGACGGGCGACGGTGCCGAGGCAGCGGTGATGACGGGGTCGCGGCCGGCCAGGGTGGCGCCCCCGATGACGAGCGCGGCCGCGGCGACGGCTGTGGCGGCACGGCGCCGCGTCGTCGTCCGGTGCAGCAGCGCGTCGTGCCAGGCGCGCTCTGCCAGGTCGACCTCGCGGACACTGGCGACCGCCGCCTCCAGGGCCGCGGTGACCTCGTCGTCCGTCAGCGGACGGTGTGCCCCCGACGCGAGAGCCGCGCGCGCCCGACGCTCGGCCCGGCGCACCCTCTCGGGCGAGCATCCGAGGACCTCCGCGGTGTCGTCCACCGACCGGCCCTCGTACCAGCGCAGCACGAGAACGGCCCGTTCGCGCGGCGTGAGGTGACGCAGGGGCGGCGGCAGCTCGCTCGGGATGCGGTCGGCGTGCACGTCGCCCTCGGCCGCGGCCACGGCTGAGTGCTGCACGCGCGTCCGGACGTACGCGTCGGGGTCGCCCTGACGGACGTGGTGCCAGTGCCGGGCGAGGCTCGTGAGGGCCGAGAGGACGAGGCGCTCGGCCCGCTTCGGGTCGCCGCTGACGAGGAAGGTGGCGCGGAGCAGTCGCAGCTGCCGTGCTCGTGCCCAGGCGGCGAAGTCGGCGTCGGTCTCGCGCATACGTCCTCCTCCTCCAAGGATGGACGCACGGCGACTCCCGCGACAGGGGCCGCCCGCTGAGGCGGTGCCTCGAACCGCGGTCAGCCGCCTGCCGCGGGGTGTCAGCGGCGCTCGTGGACCAGCTCGCCCCCGACCCGGGTCTGCAGCACCACGGTGTCACGGATGTCGGCGGGCGAGGACTCCTCGAGCGCCCACAGGTCGCGGTCGACGGCGACGAGATCGGCGAGCTGGCCCGGCATGAGGCGGCCCACGTCGGTGCGACCGACCGACTCGTGGGCGGCGACCGTGAAGGCGTGCACGGCCTCGGTCAGGGTGACCCGCTCCTCGGGGCGCCAGCCGCCGAGCGGCTGTCCGTCGGCCCGTTGCCTGGTGACGGCGGCGTGCAGGCCGTAGAACGGGTTCGGGTCCTCGACCGGCGCGTCCGATCCGAACGCCACGCGCACCCCGGCGTCGAGGAAGCTGCGCCACGCGTACGACGCGAGCCGCCGCGGGCCGATGATCTCGTCGGCGAGCTCGAGGTCGGCCGTGCAGTGGCTGGGCTGCATCGAGGCCACGACGTCGAGCGCCCGGAAGCGCGGGATGTCGACGGGCAGCACGTGCTGGGCGTGCTCGATGCGCAGGAGCCGCTCCAGCCCTTCGGCCCGCACGGCCTCGAAGGTGCTGAGGACGAGCCGGTTGGCCTCGTCGCCGATGGCGTGCGTGACGACGTCGAGGCCGGCCCGGGCGGCGGTCAACGTGCGCTCCAGCAGCAGCTCGTAGGGCATCGCGGCGATGCCGCAGCCCTCGTGGCCGATGAACGGTTCGGTCATGTGGGCCGTGTGCGATCCGAGTGCGCCGTCGCTGAAGAACTTGACCGGCCCGACGCGGAAGATGTCGTCACCCTGGCCCGAGCGTCGCCCCTCGGCGATCGCGAGCTCGAGGTCGGGGTCGCGCGTGCACTTCGTGACCCGTAGCCGCAGGGCGTCGTCCGCGTGCAGCTCGGCGTAGGCGGCGCGGGCGTCCTCGCCGTCGATGTCGGTGATGCTCGTGAGGCCGACGGAGAGCAGCCAGTCCTGGCACCGCTCGAGCCACGGCCGCAGCGGCGACTCCTCGTGCGGGATGACGGCGAGCAGCTCCTGCGCGGACTCGCGCAGGATCCCGGTGGGCTCGCCCGACGCGTCGCGCACGATCTCGCCGCCGACCGGGTCGGGGGTGTCGCGCGTGATGCCGGCCCGTTGCAGCGCAAGGGAGTTGGCCCAGATCGTGTGGCCGTCGACGCTCGACAGCGCGGCCACGCGGTCGCCCGACACCGTGTCGAGTGCGTGCCGGTCGGGCTGCTCGGGGACGGCCCAGCGGTTGTGGTTCCAGCGACCGCTGTGCAGCACCTCGCCCTCGGGCAGCGTCTCGGCGTGCGCCCGCACGAGCTCGAGCGTCTCCTCGAGCGACCGGGCCTCGCGCAGGTCGACGGACGACAGGTCGCGCGCGAGCCACTCGGTGTGGATGTGGGCGTCGTGCAGACCGGGCATGACGAGTGCCCCCGGGAGGTCGACCGTGTCGGTGCCCGCACCGGCCGCCTCGACGGCGTCGCCGCCGACCGCGACGACACGGCCGTCCTCGACGAGCAGCGCCGTCGTCCAGGGGACACCGGCGTCGCCGGTCCAGATGCGGTCGTGCCGGAAGAGCGTGCGGCTCATGCGGTGGGCACCAGGATGAGCTTGCCCGTCGTGCGTCGACCCTCGAGGGCCTCGTAGGCCGCAGCCGCCTCGGTCATCGGGTAGCGCCCGCCGATGTCGATCTTCAGCGAGCCGTCGGCCACCGCGCCGAGCACCTCACCGGCCCGCCACTCGTACTCCTCGCGCTCGGCGACGTAGTGCGCCAGCGTCGGACGCGTCAGGAAGAGGGACCCGCCGCTGTTGAGGCGCTGGATGTCGAAGGGGGGCACCTGCCCGCTCGCCCCACCGAAGAGGACCATCGTCCCGCGCGGGCGCAGCGAGGCGAGCGACGCGTCGAACGTCGACTTCCCGACACCGTCGTAGGCCACGTCGACCCCGCGTCCGGCAGCGGCGCGGACCGCGGCGGCCAGGTCGTCGACGGTCGAGTAGTTGATGAGGTGCTGGGCGCCGAGCGCCTCGGCGATCTCGAGCTTCTCGTCGGATCCTGCCGTCGCGACCACGGTGCCGCCGCGGGCCGTCACCATCTGCACGAGGAGCTGCCCGACCCCACCGGCTGCGGCGTGCACGAGGGCGACGGTGCCGGGCCCGACGGCATACGTGCTCGTGACGAGGTAGTGGGCCGTGAGTCCCTGGAGCATGGTGGCGGCCGCGACCTCGAGGTCGACGCCGTCGGGGACGGGGACGAGGAGGTGGGCGGGCTTGTTGACGAGCGTGGACTCGCTTCCGGACGACTGGCACCAGGCCACCCGGTCACCGACGGCGAGGTCGGTCACGCCGGCGCCGACCGCGGTCACGGTGCCGGCGCCCTCCTCGCCTAGGACGAAGGGGGTGCGCACGGGGTAGACGCCCTGGCGCTTGTAGACGTCGATGAAGTTGACACCCGCGGCGGCCACGTCGACCTGGACCTCGCCGTCGACGGGGTCGGGGATCTCGTGGTCGCGGACCTGCAGGACGCTGCGGTCGCCGGGCTCGGAGACGAAGACGCTGGTCGCTCGGTTCATGCTCGCCACCCTACGACCGCGGCCGCCTCCTCCTCGGGCCGGTGGGCCCCGCGGACCCGGCCTCGCCGATGCGCACGAGCTGGGCCAGCTCGTCCTCGAGTGCCGCGAGGAGCGACTCGGGGTCGGGGACGACGGACTCGTCGGCCATGATCCCGATGCGGACGGCGTCGGCGTAGGTGACGATGCAGAAGCCGAGCGTGTGCCGCCCCGACCCGGGCACCCAGCCGAGCACGCCCGTCACGGGGACGCCGCCGAGGTAGCGGACCTCCCGCGGGCCGGCGACGTTCGTCGTCACGCCGATCGCCTTGTCCGCGAAGAAGTCCACGACCCGGCGCTCCAGCTCTGCCGGGAAGCGGCCGATGACGGAGATGAGCGCGAAGGTGAGCGCTGCCTCGGGCGACGCCTTGAGCCAGTCCATCCGCGCCTTCGACAGGGCGAGGCGCCCGAGGGGCGTGGCGTCGCGACTCGGGAAGCGCAGGAAGACGAGCGCGAAGCGGTTGCCGAGCTCGCGCGGGAGCGGCTCGTCGAGCGGTCGGACGTTGACCGGCACCATCGTCACGAGGTCGACCGGCTCGCGGCCACGCTCGTCCTGGTAGGTGTGCAGGGCGCCGGCGACGGCGCTCAGCAGCACGTCGTTGAGCGTCGCGCCGACGAGCCGCCCGGCCTGCTTGAGCCCGGGAAGGGGCAGCGGCTCGGTCCACACGAGGCGCTTGCGGTGCCCGGGGACGCCGCCGACGACACTCCTGGGGTTCGTCGTCAGGAGCAGGTCGGAGACGACCTGTCCGGTACGAAGGGTGAGCCCGGCGGCATCCGTCACGGCAGCGCGGGCGCCCTTGGAGCGCAGGCGATCCCAACCCGAGCGCGTGGTCGCCCGGGCGAGCCGGAGACCGGACGCGACGATGCCCCCGCCGGTGCCGCCCTCGCCGCCGGACGGGGCAGCGAGCGGCAGGGTCGCGAGGTCGGTCGTCGCCGGGGGGCCGACGAGGTCGCCGGGCCGTCCGTCGGCGTCCTCCGTGAGGCCGAGCAGCACCCGGGTCAGGGCGATGCCGTCGGCGAGCGCGTGGTGGATGCGGAAGACGAGGGCGGCGCCGGCTCCGTGGCCGTCGACGAGGTGGACCTCCCAGAGCGGGCGCGTGCGGTCGAAGGGCCGCGGGAGGTGCTCCTCGACGTAGGCCTGCAGCTCGGCGTCCGCCTCGGCCGCGGTCCCCTCGCCGGAGAGCGTCACCCGCGTCACGTGCCGGGCCAGGTCGAAGTCCGGGTCGTCCTCCCAGCGGTGCCCGGACAGCCCCTGGGGTCGCCTCGCACGCTGGCTGAAGACGGGGTACGGCTCGATGATCCGCTCGCGGACCACGTCGAGCACGCGGTCCCAGTCGGGCACCGACTCGAGGAGGACGACCGAGACGATGACCATGAGGTTGGTCGGCCGGTCCATGTTGAGCCAGAGGACGTCGGCCGACCCCATCCGACGCGGCGGGCGCGGCACCTACGGGCCCGCCAGTCGCGTCAGCGCGTCGCCGTCGAGGCGGAAGGTCGTCCAGTCGTCGAGCGAGCGGGCGCCGTGGGAGCGGTAGAAGTCGATGGAGGGGGTGTTCCAGTCGAGCACCGACCACTCGAGTCGCGTCCAGCCGCGCTCGACGCAGATGGCGGCGAGCCGGGCGAGCAGGGCCGTGCCGAGGCCGTGGCCGCGCTGCTCGGGGTCGACGAAGAGGTCCTCGAGCCAGATCCCGGCCCGGCCGGTCCACGTCGAGAAGCTCCGGAACCAGATCGCCATGGCGACGACCGTGCCCTCCCGCACCCCCACGAGGGCGTATGCCGTGGGGTCGCCCTGCGCGGGAAAGAGGGCCTCGCGGAACTGCTCGGGTGTCGCCGTCGCGGAGTCGGGCTCCTTCTCGTAGGCCGCGAGCCCCTGGACGAGGCGGATGAGGTCGGGGACGTCGTCGGCCGAGGCCTCACGGATCTGGAAGTCGCTCACGGCGCCATCCTCTCCCGACGCGCGTGGCTGTGCGTCGTGGTCGGGCGCTGTGGGTGGTTCGACGTAGGCTTGGTCGATCATGAGCACGCTCTTCGACGACCTCCCCATCCCCGGTTTCGAGCACGGTCAGGGCGCGCCCTCCGGCGGGTCCGGGCGCCCCGGGCGTGGCGCGGACGTCACCGAGCAGGGCGTCCCCACGTGGGCCGAGGCCGCCGCCCGCGGCGGCGTCGAGACCGCCCCCCAGGGGCGTGCCGACCTCGACCCGACGGTGCTGCTCGCGGGCCTCAACCCGCAGCAGCGCGAGGCCGTCGTCCACGAGGGCACGCCGCTGCTCATCGTCGCGGGCGCCGGCTCGGGCAAGACCCGTGTGCTCACCCACCGCATCGCGTGGCTGCTCGGCGAGCGTGGCGCCCAGCCGGGGCAGATCCTCGCCATCACCTTCACCAACAAGGCCGCGGCCGAGATGCGCGAGCGGGTCGCCGCACTCGTCGGCCCGCGTGCCCGTGCCATGTGGGTCATGACCTTCCACTCGGCCTGCGTGCGCATCCTGCGCCGCGAGGCCGCCAAGGTCGGGATGAAGTCGACCTTCTCGATCTACGACGCCGCCGACAGCCAGCGCCTCATGAGCCTCGTGCTGCGCGACCTCGACCTCGACCCGAAGCGCTACCCGCCGCGCGGCTTCTCGGCGCAGGTCAGCAACCTCAAGAACGACCTCATCGACGAGGAGACCTACGCCTCCCAGGTCACCGAGGGCAACCACTACGAGCGCACCGTCTCCGACGCATACACCCAGTACCAACGCCGGCTGCGCCAGGCCAACGCCCTCGACTTCGACGACATCATCATGATGACCGTCAACGTGCTCCAGGCCTTCCCCGACGTCGCCGAGTACTACCGCCGCCGCTTCCGTCACGTGCTCGTCGACGAGTACCAGGACACCAACCAGGCGCAGTACCAGCTCATCAAGGAGCTCGTCGGCGAGGTCAAGGGACCCGAGGGCGCGTATGCGGTGCCGCCCGCCGAGCTGTGCGTCGTCGGCGACTCCGACCAGTCGATCTACGCCTTCCGCGGCGCGACGATCCGCAACATCCTCGAGTTCGAGAACGACTACCCCGACGCCCGCACCATCCTGCTCGAGCAGAACTACCGCTCGACCCAGCGCATCCTGCGGGCCGCCAACTCCGTCATCGCGCGCAACGAGGGGCGCCGCGCCAAGAACCTCTGGACCGACTCCGGCGACGGCGCGATGATCACCGGCTACGTCGGTGACAACGAGCACGACGAGGCCGCCTTCGTGGCCAAGGAGATCGACGACCTCGCCGACCAGGGCGTCAAGCCCGGCGACGTCGCCGTCTTCTACCGCACCAACGCGCAGAGCCGCGCCATCGAGGAGGTGCTCGTGCGGGTCGGCCTGCCCTACAAGGTGGTCGGCGGCACGCGCTTCTACGAGCGACGCGAGGTCAAGGACGCCCTGGCCTACCTCCGGGTCGTCTCCAACCCCACCGACACCGTCAACCTGCGCCGCATCCTCAACACCCCCAAGCGTGGCATCGGCGACCGTGCCGAGGCGTGCGTCGCCGCCCTCGCCGAGCGCGAGCGCATCCCGTTCGTCGCGGCGCTCGGGCGGGCCGAGGACGCGCCGGGCATCGCGACGCGCTCGGTCGCGGCGATCCAGGGCTTCACGGCGCTGCTCGAGAAGCTCCGCACCTCCTACGAGGCCGACGACAGCATCGCGGCACTGCTCGAGATGACGCTCGAGGAGAGCGGCTACCTCGCCGAGCTGCGCGCGAGCCACGACCCACAGGACGAGACCCGCGTCGAGAACCTCGCCGAGCTCGTCGCCGTCGCGCAGGAGTACGACGACCGCCGTGCCACCGAGCTCGAGGAGTCGGGTGGTGAGCTGCAGCCCGGTGTCGAGCCCGAGGACGTCGGTCCCGCAGGCGCGCTCGAGGAGTTCCTCGAGCAGGTCTCGCTCGTCGCCGACGCCGACGAGATCCCCGACGAGCCGGAGGCCAAGGCGCAGGGCGTCGTCACGCTCATGACGCTGCACACCGCCAAGGGCCTCGAGTTCCCCGTCGTCTTCCTCACCGGGATGGAGGACGGCACGTTCCCGCACATGCGCGCGCTCGGCGACCCCAAGGAGCTCGAGGAGGAGCGCCGACTCGCCTACGTCGGCATCACGCGCGCCCGTGAGCGGCTCTACCTCTCGCGCGCGGCCGTCCGGTCCGCCTGGGGTGCGCCGCAGTACAACCCGCCGTCGCGCTTCCTCGACGAGATCCCGGGTGACCTGCTCGACTGGCAGCGCCTGGGCCCGTCGTTCAGCGGGGCGCGCGGCTCCGACCGTCCGGCCGTGGCGACGCTCGCGGCCCGGCCGGGCGTCCGCAGCGCCGGCAAGCGTCCGGTCATCGCGCTCCAGTCGGGCGACCGCGTCAGCCACGACTCCTTCGGCCTCGGCACCGTCGTGCGCGTCGAGGGCGACGGCGACAAGTCGATGGCGCACGTCGACTTCGGCGCCGACACCGGCACGAAGCGCCTGCTCCTGCGCTACGCCCCGCTCGTCAAGCTCTGAACCGCGGTCCGGGGCAGGCCGGACCTGTCGTCACAGCCGATGGCGTATGCCGTGTGGCGCAGCCCCGGCGTCAGCCGGGCTCCGTTGTGGCACAACGGCATACGGCATACGGCAGGCGACTGGAGGTCGCGGCCCCGACGGGGCGGCGAACGCGACGAGGCCCGTCCCGGAAGGGGACGGGCCTCGTGTCACTGAAGGGCCTCGGTCAGAGGTAGACGCCGTGCTTGGCGAGCCAGGTGCGAGGTGCGACGGCCGAACCGTCGTCGGGGTGGATCTCGAGGTGCACGTGCGGGCCGGTCGAGTTGCCGGTGCTGCCGCTGTAGGCGACGCGCTGGCCGGGGGAGACCTCGTCGCCGACGGAGACCAGCAGGCGGCTGTTGTGGGCCATCCACGAGACGGTGCCGTCCCAGTAGCGGATCTTGACCATGTTGCCGTAGCCCTCGGTGGACCAGCCGGCGAAGACGACGGTGCCGCTCGAGAGGGCCCGGACCGTGCTGCCCGTCGGGCATGCGAGGTCCTGGGCGGGGTGCATCTTGCCCCAGCGGAAGCCGAAGCCGGAGGTGAGGGTGTAGCCGGCGACGGGGGAGACCCAGCGGTGGGCCATCGCGATCGCACGCTCGCGGGCTGCGGCCTTGACCTTGGCGGCGGCGTCGGCCTTCGCCTTCTCCGCGGCGGCCTTGGCGGTCGCGGCCCTGTCTGCAGCGGTCTGGGCGTCCGTGGCGGTCTGCGCGGCAGTGGCCGTGGCACTGACGATGAGCGTCTTGGCGTCGCGGGCCAGGTCACGCGAGGAGCGGGCGCCGGACCGGCTCGCGGCAGCAGCGGCGACGACGTCGGGGTCCGCGGTGAGACCGAGACCTGCGACCGAGTTGGAGACGTTCTTCATGGCAGCCGCTTCGGGGCTCAGCTCGCTCGCACCGGCGTCGCGGATGACGAGGCCACCGGCGACGGTCGAGGAGAGCAGAGCGACGGGGACGACGAACTGTCGACCCCGCGAAGGCTTGGCTGCCGGCCTGTGCCGGCCGGAGTAACTGGTTTTGGGCACGAAAGAGATACCTATCGGTCACAGATTGCGAGCCGCCAGCCTAACGTGACCATTTCGTTATCCAAAATCACGCCACGTTTCTGGACGTCCCGGCGTCGCGGTGGAGGGACGCGACTGCGCATGACACTAGGGCATGCCGGGGCCCCGGTGCGGGATGTACACAGGAGGATCTGCACGAATTCGCAGCCTCTCGTGACAGGGGTCGACCTGGTCAGCGCGCGGGCACCACACGACCCGCGGTGCCACCCCGGCGGGTCGTCGACGTGCTGGTGCGTCGGCTCCCGAGGGAGCTGACCCCGGGGGTGACGGTCGCTCCCGAGGTGTCCAGGTGGGCGAGGGCCGTGGAGATCCCGTGCACGACGCTGCTCGTGATCGGCAGGCTCATGTGGCCGACGCCGTGCAGGGCGATGTTGTGGACCGTGAGGTCGTCGTGGTGCAGGGCGGCGTTGCGCTGGGGCACGACGACCTGGTCGAGGTCGGACCAGTAGACGAGGAACCGGGTCTGGCACTCCTTGACCGGGGCGGCGAGCTCATCCATGAGGGCGCTACCCGGGCGCAGCTGACGGGTCAGCCCGTTGTTCCACGTGTAGGCGAGGTAGCTGCCCTGGTGCGGGGTGCCGAGGGTGACGAGCGTGTGCACGTGCTGGTCGCCGCCGAGCCGGGTCACGTAGTAGCGCGCGATGAGCCCGCCCATCGAGTGGCCGATGACGTGGATCCGCTCGTAGCCGGTCTCCTCGACGATGCGCTCGACCTCGGCGCCCAAGGCAGCGGCCGCAGCACGGACGTCGCCGGTGAAGATGGAGTAGTTGATCGTCTCGATGCGCCCGAAGCCGCGACGCACGAGGCCGCGCCGCAGGACGGTGAAGATCGAGCGGTTGTCGACCATGCCGTGCACGAGGAGGATCGGCGTCTCGGCGGCCTCGACGTTCTGGATCGCGAGTCCCCGCTGGCTCGGTGGCAGGTGACCGAGACGGTAGCCCTGGCGCCGGTCGCTGGCGCGCGAGCCGAGCAGCCCGAGCGGGTAGAGCCCGAGGTGCAGCCCCATCCACGTCGCCTCGAGAGCCGCGCCCGCGATCCCGGTGGGGGTCAGGAGCGCACTGGCGAGCTCCCCGACGGTCGCCACGAAGCCCCGAGGGCCCGCTGCGCCACCCTTCGGGGTGCCGGCCTGTCGCGGCGTCATCGCCGCCCGTGCTGCCACTGCCACGTCCCGAACGTACCCCGACCGGTGGGCGATGCATCACTATTGCGCGTCGCGTCTCGCGGGGCTGGCTAGAGTGCCCGGCATGAGCGAGTCCCTGGGCGCCGACGCCGTGACCGACGACGAGACCGCGAGCGCGACCGGAGCGGGTGCGGCGTCGACCGACGTCATCCGCGTGGTCGTGGCCAAGCCGGGTCTGGACGGGCACGACCGGGGCGCCAAGGTCGTGGCCCGGGCGCTGCGCGACGCCGGCATGGAGGTCATCTACACCGGCCTGCATCAGACCCCCGAGCAGATCGTCGAGGCGGCCATCCAGGAGGACGCCGACGTCGTCGGGCTCTCCGTCCTCTCGGGCGCGCACATGACCCTCTTCGCGCGCGTCGTCGAGCTCCTCGCCGAGCGCGACGCGAGCGACATCGTCGTCTTCGGCGGCGGCATCATCCCCGCGGACGACATCTCCGAGCTCGAGAAGCTCGGGGTGGCCAAGGTGTTCACGCCGGGCGCGACGACGATGGAGATCGTCGGCTGGGTCCGCGACCACGTCCACGCCGCCTGACCAGCCCTGACGAGCCCCGACCAGCCCCCGCCAGGTCACCCTCGCCCGCCCACGTTTCGCGCGCTCCACGCCTGAGCGCGCGAAGCCAGCGCGGAGCGCGGGAGGTTCTGGGCGCGCGGTGCGTACTTCGCGCGCCCAGGCCGCGCCGGACCCGGCTGTCCACACCCTTCGCGCACCGAGCCGCACCGTCCACAGCTGCCCGGCCGGACCGGCGCGCCACCATCCATGGCCGAGATCCTGCTCGGGTGAACCTCGAGCTCATTGCCAGACACGGAGTCTTCAGCGCGCGAGACGCCCTGCGCGCCGGTGTCGACGGGCGGGCGCTGGCCCTGCTGTGCCATCGCTACGTCTGCACGAGGCTGACCCACGGGTGGTATGCCGTGGGCGTCCCCGCGGACGAGCGTGACCGTCACCGGCTCTGTACCATCGCGCTCTCCCGAGCCTATGAAGGAGCGGCCGTGGTCAGTCACTCCTCGGCACTCGTCCTGCTCGGGCTGCCACTGCACGGCGTGGACCTCGGCGTCGTGCACCTGACCCGCGTCCGGCCGCTCGACGCCGAGGCGCCCCAGCCCTGGAGCGGGCAGTCCCGCCGTCGCCCCGGGCTCCTGCTCCACCGCGAGCAGGAGGGAGTCGCTTGGGTCGGCGCGCCATCCGCGGGTGGCCACACTCACCCGGCCCCGCTCGCTCCGGTCGGGCACGCCGCCGTCGGCGCCGGACTCGTCGGCGAGCCGACGGCAGCCCTCGTGGCCGCCGACGCCGCTCTTGCTCGAGGGCTGTTGACAGCCGAGTCGTTGCCCGTGGCCATCGCCGACTTCGAGGGCCACCGCGGCGTGGGTCCGGTGCGTGCCGCGCTCCGGTGTGCGGACGGCCGGCACGAGTCCCCGGGCGAGTCGCTGACGGCATACGTCCTGCGCGGGCTCGGCCACGACGTCGAGCCGCAGTTCGAGGTCGTGGCGGAGGGCAGGACCTACCGCGCCGACTTCCGCATCACGGGCACCCGCGTCCTCGTCGAGTTCGACGGCAGGGTGAAGTACGCCTCGGGTGACGGCGCGGTCCTCTTCGACGAGAAGCGTCGTGAGGACGCGCTGCGCCGCTGCGGTTGGGTGGTCGTCCGGCTCACGTGGTCCGAACTCGCCAGACCGGAGATGGTCCACGGCCGCGTGCTCGAGGCCCTCCGCCTGGCCGCTCTCGCCGCCTGAGACCGCACACCGCCGGCGCCGCCACCAGCACGCAGAGCTCGGCCCCGGGCATACGCCCGGATCGCGCGCTCCTGGCGTGAGCGCGCGATCCGGTGAAGGGGCGCGCGAAAGGACCCGCGCACCTGCGTGTCTCGCGCGTTCGTGCGCTGAGCGCGCGAAACGGAGGGCCGGGGCGGGGTGAGACGTCGGTGTGATCTTCGTCCGGTCGGGCGCACCCGATGGGGTCGCCACACGTCACAGCCACTAGAGTCCGAGGGACAGCCTGATTCGGTTGCGCCTCGGCGCAGGGCCCGTCCGAGCGCGAGAGCGTGAGCACGTGGGCCCCGGGACGCCGCAGCGACGCGATCGACGACGATTCGAATCGACGACGAGGACGGACCCCACCCGTGGATCTCTTCGAGTACCAAGCCCGCGACATGTTCGAGAAGCACGGGGTGCCCGTGCTGGCCGGCGCCATCGCCACCACCCCTGAGCAGGCCCGAGCGGCCGCTGAGCAGATCGGACCGAAGTCGGGCGGTGTCACCGTCGTCAAGGCGCAGGTGAAGACCGGCGGCCGCGGCAAGGCCGGTGGCGTCAAGGTCACGAAGAGCCCCGACGAGGCGCAGGCCGCTGCCGAGGCCATCCTCGGGATGGACATCAAGGGCCACACCGTGGGCACCGTGATGATCGCCCAGGGCGCCCGCATCGCGGAGGAGTACTACTTCTCGGTGCTGCTCGACCGTGCCAACCGCACCTACCTCGCCATGTGCTCCAAGGAGGGCGGCATGGAGATCGAGCAGCTCGCCGTCGAGCGCCCCGAGGCCCTGGCTCGCGTCGCCGTCGACCCCAACACGGGCATCGACGCCGCGAAGGCGCAGGAGATCGTCGACGCCGCCGGCTTCGACGAGGGCGACAAGGCCGCCATCGCCGACGTCATCCAGAAGCTGTGGACCGTCTACCGCGAGGAGGACGCCACGCTCGTCGAGGTCAACCCCCTCGTCAAGACCGAGGACGGCCAGATCGTCGCCCTCGACGGCAAGGTGACGCTCGACGAGAACGCCGGCTTCCGCCACGCCGACCACGAGGCGCTCGAGGACACCGCCCACGCGGACCCGCTCGAGGCAGCGGCCAAGGAGAAGGACCTCAACTACGTCAAGCTCGACGGCTCCGTCGGCATCATCGGCAACGGCGCGGGGCTCGTCATGAGCACCCTCGACGTCGTCGCCTACGCCGGTGAGGAGTTCGGCGGCCAGAAGCCGGCCAACTTCCTCGACATCGGTGGTGGCGCCAGCGCCGAGGTCATGGCCAACGGCCTGCACATCATCCTCTCGGACCCCCAGGTCAAGAGCGTGTTCGTCAACGTCTTCGGCGGCATCACCTCCTGCGACGCCGTGGCCAACGGCATCGTCGGAGCGCTCGACGCGCTCGGTGACGAGGAGGACCGCCCGCTCGTCGTGCGCCTCGACGGCAACAACGTCGAGGAGGGTCGCCGCATCCTCCAGGAGCGCAACCACCCGCTCGTGACGATCGAGCCGACGATGGACGGCGCCGCGCGCCGCGCCGCAGAGCTCGCCTCCCGGCCCGCCGCCAACTGACCCCCTCGCCACAGAAGAGAGAACGAGCGAACATGGCTATCTTCCTCAACGCCGACTCGAAGGTCATCGTCCAGGGCATGACCGGGTCCGAGGGCATGAAGCACACCCAGCGCATGCTCAAGTCCGGCACCGACATCGTCGGCGGCGTCAACCCCCGCAAGGCCGGCACGACGGTCGACTTCGAGGGCGGCGTCTCCGTCCCCGTCTACGGCACGGTCAAGGAGGCCATCGAGGCCACCGGCGCCAACGTGTCCGTGATCTTCGTGCCCGCGCAGTTCACCAAGGCCGCGGCCGTCGAGGCGATCGAGGCCGAGATCCCCCTCGCCGTCGTCATCACCGAGGGCGTCGCGGTCAAGGACACGGCGGAGTTCTACAACTACGCCAAGGACAAGGGCACGACGCGCATCGTCGGCCCGAACTGCCCCGGCCTCATCACCCCGGGCGTCAGCAACGCCGGCATCATCCCGGCCGACATCTCCGGCACCGGCCGCATCGGCCTCGTCTCGAAGTCGGGCACGCTGACCTACCAGATGATGTACGAGCTGCGTGACTTCGGCTTCAGCTCGGCCGTCGGCATCGGTGGCGACCCGATCATCGGCACGACGCACATCGACTGCCTCGAGGCGTTCCAGAACGACCCCGACACCGACGCGATCGTCATGATCGGCGAGATCGGTGGCGACGCCGAGGAGCGTGCGGCCGCCTACATCAAGGAGCACGTCACGAAGCCGGTCGTCGGCTACGTCGCCGGCTTCACCGCCCCGGAGGGCAAGACGATGGGCCACGCCGGCGCCATCGTCTCCGGCTCCTCGGGCACCGCGCAGGCCAAGAAGGAGGCCCTCGAGGCCGCGGGCGTCAAGGTCGGCAAGACGCCGTCCGAGACGGCCGACCTCATGCGCGAGATCATGAAGGACCTCGCGAAGTAGCCTGCGCCAGCAGCGTTTCCGAGCGGGCGGTCACCTCTGGGTGGCCGCCCGCTCTGCTGTCTCCCGAGGGCGTATGCCGTGTGGCCGGCCCTTCGCCCACGGCGCCCGGGCGCGTGGCCCGGGGGGACGGCATACGCGATCGGTGGTCAGCAGGCCATCAGGCCGATGACGAAGCCGCGGGCCCGCAGCCTCGGGATGAGCAGGTCGAGGGCGGCCACCGTCTGCGACCGGTCACCGCCTCCGTCGTGCAGGAGGATCCGCGAGCCGCCCCGGACGCTCGCGAGCACGCGGCTCACGATCGTCGTGGTGCCGGGGCGGGACCAGTCGCGCGGGTCGACGGTCCAGAGGATCTGGCGCTGGCCGCGGTTGGCGATGATCGTCGCGATGCGCGAGCTCGTCGCCCCGTAGGGCGGTCGCACGCAGCGTGGCCGGTGGCCGAGGGCCGACTCCATCCGGTTCAGCTGCGACGTGACGGCGGACGTCGACAACGTCGTGAGGTCGGGGTGGCTCCACGTGTGGTTGCCGATGAGGTTGCCGTTGCTGCGCAGGCTGCGGGTGATCGACGGGTACCACGAGACGTTCTGGCCGAGCTCGAAGAAGACGGCGTGCACGCCGTACTTCCGCAGGACGGCGAGGACCTTCGGGGTGTAGGTGGAGCTGGGACCGTCGTCGAAGGTGAGGTAGACGGTGCCCGCGTAGGCGACAGGCACGGAGGCGACCTCGAGCGGCGCGGTGGCGACGACGGAGGCGCGCGGGGTCGGGGCCCGGGCGGTCGGGCCGACGGCGGCCACGATGAGGGCGAGCACTGCCAGCAGGGGTGCCAGCAGGTGGAGGGTTCTGCTGTTCATGATGGGTCATCCCCTTCACCTCCATCGTCCGCCCGCCGGGCCGGCCGCGCGGGGCTTCGGGGCTGATCCGTGCCTCACATCCGGCCGCTCTCGGGCCCCATCGGCGTGGGCGCTCGCTCCGTGGCGGGGATCTTGTGACCATGGGAGCGACCACGCACGAGCCCGCAGGACCCGCAGCGCAGGAGTGAGACCACTGGCCCCGCCGAGCACGACCACGACGTCGACGACCACGTCGGCGACCTCGTCGACCAGCCCCTCGACGGCGATGCCGGCTGGCCTGCGCGCCGGCGCCCTCGCCGCCGTCGGCACGTGGTCGGTCGTCGTCCTGCCCGCGCTCATCGGCTGGGTGGCTGCGCCCGAGAGCTCGGTCGGGTGGTTCTCGGCGGTCTCGGTCGCCAGCGCTCTCTGGTTCCTCGGCCACGGACAGTCCGTCGGTGCCGGCTCCGTGGCGATCTCCATGACGCCGCTGCTGCTCCTGCTCGTCTTCGTCCTCATCGCCTACCGCTTCGCCCGTCGTCTCGCGGCGACGGAACGGCTACGCGTCGGTGCGACTGACTGGAGCCGCGTCGCGCAGTGGGGCGTCGTGCCCGGCTTCGTCATCGGCTACGGCCTCGTGTCGGCGGTCTTCGCGCTCTTCACCCTCGGGGGCCCGGCGACGCCCGGCGTCGCCGCGGTCGTGGGGTCGCTGCTCGTGCCGCTCGCAGCGCTCGGCTTCGTCATGCTCCGGCCCGACGACGAGAGCGCGCCGGCGTTCGTGCGCACGTGGTTCCGGCGCGGCCCGACGTGGCTGCCGACGGTGTGGCGCACCGGCTGGCGCGGGGCGGGCGTGCTGCTCGCCCTCGGGTTCGTCGTCGTCGTCGTGAGACTCGTCGTGTCGTGGTCGACCGTCGCCGACATCCAGGACCAGTACGGCGCCAACCTCGGGGCGATCGCCATCATCGCGCTCGCCCAGGTCGCCCTCCTCGGCAACGCGGCCACGTGGGCCCTCTCGTTCCTCGCGGGCCCAGGCTTCCAGGTCGCCCTCGGCTCGACGATCTCCGCCGGAGCCGCCCAGCCCGGGCTGCTGCCGCTCGTGCCCGTGCTCGGTGCGCTGCCGCAGGCCAGCGACTACCCGGCGACGATGTATGCCGTCGTGCTGGCTCCGGTGCTCGTCGGCCTGTGGCTCGGTCGTCGGGTCGACGCCGAGCTCGAGTTCTTCGGCAACGTGCGGGCCCGGTTGTCGGCCACGGCCGTGGCGGCGCTCGTCGCGGTCGTGGTCGTCGTCGCCCTGACCGCTCTCGGCAACGGTGCGGTCGGCGTCGACCGGCTCTCGGCCGTCGGGGCCCACCTCTGGTCGTTCGCTGCGGCCCTGACGGCCGAGGTCGTCGGGGGTGCGCTGCTCTTCACGGGCGTGCTCGTGCTCCGTGACCGTCGCGCCGAGCAGCGCGAGCGCGAGCACCAGTCGGGGGTCGCGACGCAGGCCGGTGCGGACGCGGAGACCTCAGCCCCCGAGGCGGACTGACGGGGAGTGTCGACGGGGGCTGACGGACTGACGCGGGACGGTCGGGGTGGCCTCAGCGGGCGACGAGGCCGATCATCCCGGCGTCCTTCAGCGGCGCGCAGTCGCCCTCGGCGATGCTCGTCTGCGCCCCGGCGACGCACTCCTCGTAGGCGTGGACCGAGTCGTAGAAGACGACCTGGAGCGCCAGGGACGACAGCAGCATGCCGGAGATGACAAGGGTCACGACGGGCCAGATCTTCTCCTTGCCGCCGCGCGTCGACAGGAAGCGGAGCAGGCGCACGGTCAGCACGATCGCGAGCACGAGCGGCAGCGCGGCGACGAAGCGCTTCGGCAGCGGGAGGTACATCGCCACGAGGCCGAGCAGCACGAGGAGCGCGATGGGCAGGGTGCGCTTCGCCTTCTCACGGGCGAACGCGATCTCCTGCTCCTGCTGCGGCTCGGTCATGTGGTCCATCCTCGCCCATCGCGAGCTGGCGCAGGAGGCCGGGAGCCGTCCAGAGTGGCACTGCCCCGGCGACCGAGCGCGCACACCCCCTCTCCCATCCGCTGGCATTGCCCCATCTGACGATTCGTCGATGGAACGGTGCGCGGCCTGCCATGCTGAGTCGGCGGGGGTGCACTCGGCAGAGGAGCCCAACCGTGATGAGCCGATTCTCGCGAATGGTGGCCGTACTCGGCCTCGTGACCGCCTCAGCCCTCACGGTCGCCACGGTGACGCCCTCACATTCTGCCGCGGCCGCCGAACCACCGGCCCCACCACCGATCATCAAGCTCTTCGACCTGGTGCAGGATCCGGTCTTGCACATTCCGCTGCCCCAGCCGTATTCGGCTGAGACCCAGGCGGCACTCACGGCCTTCGAGACGAAGGCGGTCGCCGAGGTGCTCCAGAACAAGTCGCTCCCACCGAGCGACGAGCTGAGCGTCCGGGCGCTCGCCCGCGACGACATCCGCACCCAGCTCTGGGCCGACCTCGGGGTGATCATGCTCAAGCCGGCGGCGAGCAGAACGGCGACGGAGGGACTCGTCCACGCGTGGTTCTCCGCCAAGGTGCGACGCACGCAGATCGGCGCTGCGAAGGCTGCCGTGAGTGAGTACGTCAAGTGGTCAGGACTCACCGAGAGCACGTACACGAAGACCGACACCTATGCCCCCCAGCCGCGGAACGGGTCCGACGGCTACTGCAACTACCACCCGCCGGGCCGGTACGACACCACGGCCGAGTACAACGGTCGAGGGACGACGATCTGCACCGAGTCAGGGCTCACGATCTTCAGCTTCCTCGTCTTCTCCCCACCCCGGCCGACCTATGACCAGTTCGTGAAGTACGGGCAGTACCTCCAGCTGGAGGCGCTGTCACAGGGAGTCACGAACGCGTGGAACCCACTGACGTACAACGACTTCACCGTTCATGCGGGGCAGGTGTCCGCACTTGTGGGGATGGGTGTCTCCTTGGCCGCCAGCGGAGCCGCGATCCCCATCGCGCGGGCATTGGCCGTCCCGTTGGGACCGGACAACCTCTTCGTGACCAAGCTGTTCCCGTTCGCGGCCCGGGCGAAGTTCGTCGCCAGCCCCGCCCTGCAGGGGGCCGAGGCCACGATCAAGATCGCAGAGGCTGCCGCCGCCGACGCGCAGGCATTGCGCTCGTTCGCGGCGCTCAGGGCTGCCAACTCCCTCAAGGCTGGGGCCGTGACCGCCATCGCCGATGCGGAGACAGCGGCTCGCGCTACTGAGGCGGCTGCGATGGCTGAGGCCCGGCTGACGGCCGGGATCAAGGTCTTCGGTGCCATCACGTCGGTGGTGGGCGCCATCGTCGACATCGTGGTCACCACCACCGTCGCATCGATCCAGATCAACAGCGACCTCGAGGCGCCGAAGAAGCTGGCCGAGCTGCTCACGAAGGCGGAGGGGACCCCTGATCTGGCTGCACTGATGAAGCAGGCTGATGCCTACCCGGGAATGATGGCCACCTTCCTCAACGAGACCTTCCCCGAGCCCGAGTGGGGCTGCAGCGGTTTCATCCAGGTCGGCGTCGAGCTGCATGAGTGCGCGAACGCGCCTGCCACGGGAAGCGAGGGCAACGCGCCTGCGTGGACCGAGGCGGAGCCGCAGTTCCTCAACGGTGTCGCGTCCGGTGGGTCCGTGACGAGCTGGGGCCAGACGCCGAGAATCTCCGTGGACCTGCCCGATGACGAGGGATCTCTCTGGGTCCGACCGCATGGAGAGGGCTGGTGGATCCTGCAGCAGGTTCTTCCCGACGGCACGGTGACACCGGAATGGCAGTCCACGTGGTTCCCGTTCCGCGGGCCTGGTGGTGAGACCTACATCGCCGAGCGCACCCAGAACGCGACGGGCAAGTACCTGTTCAACATCGCCCCGGTCGGCGACACGGCGCTGGACACCTCGTGCTATCCCGGAGGCGGCGCCATCGCGCCGAGCGGGATGTCATGGATGTCGTGCCTCCGGGACGACATCACGTACGTCGACGGTCAGGGGCGCACCGCCAACGTGCTCGAGATGGTCCACGGCACACCGCCGGACCCCGCAGCCCCGGTGGCTCCGCCGCAGGTCCGGCTCGATGGGCCGTGGGAGGCGCCGCAAGGAGTGCCGGTCACCTTCACCGCGTCTGTGCTCGACGACTCCGGCCCGCTGACCTACGAGTGGCTCTACACGTGCCCGGGCGCCCCCGGCGGGTTCTGCATCGTTCCCGGCTCGCCCACGCTCGTCCTGGCGTTCGAGCAGAGCGGGCCCAGCCACGTGGGTGTCAAGGTCACCAACGCCGCAGGGCAGATCGCCTCGGACACACGCTCGTTCACGGTGTCCGAGCCGACGAACGCGATCGAGTTCGCACCCCCGGCCGACATGCAGTTCAGCAAGAGCAACATCTACGGACGGCCTTACGAGACGCAGGGCATCCGTGCCTCGGCGACGTCTCAGCTTCCCGTCACGTTCGCCGTGGACCCCGGCTCCCAGAGCGTGTGCCAGCTCGACTCCGGCACCGTCACCGCGACCGGGGTGGGCACGTGCAGCATCACGGCCTCGCAGGCAGGGGACGGTGTCTTCCCGGCGGCGACCCCGGTCAGCAGGGCGTTCCAGGTCAGGCCGAGCGCGTTCCTCATCACCGTGAGCGACGGACCACTGCAGTACTCGGACCCGGCGCCTTCGCTGTCACCCTTCATCCCTGAACCCCTCGCCCTCGACGGGATCACCGGCACGCTCTCCGGATGCGAGCGGCTCATCGGTCTCGTCTCTGCGACCGGGGAGGTCACGGCGGAGCCGGGCAGCTACCCGCTGAACGGCTGCGGCGGCTACTCGAGCGACCACTACGTCCTGGGCTACAGCGGGGCCACCACCGTCACCCCGGAGGACGCCACGCTGACCAGCACCACCCGAGCGGTGACCGCGCCCGGGCTCGCCGTCATGACGGCCACGTTGGGTCAGGTGGACGACGGCCACCCGGGCGACATCACCCGGGCCCGGGTGGACTTCCAGCTCTTCCGCTCTGCCAACCAGACGGATAGGCCGGACATCCAGGTGGTCAACCAGGCAGTGAACGCGGACGGGCTGGTGGCACGGACGCTCGAGGGTCTCCCGGCCGACACGTACCGTCTCGTCATCCGCACCACGCCGAACGCGGTGTTCGCGGCGACCGCCTCCGAGCAGAGCCTGGTCGTCGAGGCGGCCGTGGCGCCCTCCCTGGGCCTCGTCCCGGCGAACACCACGGTGACCGCCGGCGAGTCGGTGACCTTCGCCTCGAGCGCAACGGGCAACCCGGCCCCGACCGCGCAGTGGTACCGCGTCACGGCGGGACCGACCTTCACGGCAATCCCCGATGCCACCAGCCCGAGCCTCACGCTGCCGGCAGTGACGTACGCCCAGAACGGTGAGCAGTACGTCGTCAGGTACACCAACGCGACCGGGACGGCGAACTCGGGCATCGTCACGCTGACGGTCCTTCCGGCTGCGCCCCGTGTCGTGACCTCACCCAGCAGCACCAACGGTCTCGCTGGAGGCACGGCGACCTTCATGGCTGCGGCTTCCGGTGACCCCCAACCGAACGTGCAGTGGTCGAGCTCGGGCGACGGGGGCGTGACGTGGACGCAGATCGCCGGCGCCACGACCGCCCGGCTGACTCTCACCGACCTCCGGTCGTCCCAGTCCGGGACGCGGTACCGCGCCGAGTTCACCAACGTCGGCGGCTCCGCCGTGACCGGTGTGGCCGTGCTCACCGTGCTGACCCAGGCGCCGCGCGTCACGTCGGACCCACAGGACGTCACCGTGAGGTCCGGCGCGACCGCGACGTTCACGGCCGCGGCGAGCGGGGCACCCGCACCCACTGTGACGTGGCAGAGGTCGAGGGACCGCGGCCGCACCTGGGTGACGATCGCGGGCGCCGACTCCAGGCGGCTCGTCGTCGCCGGCGTCACGTCAGCTGTCACGGGAACCCGGTACCGCGCCGTGTTCACCAACGAGGCAGGTGTCGCCGCCAGCCGGGCGGCCACGCTCACGGTGCGACCCCGGTGAGGGGGGATCGGCCTCCGTAGGGCCCCCTAGACTCGCGCCATGACGAACGCCGCTGCCCGCCGATCGACGTGGACTGACGGTGGTGCCGCCGGTGACCCGGTGCCCGTCGTCGTCCTCGTCTCCGGCTCCGGCACCCTGCTCCAGGCGCTCGTCGACGCCTCGGCCGACCCGGACTACGGCGTGCGGATCGCCGCGGTGGGGGCCGACCGCCCGTGCACGGGGCTCGAGCGGGCCGAGCGGGCCGGCATACCGACGTTCCTCGTGCGGCCCGCCGACTTCGAGGACCGAGCCGCCTGGGACGGCGCCCTCGCCGAGCAGGTCGCCGCGGCCGGACCGCGTTTCGTCGTGACGGCAGGCTTCATGCGGATCCTCGGACGGGCGACCCTCGGGGCGCAGCCCGTCGTCAACACCCACCCCGCCCTGCTGCCGAGCTTCCCCGGCGCCCACGGCGTGCGCGACGCCCTCGCCTACGGCGTCAAGGTGACCGGCACGACGTGCCACGTCGTCGACGCGGGCGTCGACACCGGTCCGATCATCGAGCAGCGGGTCGTGGCGGTCGAGGACGACGACACGGAGGAGAGCCTGCACGAGCGGATCAAGGTCCAGGAGCGAGACCTGCTCGTCGACGTCGTGAGCCGACTGGCGCGTGAGGGCTTCGCCGTCGAAGGACGACGAGTTCGGATCGGGCGGCCCTGACCGCTACGCTGGTCGCACACGACTGGCGCGGGTGGGACACCACCGGGGAGTGACGTCGGGAGCATCGACCGCCTGGGTGCCTCGCGAGAACGGATGCCGTCTGGTCAGACCGACCGGATGCGCCGCGACCGATGTCACCGAACCAGGAGTGCACCCCATGACTGCTGCCCCGTCCGCCGCGCCGTCCACCGACACCGACGGCCGCCGCCCGATCAAGCGGGCCCTCGTCTCCGTCTACGACAAGTCCGGTCTCGACGAGCTGGCCCGGGCCCTCGACGCCGCCGGGGTCGCCATCGTCTCGACCGGCTCGACGGCGAAGACCATCGCCGCCGCGGGGGTGCCCGTGACGCAGGTCGAGGAGCTGACCGGCTTCCCCGAGTGCCTCGACGGCCGGGTCAAGACGCTGCACCCCAAGGTGCACGCCGGCATCCTGGCCGACACCCGCAACCCCGACCACGTCCAGCAGCTCGCCGACCTCGGCGTCGAGGCCTTCGACCTCGTCGTCGTCAACCTCTACCCGTTCCGCGAGACCGTCGCGTCGGGTGCGAGCGAGGACGAGTGCGTCGAGCAGATCGACATCGGCGGTCCGTCGATGGTGCGCGCCTCGGCCAAGAACCACGCGAGCGTCGCGATCGTGACGAGCCCAGCGGCATACGCCCACGTGACGCAGGCCCTCGGGGCCGGCGGCTTCACGCTGACCGAGCGTCGCCGCCTCGCGGCCGAGGCGTTCGTCCACACGGCGAGCTACGACAACGCCGTCGCGAACTGGATGGGGAACGTCGTCGCCGACACGAGCGACGGCACCGGCTTCCCGGCCTGGACGGGCGCGACCTTCGACCGTGCGGCCGCCCTGCGCTACGGCGAGAACCCGCACCAGAGCGCGGCGCTCTACCGCCACTGGCGTCCCGGCGTGGCGAGCGCCGAGCAGCTGCACGGCAAGGAGATGTCCTACAACAACTACGTCGACACGGACGCCGCCGTGCGTGCCTCGCACGACCACGGCGACCAGCCGACCGTCGCGATCATCAAGCACGCCAACCCGTGCGGCATCGCCGTGGGGGGCACGATCGAGGAGGCCTACGAGCGGGCCCACGCGACCGACCCCGTGAGCGCCTACGGGGGCATCATCGCGGCCAACCGCACCGTCACGGCGGCGATGGCGGCGGCCGCCAAGCCGGTCTTCACCGAGGTCATCATCGCGCCCGACTACGAGCCCGAGGCCCTCGAGATCCTCACGGCCAAGAAGAACCTCCGTGTCCTGCGCCTGCCCGCCGGGATGGCGCAGGCAGCCGACCCGATCGAGACGCGCGCCATCAGCGGTGGCCTGCTCGTGCAGACCGTCGACAAGGTCGACGCCGTCGTGCGCGGCGAGGGCGAGGCCGTGACCGGTGGCGACGACGCCGCGAACTGGCGGCTCGTCGCGGGTGAGGTCGCGGACGAGGCGACGATCGCCGACCTGCAGTTCGCCTGGCGCGCGATCCGCGCCGTGAAGTCCAACGCGATCCTGCTCGCCAAGGACGGCGCTGCGGTCGGCGTCGGGATGGGCCAGGTCAACCGGGTCGACTCGTGCTACCTCGCCGTGCGCCGCGCGGGGGAGGAGCGGGCCCGTGGCTCCGTCGCCGCGTCCGACGCGTTCTTCCCGTTCGCCGACGGACTGCAGATCCTGCTCGACGCCGGCGTCCGCGCGGTCGTGGCCCCCGGCGGCTCGATCCGCGACGAGGAGATCATCGAGGCCGCGAAGGCGGCCGGCGTGACGATGTACTTCACGGGGACGCGCCACTTCGCCCACTGACACCGTCGAGAGGCCACGTCCGGCCCCTCTCGGAACGTCGAAAGGCCAGTTCTCCTCACGGGGAACTGGCCTTTCGACTGCGCCCACCGGGCCATCCGTGGCCTCTCGACGGTGGTGGCGGCGCGTCGGCGGTTCAGCGGTTCAGCGGTTCAGCGGTTCAGCGGGTCCAGCGGTAGCCGGTGGGCTCGCCCTCGCCGAGGTCGACGATCGCGGCGACCGGGCCGCCGCCGTCAGGGCCCTGGTGGGCAGCGGACACGGACACGAAGACGGCCGGGTCACCGGTCACCGAGGCGGTGACACCGCCGACGGCCGACTTGATCTGGCGGTGCCAGTGCACGTCGGAGTCATCGAGCATCGCGTTGCGTCGACCGTGCACGGTGCCGTCCTGGCTCACCTCGCACTTGAGGAAGACGTTGACGAGCCGGCCCTGGATGTCGCTGCTGTGCGGGCGCTCGGGCAGGTCGAGCCCGGCGTCCTTGATCGCGCCCCACACGCCGTCGGCGTCGAGCGCGTCCTGCATCACCGAGTGGCCGATGCGGTAGCGGCCACCGATGCCCTTGGTGTTGCCGACGACGACGACCTGCGCCTGGTCGAGCTCCACGCCCGAGCTGCACGAGGCGACGGACGAGAAGAGCGACCGGTCGTGCATGATGTCGGCGTCGGTCGGCATCTCGATCTCACCGAGGGCGACGGCGATGCCGAGGCCGGTCGTGCCGTTGGAGAGGTCCATCGACTCGTGCGTGTGCTCGGTCCAGACCTGGTGCCCGCGCGACTTCGCGTCGCGGATCGTGTGGATCGTCAGCAGCGGTGTCTTGGTCTGGACGTAGTGGACGTCGGCAGGGTCGGTGATGCCGGCGCGCTCCATGGCGACCTTCACGGCGTCGGCGACCTTCTCGACCATCGCGACGTAGCCGATCTCCTCGGGCTTGATCGGCTCGCTCATCGCGAAGCCGACGGTCAGCCGGGGCTCGTCGGACTGCTCGGCCCGGTCGGCCGGGACGGTGGCGAAGATCGTCGCGTGCGGGCTGATGATGCCGTCCGTGCCACCGGACCAGACGATCGGGACCTGCTTGACCTGGTCGGCCGGGGCACCCTTCTCGACGAGGACCTCGCGGAAGGCGCGATCGGCGATGATCCGCGTGTAGTCGTTGACGCCGCCGTTGCCCTCGGTCTTGCCGATGATGGCGATGACGCGGCTCGCCTCCATGACACCGTCGTCGATGAGCGTGGCGAGCTCCGACGCGTCGGCGACCGAGTGGATGGGGACCTTGCGCACCTCAATGGCTTCGGGCACGTGAATCACCTTTCTCTTTCAGGGTTTTCGATGACGGTGCCGACGTGGCCGTCGACGGCGGTGGCGAGCTGGTCGAGTGCTGTGATGATCGAGCGCGAACCGCCGGAGCGGACGAAGCGCAGGGCGGCCTCGACCTTCGGGCCCATCGAGCCCGACGCGAAGTGGCCGGCGGCGGCATACGCCTCCATCTCGGCGAGCGTGACCCGGCCGATGTCGTGGGCCTCCGGCGTGCCCCAGCCGGCGACGGCGTGGGCGACGTCGGTCGCGATGACGAGCGCGTCGGCGTGGACGGCCCGGGCGAGCAGGGCGGCCGTGAGGTCCTTGTCGATGACGGCCTCGACGCCGTGCATGGCGCCGTCACTGCCGCGGACGACGGGGATACCGCCGCCTCCGGCCGTGACGACGACGTAACCAGCGGCGAGGAGCGTGTGGAGCGTGTGCGTCTCGAGGACCTCGACCGGCTCGGGGGAGGCGACGACGCGACGCCATCCCTTCTCGCCGCGGTCCTCCCAGCGCTCGCCGTGGTCGATGAGCGTCTGGGCCTGCTCGCGGGGCAGGAAGCGCCCGATCGGCTTCGTCGGGTGGGTGAAGCCGGGGTCGTCGGCGTCGACGAGGGTGCGCGTGATGATCGCGGCGACCGGTCGCTCGACGTGACGGGCGGCGAGGGCGGCCTCGAGGGTGTCGAGCAGCGTGAAGCCGATCGTCCCCTGCGTCTGGGCGCCGCACCAGTCGAGCGGGACCGGCGGCACGACGTGCGCGGCGAGCTCGTTCTTGACGAGGAGGTTGCCGACCTGGGGCCCGTTGCCGTGCGTGATGACGACCTCGTGGCCGGCGGCGACGAGCTCGGCGAGGTGGTGGCTCGCCGTGGCGATGGCCTCGCGCTGGGCCTGGGGAGCCGCGCTGCCGTCGGGCCCGGTCATGGCGTTGCCGCCCAGCGCCACGAGCACCCTCACGGCGCGTCCTCGGTCGTCATGGCGTGAGCCTAGGGAGCGCGGCCGAGCGGGCGCGTTGTCACCTCCTGCCCAACGCGACCCCCGACATTGGCAGATGTATGCCGTCGGGTGCAGCGCGCGACCGTGCCGAGCCGGCGGGTGGGCGCCGTCACGAACCACGCCCGGCATACCGGTCGGGCGGGTACGAGGAACATAATGTCCGAGGGGGCGCCGTCCGGGGCGCCGCCGACCGAACCGAGAGGTGGGGGACCGTGGGAGTCGGAGTCCTGCTCGCCGTCGTGGGGGCCATCCTGACCTTCGCGGTGCGGGCCAACACGTCCGTCATCAGCCTGCCCATCGTCGGCGTCATCCTCATGATCGCGGGCGCGGCGCTCATCTGGCACGGGAGCAAGGGCACCCGCCGCAAGCGCATCATCACCCGCGAGGAGCGCCCGAGCGGCGCGACGACCCCGACCAACACCGTGCGACAGACGATCGAGGAACGCGACATCGACTGAGCCGCGGACGGTCCGGCGGCCGCTCAGGTGTGGGTGAGGACGTCGGCCCACGAGCGTGGCTCGCGGCCGAGCAGCCGACGTAGGGGGGCAGCCTCGCCCACGAGACCGCCGCGGTCGTACGAGGCGAACATCGCCCGCAGGTCGTCGCGCGCCTGGGGCGTGAGCGAGGCGCCGGGTCCGGCGACCCACTCCGCGACCTCCACGCGGACGGCCTCGACGGGGTGCCCGAGCACGTCGGCGGCGACGTGCGCCTGCTCGCGCACCGAGAGCACCTCGGGCCCGGCGAGGTCGTAGGTGACGCCCTCGTGGCCGGGGCGGGTCAGCACCGTCGCAGCGACCTCGGCCACGTCGTCGAGGTCGACGTTCGTGAACGGGGTGTCGAGCGAGTAGGGGACCGCGAGCCGGCCGGCGTGGGCCGCGTCGAGGAGGTTCTGGTGGTATGCCGCCGGGCGGAGCACCGTGGCCCCCCGCAGGTGGGTGCGCACGACCTTCTCGGCCTCCGCCTTGCGCAGATGGTGCGGCATCGACGGGTCGTGCGGGTGCAGCACCGAGTGGAACACGAATCGGGCCACGCCGGCCCGCGCTGCAGCACCGGCGACGCGGTCGGCGATGGCGACCTCGTCGGGGTGGACGTTGGGCGCCAGGTGATAGACGCCGTCGACCCCGTCGACGGCGTCGTCGAGACCGAGCCCGGAGTCGAGGTCAACGACCGAGATCGACCGGGCCCCAGCGGCATACGCTGTCTCGGCCCGTTCCGGCGATCGCACGGCAGCGCGCACGGTGACGCCGTGTGACGTGAGGGAGCGCGTGACGGCGCGGCCGGTCTTGCCGGCCGCGCCGATCACGAGGACCGTCGTCACGGTCAGACCCAGTCGACATCCGCCGCAGTCTGTCCCGCGGCGAGCGTCGCGTAGCCGGGGCCGCGGTCGAAGAAGGGCTGCTCGGCCACACGGTCGCCGCGCAGCTGCTCGCGCAAGGCATCCGAGGCGGCGGCGTCGATGACGGGCTCGTCGAGGTCGCCGGTGGCGACGACGCCGTAGTCGCGGCCCGCGCCCTCGAAGGAGACCTTGCCCCAGCGCAGGTCGCGCTCGACCTCGGCGTAGGGCCGGTCGAGCGGGTCGCCCCAGCCGCCGCCACCCGTGGTGCGGATGCGGATGACCTGGCCGGCCTTGACGACCTCGGCGTCGGCGAGGGCGTCGACGGTGCGCTCCTCCGGACCGCCCACGTCGACGGTGACCTCGAAGGGACGACCGGCCTTGCCGCCCTTGACGCCCCAGCAGGCGAGGATCGACCGGTCGGCGATCGACATGAAGTGGGCGTCCTTGAGCATCCGGATGTGCTTCTCGTAGCCGAGGCCACCGCGGTGCCGCCCGGCGCCGCCGGAGTCGACGGCGAGGCCGAGCCGCTCGACGATGAACGGGAACCGGCTCTCGGTGAACTCGGTCGGCAGGTTGCGGCTGTCGGGCACGACGTGGATCGTGTCCTCGCCGTCGGCGTAGTAGCGCCCACCGGAGCCGCCGCCGAGCACCTCACGCATGAGGTAGTCGTTGCCGTCGCGGTCCTTGCCGTAGACGCCGGTGTAGCGGATCGTCTCCTGGTCGGCCGGCATCTTGCCGTCGACGGCCTTGGCGACGACGCCGGCGAGGACGCCGAGCAGGCGCAGGATGACGAAGGTGCGGGCGTTCGTCGGCGCGGGGTAGATCGGCGTGAGGAGCGTGCCCTTCTCGGGGAACTTCATCTCGATGAGCGGCACGATGCCCTCGTTGACGTCGAGCTCGGCCATCCGCTCGGGGGTGTCGGCGAGGTTGCGCAGGATGGGCGCGAGCCACTTCTTGAGGAAGTTGCCGCCGACGTAGTCGCCGCAGTGGTTGATCGGGCCCTTGGCCTGCGGTGCCGTGCCGGTGAAGTCGATGATCAGCTTGGGGCCGCCGTCACCGGGACCGGGGCCGCCGGTCGACTGCTTGGTCAGGGTGATCCGCTGCGTGTGCAGCTTCGGCTCGTCGACCCCGTCGTGCTCGGCGTAGTCCTCCCAGACGTACGTGCCGTCGGGGATCTTGCTGAGGATCTCGCGGCGGTAGGTCTCGGTCGTCTTGTCGAGGATCGCGTCGAAGGCGGCCTCGATCGTGTCCCGGCCGTAGCGCTCGAAGAGCTCGCCGAGGCGACGGGCTCCCATGAGGCAGGCCGAGCACTCGGCGTCGAGGTCCGCAGCGAGGCTGTCGGGCATACGGCTGTTGCGCGTCATGATGCGCAGCGCCGCCTGGTTCGGAACTCCCTTGTCCCACAGCTTGATCGGCGGGACCGAGAGGCCCTCCTCGAAGACCGTCTGTGCGTTGCTCGGCATCGAGCCGGGGACGGCGCCACCGATGTCGTCGTGGTGGCCGAACGCCTGGACGAACGCGACGACCTCTCCGCCGGAGAAGACCGGCACGGTGACGCAGAGGTCCGGGAGGTGGCCGATGCCGCCCTCCGACTCGTAGACGTCGTTGTGGAAGAAGACATCGCCCTCGCTCATCTCGTCGAGCGGGAAGTCGCGCGCGATGGGGTGCACGAGCGCGCTGTACGAGCGACCCGTCAGCTTGCGCAGCTGGCGGTCGTGGATGCCGGCGCGGAAGTCGTGGGCGTCGCGGATCATGGGGGAGCGTGACGTGCGGGCGATGGCCGTCTCGACCTCCATCTCGACGCTCGCGAGCGTGCCCTCGACGATCTCGACGAGGATCGGGTCGACCGTCGTGCCCTCGGGCGTCAGGCGGTTGCCGTGCTCGTATGCGGTGGGGAGCCCCGCAGGGTTCACCGCCGCGCCGTCGTGGGCGGCCGAGGCGTCAGGGTGCTGCGACCCCGTGGCGGCGTCGACGGGGGCGAGCCGGGTGGCCGCGGTCTGGCAGGAGAAGCACATGTCAGGCCTCCGGGGTGGTCGTCGAGGAGGTTGTCGGCGCGGCGGTGGACCGGGTGATGACGAGGTTGCCGAGCGGGTCGACACGGACGACGAAGCCGGGGTGCACCGGGACCGTCGATCCGAACTCCTCGATGACCGCGGGGCCCTCGACCGTGTCGCCGGCGAGCAGGTCGGGTCGCCACCAGACGTCCGTGTCGACGTAGCCGGCGTCGGCGTCGAAGCAGACCGGGCGCACGCTGCGGTGGGCCCGCTCGCGGACGTCGGCCGCGCCCTCCGACGGCGCGAGGTCACGCAGCTCCGGGCGCGTGATGGGGCCGACACCCGTGACGCGGAGGTTGACCCACTCGACCTGCTGCGTCGGGTCGCCCCGGAAGTCGTAGCCGTAGAGCGCGCGGTGCTCGTCGTGGAAGCGCGAGGCGACGCCCGCGGCATACGCCTCGTCGACGTCTCCCTCGGGCGCGGCGACACGGACCTCGTAGGCCTGGCCGAAGTAGCGCAGGTCGACGGTGCGCGTGTAGCGGTGGCTCTCGCGCGCGAAGCCCTCGCCGTCGAGGGCGCTCGCGGCCTTCGCGGTGAGGTCGTCGAACGTCTTCTGCACGGCGGCGTGGTCGAGCGCGTGGTGACGTGCGACGGACGTCTGGACGTAGTCGTTCTTGACGTCGACGGTGAGCAGGCCGAAGGCGGAGACGTTGCCGGGGTTCTGCGGGACGACGACGCCGGCGAGGCCGAGGATGTCGACGAGGCGGCACGCGAGCAGCGACCCCGAGCCACCGAACGTCGCGAGCATGAAGTCGCGCACGTCGAGACCGCGCTTGACCGACACCTGGCGCAGCGCGTTGGCCTGGTTCCACGCGGAGATCTCGAGGATGCCGGTCGCGCAGCGCTCGAAGTCGAGGCCCAGGCGGTCCGCGAGTGCGGCGACGCCGGTGCGGGCCGCCTCGACGTCGAGGGGGATCTCGCCGCCGAGCAGGTGCGGGGGGATGCGTCCGAGCGTCACGTGGGCGTCGGTGATCGTCGGCTCGGTGCCGCCCTTGGCGTAGCAGAGGGGGCCGGGGTCGGCGCCCGCGGACTGCGGGCCGACCTTGAGCGAGCCCTCGGGGGAGATCCACGCGATGGAGCCGCCGCCCGCCCCGACGGTGACGACGTCGATCATCGGGATCTTGCTCGGGTAGGCGCCGACCGTGCCCTCGGTCGTCAGGGTCGGCTCGCCCGCGAGGACGACGGACACGTCGGTCGAGGTGCCACCGCCGTCGCACGTGAGGACCTTGTCGAAGCCGGCTCGACCGGCGATGAGGCCGGCGCCGAGCGCCCCGGCGGCCGGACCCGAGAGGACCGTCGTGATCGGCTGGTGCACGACCTCGTCGGCGGAGAGCACGCCGCCGTTGGACTTCATGATGTAGAAGGGCAGCTTCTCGGTGCTGCCGACGAACTCGTCGAGCCGGTGGTGGATGTTCGCGACGTAGCGGGACACGTTGGGCTTGACCGCGGCGTCGACGAGGGTCGTCATCGACCGCTCGTACTCGCGGTACTCGCGCAGCACCTCCGAGCTGATCGACACGACGGCGTCCGGGTGCTCGCGACGGAGCACCTCACGCATCGCCAGCTCGTGGCTGTCGTCGGCGTAGGAGTGCAGGAAGCACACGCCGATCGTCGTGATGCCGCGCTCCTTGAACCAGCGGGCGACCGTGACGGCGCGCTCCTCGTCGAACGGGCGGATCTCGTTGCCCTCGAAGTCGAAGCGGCCCCCGACCGTCTTGACGTAGTCGGCCGGCACGATGCGGGCGGGCTTGACCCAGAAGTAGGAGTTGCCGTAGCCGTCGGGGACCGCCTGGCGGGCGATCTCGAGGATGAACTCGTAACCCTCCGTCGTGATGAAGCCGAGCGCCTCGACCTTGCCCTCGAGGAGCTTGTTCGTCGCGACGGTCGTGCCGTGCGAGACGGCGCTGATGTCGTCACCGCTCGCCTCCATGAGGTCGAGGACCTTGCGGACGCCGGCGAGGAAGCCGTCGGCAGGGTTGCTCGGCGTCGAGGGCGTCTTCGTCGTGACGAGCTCGCCCGAGTCCTCGTCGAGCGCGACGACGTCGGTGAACGTGCCACCGGTGTCGATGCCGATGCGGATCCGGCGGCGTGCGGAGGTGCCTGCTGTCATGGTGAGGATTCAACCGGCGGGACGCCTCCCGGGGCGTTGGCACATGCTGCCAACACCTGCCCGGTTCCGCGCCAACCCTCGCCAGAACCGACCTGACGGCCGCGTCGATGTCGAGAGCGAGCCCTCCGCTCCGTCCCCCGGGTGAGCGTGCCACGCTGGCACGACACGACGAAGGAGCGAGTGAGACATGGCGAAGTACCTCATCGGCGTGGACTTCCAGGCCGGCGACGACCCGGCCCCGATGTCCGACTGGACCCCGGCGGAGGTCCAGGCCCACCTCGACTACTACGAGCGGCTCGTCGGCGAGCTCGAGGCCAACGGCGAGCTCGTCTCGTCGACGATCCTCACGGGCCCCGACCTCGCCAAGATCGTCCGGTCCGACGGCGCGGCGCCGGTCGTCACCGACGGACCGTTCCAGGAGTTCAAGGAGTGGCTCGCCGGCTTCCAGGTCGTCGAGGTCGACTCGGAGGAGCGCGCCCTCGAGATCGCGTCGCTCATGTCGGCGGTGCCGGGGCGCGGTGGCGTGCCCACCCGGCAGCCGATCCACGTGCGCCAGGTCATGGAGGAGGCGCCCGCGAACACCGACGAGATGGACGCCTTCCTGCGCACCGCGGGCGGCACCCGCTGACCTCTGCACCCGCCGTCGACGACCTGCTGCGCACGCTCGCGCCGCAGGTCGTCGGCATCGTCAGCCGCCGGTTCGGCGACTTCGACTCCGCCGAGGACGCCGTCCAGGAGGCACTGCTCGTCGCAGCCCGGCGCTGGCCCGTCGACGGGCTTCCGGACGAGCCGCGTGCCTGGCTCGTCACGACCGCCTCGCGGCGGCTCGTGGACCTGTGGCGCAGTGACGCGGCCCGGCGCGAGCGCGAGGCGCGCGTCATCGCCTGGGAGGTCCCGGCACACGACGCCGTCGACCACGACGACAGCCTCACGGTCCTCTTCCTCTGCTGCCACCCGTCGCTGACCCCGGCCTCGGCGATCGCGCTGACGCTGCGCGCCGTCGGCGGCCTCACGACCGCCGAGATCGCCCAGGCCTTCCTCGTGCCGGAGGCGACGATGGCACAGCGGATCAGCCGCGCCAAGGCCACGATCCGCGCCTCCGGCGCAGGCTTTCGTATGCCGTCCGGTGCTGACCGCGAGGAGCGTGCCCGCTCCGTGCTCCACGTCCTCTACCTCGTCTTCAACGAGGGCTACGCGAGCACCCACGGCGACACGGTGCAGCGGACCTCACTGTCCCGCGAGGCGATCCGCCTGACGCGGATGCTCGTCGACGGGTCTCCCGACCACCCCGAGGCCCTGGGCCTGCTGTCGCTCATGCTGCTGCTCGAGGCGCGCACCCCGGCGCGCAGCGACGCCTCGGGAGCGCTCGTGCCGTTGCCCGACCAGGACCGCTCGAGGTGGGACGTCTCGCTCGTGGCCGAGGGGCTCGACCGGCTCGGCCGGGCCATGGCGCTCGGGGCCGTCGGGGAGTACCAGCTGCAGGCCGCCATCGCCGCGGTCCACGACCGGGCGCCGACCGCCGCGGACACCGACTGGGACGAGATCCTCTCGCTCTACGGGCTGCTCGAGCAGGTCACCGGCAACCCGGTGGTCACGCTCAATCGGGCCGTGGCGGTGGCCATGGCGCAGGGCCCGGAGGCTGCCCTCGCCGTCGTCGACGAGGTCGAGGACCGGCTGGGCACGACGCACCGCTGGCTCGCGGTGCGCGGGCAGCTGCTCGAGATGGCGGGCGACGCGGGCCCGGCTGCCGACCTGCTCGACCGCGCGGCGGCGACCGCGACGAACGAGGCGGAGCGTCGGCACCTCGCCGCCCGAGCCGCTCGACTGCGCTCGCCCCAGCCGTGAGCCACCGCGGCTGGGGACCGGGGCGGCGGCCCTTCACTCGTCGGGGGTGATGCCGGTGGCGGGCAGTCGGACGCATGCTGGACACGGAACGAGTCAACGGCGCCGGCCGCGCGGGTCACGGCGCACCGAGGCGTGAGGACGAGGCATGGACGAGACCACGGCAGGCGGGACGGACGAGACCGTCGTGCGCTACGAGCCGCTGACGGCCTCGGACCTCGCCGAGCTGGTGCTCGGTCTGGCCGCGGTCGGGGTCGAGACCGCCGGCCGCGTCGTCGAGGCGATCCGGCCACCGACGCTGGTCACGGCCGTCGTCAAGGCTCCGCTGACCGCGGCCCTGACCGACCTGGGCTCCAAGCTTCGGCGTGCGGACTGGTCGCAGGAGCTGCTCCGTCGTGGGCACTCGCGACGGGGCGAGCTGGGTCGACGCGTCGAGGTGACGGCCCAGCGGGTGGCCGCGGCCGTCGTCGAGGCCGTGCTCGACGTCGTGGACCTCACCGACATCGTCGTCGACCACGTCGACCTCGACGCGGTCGTGAGCACCGTGGACCTCGACCGTGCCGTCTCCCGGGTCGACATCGACGCGATCGTCTCTCGGGTCGACATCGACGCGATCGTCTCCCGGGTCGACGTCGACGCCATCGTCGAGCGGCTCGACATCGACGGGATCGTCGCCCGGGTGGACCTCGACCGGGCGGTGTCCAGGGTCGACATCGGGGCGGTCATCGAGCGGCTCGACATCGACGGGATCGTCGCCCGGGTGGACCTCGACCGTGCCGTCTCGGGTGTGGACATCGACGCGATCGTCGGCCGGGTCGACATCGACGCCATCGCCGCCCGCATCGACCTCGACGCGATCCTGGACCGGGTCGACGTCAACGCCGTCGCGCAGCGGCTGGACCTCGACGCCGTCGTGGGCAGACTCGATCTCATCGGCCTCGCCGAGTACGTCGTCGAGGAGATCGACCTCCCCGGCATCATCCAGAGCTCGTCCGGGGCCATGGCCTCAGAGGGCATGCGCGAGGTGCGCTGGCAGGGCGTCGGGGCCGACGAGCGCGTCGCGCACGTCGTCGACCGGATGCTCCGGCGCAGGCCGAGGGCGCCGGGTCCGGGCGTCCCTGCCACCGAGATCGCCACCCGACCCGTGATCCCCGGGTCAGCCGGATGAACGGCGCGGCGCCATGACGTCACCGTCGCGCCCCGGCCGGGACCCGGTGTCCCGGATCGTCCTGCCCGGCCCGGCCCGTTCGGTCCAGGGGCACCGCGCCGGCATCGTCACGCGGGTGGCCGCCGGAGCCGTCGACCTCGTCGTCGCCCTCCTCGGCGTCGCCCTCATGTATGCCGCGTGGGCGGGCACGATCTTCCTGCTCGGTCCGCAGTCCTTCCACTTCCCCGACCCCGGCGGCCTGCGACTGCTCCTGCTCGTGCTCGGGCTGCTCACGGCATACCTCACCGTCGCGTGGGCCACGACGGGCCGCACCTTCGGCAACCGCCTGCTCGGCCTTCGGGTCGTCGACGACGGCGGGCGCACGATCGGTCTCGCACGGGCCTTCTTGCGTGCCGCGGCGTGCGTCATGTTCCCGATCGTCCTCTTCTGGGTCGTCGTCAGCCGCGAGAACCGGTCGCTACCGGACATCCTGCTGCGCACGTCCGTCGTCTACGACTGGACGTCCAACGCAGGCCGGGGTCATGAGCCCACGTCGACCCCACGGGCGATCGTGCTGCCCCCGGAGGACTGAGCCCCGACGGCGCGTACCAACGGTCGTCGGTTCGTCGCCGCCGGGTCGGGGCCGGATCGGCGGCGGGTCGCCGCCGGGTCGCCGCCGAAGGTCAGCCGGCGTCGCCGCGGTGGATCGGGGCGTGCGGGAACGACGTCTCGGCGACGCCCTCGAGCTCGGCCCGGTGGTTGCGGATGAGGTCGAGGTTGCGGTCGCGCAGGTGGTCGAACGCCTGCCCGACGTTGGACCCGGGGGTCAGCGACGAGAGTGCGTCGGCCGGGTCGAGCCGGGCCGAGACCCAGCCCGGGTGCGTCGCGGCCTTGGCCACGATGTGCCCGATCGGCGTCACGATGTGCGAGTTGCCGAAGTAGAGCGCACCCGCGGGGTCGGCCCCGACGGCGTTGGCCCCGATGACGTAGACGTGGTTGTCGTAGGCGCGCGCGCGCGACGTGAGGTCCCAGATGTCGGCGGAGCGCAGCAGTGCCGACGGCCGACAGATGACCTCGGCCCCCTGGACCGCCTGGATGCGCGAGAGCTCGGGGTAGTCGCCGTCGAAGCAGATGATCATGCCGATGCGGCCGAGCTCGGTGTCGCACACCGTCACGGTGTCGCCCGGCGTGACCCAGCCGCCGCCGCTGACGATCTCGGAGCAGAACGGGTGCGTCTTGCGATAGATCCCCAGGACCTCACCCGAGGGGCCGACGAGCACCGAGGAGTTGTAGACGACGCCACGCTCGGGCCCGCGCTCGTAGGTGCCGACGCAGACGTGCACGCCGAGCTCACGGGCCACGGCCTGGATCGGCTCGACCATCGGTCCGGGCAGCTCGGTGACGAGGTCCCAGAGCTCCTCCTTGGAGCAGCCCGGGGTGAAGCCCGTCGTCGCGGTCTCCGGGAGCACGACGAGCTCGGCCCCGGTGGCTGCGACACACTGCCGCGTCATGTCGACGCACGCGTCGAGGTTGGCCCGGATGGTCTCGGCGCTGAGGGGGGCCGGGACGGGGGCGACCTGGACGGCCGCGGCGGTGAAGGCACGCATCGTCAGTTCCTCCGACCGATCGCCCAGCCGAGGAGGACACCGACGAGAGCGACGGCCCCGCCGGTGACGACGCCGAGGGCGTACTCGCGCCCGGCGAACGACCCCGTGGGAGCCGGCCGACCGGCATACGACACCGGGGTGCCGGGCGCCGCAGCGCCAGCAGGTATGCCGGGTGCCGCGGTCGGCGTGAGGGCCGCGGGGGCGCTCGGGGTGGCGGGGCGGACGCCCGAGATGTCGGCGTCGACGGCCGAGAAGAACTGGCCCGCCATCTTCTTCGTCACGCCGGCGAGCATGCGCTGGCCGACGCCGCCGATGACGCCTCCCACGGACGCGTCCGCGTCGTAGGTCAGGTCGGTGCCACCGGCGCTCGACGGTGCGAGCCGCACCACGACGTCGGCGTCGACGGTGCCGGGCGCGCCCGCACCCGAGGCCTTCATGGTGAAGGAGCCGGGGTGCTGCGGGTCGCGCAGGGACACCTCGCCGTCGTAGGTGCCCTTGATGGCGGCGACACCCGCCGTCACGGTCATGGCGTAGTGGTCGGGGGCGAGCTCGGTGAGGCGCTCGCAGCCCGGCAGGCAGCGCGCGAGCACGGCCGGGTCGTGGAAGGCGTCCCACACCTGCTGCGGGTCGGCCGCGAGGGTGGCGGATCCGGTGATCTTCATGCGGTCGGCTCCTTCGATGACGGGTGCGTCGTGCGGGTCGTGCGGTGCAGGGACGGGATCTCGCCGTCCGCGTGGCGGCGGCGCAGCTCCCAGAGGTCGTAGGGCGAGATCGGCATCCGGGTGATCGGGAAGCCCTCGGCGTCCTCGATGGCCGACGCGATGACGGCGGACACGGGGATGCAGCCCGCCTCGCCGGCGCCCTTGATGCCCAAGGGGTTCAGCGGCGACGGGGTCTCGAGGTGGTCGGCCTCTATGGTCGGCACCTCGGACGCGTAGGGCATGAGGAAGTCCATGAAGCTCGCGTTGAGCAGCTGCCCCGACTCGTCGTAGGCCATCCGCTCGTAGAGCGCGCCGCCGACACCCTGGGCGACGCCACCGTGGACCTGGCCCTCGACGATCATCGGGTTGATCATCGTGCCGCAGTCGTGGATGACGCAGTAGCGCAGGATCTTGATCTCGGCCGTGACCGGGTCGGTCTCGACGATGGCCGCGTGCATGCCGTTGGCGAAGGTCGCCTGGGTGGGGGAGTAGAAGTCCTTGCCCTCGAGGCCCGGCTCCTCGTCGTCGGCCACGGGGGGCTTGTCGGGGTCGAAGGTGCCGGCGAACTGCGTCGCGGCCTTGGCCGCCTCGTCGAACGCGTAGCGGAGCGGGTTGGAGAGCACCGACACCGTGCCGAGGCTCATCGACGTCGCCGGAGCACCCTTGACCCGCACCGTGCCCTCGACGATCTCGAGGTCCTCGGGCGACACCTCGAGGGCGTCGGCGGCGATGCGCAGCGCCTTGGCCCGCACGTTGCGGGCGGCGAGGGCGATGGCGCTGCCGCTCATGACCGCGGCGCGCGACGCGAAGGTGCCCACGGCATACGCCATCTTGCGGGTGTCGCCGGTGGTGACGTAGACGTCCTCCATGCGCACGCCGAGCTCCTGGGCGACGATCTGGGCGAAGACGGTCTCGTGCCCCTGGCCCTGCGACGTCAGGCCCGTCGAGACGTTGACCCGGCCGCTCGTCTCGATCTGGATGTGGCCCCCCTCGTAGGGACCGACGCCGGTGCCCTCGACGTAGCAGCCGATGCCGAGCCCGACCTTGCGGCCCTCGGCCTCGGCCTCGCGGCGATAGTCGGCGAAGTCGTCCCAGCCGACGAGGTCCTTGAGCTTGGCGAGGCTGGCCGGGAAGTCACCCGAGTCGTACTTGAGCGGGCGACCATCCTGGAAGAGCAGGCCGTGGTCCCACGGCATCTCGGTCGGGAGGATGAAGTTGCGCGAGCGCACCTCGGCGCGGTCGAGGCCGAGCTCGTCGGCGATGGCGTCCATCGTGCGCTCCATCGCGAAGCATCCCTGCGGCCGGCCGGCGCCCCGGTAGGGCGTCACGAGAACGGTGTTCGTGTAGAGCGACCAGAACTCGCAGCGGTAGGTCCCCGGCTTGTAGGGACCGAGCAGCTGGGTCGACGTGATGATCGGGACGATGATCCCGTAGGGGGTGTAGGCGCCGTTGTCGTGCCAGAGCTTGACGTCGAGGGCGAGCAGGTGGCCCTCGTCGTCGAAGCCGACGGTGACCCGCTGGAGCTGGCCGCGCTCGTGCGCCGCGCTGATGAAGTGCTCGCGCCGGTCCTCGGCCCACTTGACCGGGCGGCCGAGGAGGATCGCGGCCCACGGGACGAGGACCTCCTCGGGCCACGGGTGGACGATCTTGACGCCGAAGCCGCCGCCGACGTCGGGGGCGATGCACTCGACCTTCGCGAGCGGCAGGTCGAGCTTGGCGGCAACAGCGGCGCGCACGCCGGTCGAGGTCTGGGTCGAGGAGTACATCCGCAGCTCGCCGCGGTCGCGGTCCCAGCGGGCGTAGACGCCCTTGCCCTCCATGGGCATGCACGCGCTGCGCTCGATGTCGAGGTCGAGCGTCAGGGTGTGCGGGGCGGCGGCCATCGCGGCGTCGACGTCGCCGACCTCCTGGAGCATGTGGGCCGCGACGTTGTCGGGCACGTCGTCGTGCACGAGCAGCTCGCCGGAGCGGGCGGCCTCGATGCCGACGACGACGGGCAGCTGGTCGTAGGTGACGCGGATGCGCTGGCAGGCGTCCTCGGCGACGTAGCGGTCGGTGGCGACCACCATGACGATCGGCTCGCCGACGTGGTTGACCTCGTCCTTGGCCAGGGCGTAGCCGGTGCGGCCGTGGGTCAGCGTCGGGTGCGGGATGAGCAGGGGCAGCGGCTCGCCGACCCGGCCCGGGAGGTCCTCGTGGACGTAGATGCCGACGACGCCCTCGACCTCGATCGCCTCGGAGGCGTCGATGTCGACGATGCGGGCGTGGGCGTGCGGGCTGCGGACGAAGGCGGCGGCGAGGGCGTCGTGGCCGAGGTCGTCGAGGTAGCGGCCGCCGCCGGTGACGAGGCGAGGGTCCTCCTTGCGCCTGATCGGCGCGCCGAACATCTGCGTCGTCACGCCTGCTCCTCCGCCCGCTCGACCTTGATCTCGGCGGCGCGCAGGACGCTCTTGACGATGTTCTGGTAGCCGGTGCAGCGGCAGAGGTTGCCCGAGATCGCCTCTCGTGCTTGCTCGCTCGTCGGTGAGGGGTTCTCCTCGAGGTAGGCCGTGACGGTCGTGAGGAAGCCCGGGGTGCAGAAGCCGCACTGGAGCCCGTGACACTCGGCGAAGGCCTGCTGGACCGGGTTCATCGACTCGCCGGTCGGGGCGACGCGCGCGTCGGGGGCCGAGCAGAGGCCCTCGACGGTCGTGATCGCGTGGTCCTGCGCCGTGACGGCGAACATGAGGCACGAGCGCATCGGCTGGCCGTCGACGAGGACGGTGCAGGCGCCGCAGACGCCGTGCTCGCAGCCGACGTGGGTGCCGGTCAGCTCGAGGTCGTGGCGCAGGAAGTCCGAGAGCAGCCGGCGGGCGGGCACGGCGGCGGAGCGACGTACGCCGTTCACGGAGACCGTGACGTCGTGGAGCCGCTCCGTGATGCCGGCACCATCGGGTCCGAGGTCGGTCATCGTCCTCCCCTTTCCTCACCGAACGCAGCGTTCGGTCGCGAACTCAGTGGTCTAACAGCGCTTTCGCGACCGAACGCAGCGTTCGGTGCGGGGCGTCGGGCGCGGTCGGCGGCCTGGGGGAGGACCCGGCGGGTCAGCTCGGTGACGAGCATGCGGCGGTAGTCGGCGCTCGCGTGGATGTCGCCCTCCGGGTCGACGTGCCCGCGCACCGCCTCGGCGGCGGTGTCGAGCGCCGCGTCCCATGCGCCCGAGCCCGGCTCGACCCCGTCGAGGGCCGGTCCGAGGTCGAGGACCGAGGGCACGTCGGTGACGGAGACGAACGAGGCGCGGGCGCCGGAGACGACGCCGTCGGCGACCGTCAGGGCCACCCCGACGCCGGCCATGGCGTAGTCGCCGTGACGTCGGGCCGCCTCGGTGAAGGCCGTGCCCGTGCCGGCCGGGAAGCGGCCGAAGCGCACCGCGACGGCGAGCTCCTCGGCCGCGAGCGACGTCTCGAGGGCGCCGAGGAAGAAGTCCGACCACGCGATCTCGCGCGACCCGGACGGGCCCGCCACCTCGACGACCCCGTCGGTCAGGGCGAGGATCGCGGGCATCTCACCGGCCGCGTCGGCGTGGGCGATGGAGCCGACCGTCGTGCCGCGGTTGCGGATGGCCGGGTGGGCGACGTTGACGAGCGCCTGGCGCAGGAGGGGGAGGGCGGCATACGCCTCCGCGGAGCGCTCGAGCCCGGCGTGGCGCACGAGGGCGCCGACGCGTACGGCCTCGGGTGCCACCTCGACGGTGTCGAGGCCGGCGACGCGGTTGATGTCGACGAGGTGCGCCGGAGAGGCCAGGCGCATGTTGAGGATGGGGATGAGACTCTGGCCGCCCGCGAGGACCTTGCCGTCGTGCCCGACCTCGGTGAGGACGGAGACGGCCTGCTCGACGGTGAGCGGTGCGTGGTGCTCGAAGGGGGCGGGCTTCACCGAACTGATCCTGCCTTCCGACCCCCGGTGGGGACTAGTGATGGTTGTGCATCGCTGCTCGTGGGCTTTTGGCAACTTCTGCCCTGAACGGGCCGTGGGCCCCCGATCCGAGATCGGGAGCCCACGGGCCGGTGGTGCGTGATGCGTCAGTGGCGCCGCAGGTCGGGTCCGCCCGGGCGGTCCTGGTAGAGGTCGTCGATGCCGTCGGCGTCGCCGTAGTCCCCTTCCCGTTCGCCGAGCGAGATCATCGTGCCGCTCGCGGCGTCGGCCCGCTCACGCAGGTCTGTCGGGGCGAGGGCGCGGGCCGCGTGGTAGGCCACGATGGTGACGATCGTGCCGAGCGCGATGCCACCGAGCGTGAAGTCCGACGTGAAGACGAGCGAGACGCCGCCGATGCCGATGATGATGCCGGCCGCGATGGGCACGAGGTTGATCGGGTTGCCGAAGTCGACCCCGTTCTCCTTCCAGATCTTCGCGCCGAGCAGGCCGATCATGCCGTAGAGCACGACGGTGATACCGCCGAGCACGCCGCCCGGCACAGAGGCCACGAGCGCGCCGAACTTCGGCGAGAGGCCGAAGATGATCGCGACGACCGCGGCGACGTAGTACGCCGCCGTCGAGTAGACGCGGGTGGCCGCCATGACGCCGATGTTCTCGGCATACGTCGTCGTCGGCGAGCCACCGACCGAGCTGGCGATGACCGTGCCGATGCCGTCCGCGGCGATGGCGCGACCCATGTAGGGGTCGAGGTTCGACTTCGTCATCTCGGCGACGGCCTTGACGTGGCCGGTGTTCTCCGCGATGAGTGCGATGACGGCCGGGAGGACGAGCAGGATCGCGGCGACCGAGAACGACGGTGCGTGGATGCCGACGATCTCCTTGCCGTCGGCTCCGGTCGTCGACGTCGGCGGGAGGCCGAACCAGGGCTGGCTCGCGAGGTTGTCGAAGTTCGTGCGGAAGTGCGTCGTGACCTTGCCGGCGCCGGCGTCGAAGGACGTGATCTGGCCGAACACCTTGTCGAAGATCCACGAGATGATGTAGCCGAAGATCAGGGCGAGGAAGACCGCGATGCGCGACGCGAAGCCCTTGAAGGCGACCGCGCAGATGATCGTGAACGCCATGACGAGCAGCGCGACCCACTGGTCCTGGGGCCAGTAGATGCTGGCGACGACCGGCGCGAGGTTGAAGCCGATGAGCATGACGACGGCGCCCGTCACGACCGGCGGCAGCACCTTGTGCAGCACCGCGGACCCGGCGAAGTGGATCGCCACACCGACGAGTGCGAGCACGACGCCGGCGACGAGGATCGCGCCCGTCACGTCGGCGGAGGTGCCGCCCTGGGCGCGGATGGCCGCCACCGCACCGACGAAGCTCGCCGACGTGCCGAGGTAGCTCGGGACCTTCCCCTTGACGATGAGCAGGAAGCAGATCGTCGCGATGCCGCTCATCATGATCGCGAGCTGGGCGTTGAGACCCATGACCAGCGGGAAGACGAAGGTCGCCCCGAACATCGCTACGACGTGCTGCGCACCCAGACCGACCGTCCTGCCCCACGCCAGTCGTTCGTCAGGGGCCACGACGTCGTCGGGGCCCATTGTCTTGCCGTCCCCGTGCAGTTTCCAGCCCAAGCCCAAAGCCATTCCGACTCCTATGGTTGCCCCATGAGGTGATGGGGGTCACGTCCCACTCCGGGATGGCCGAAAACTACTCCCACGACAGGGGACTGCGTTCGTCAAACGTTGATACACGCCGACGGAGCCCCTCTGGCAGGAGATGACGTATGCCGTCACCCCCGTTCCCGGCGGTCCGCCGGCTCCCGCCGTGGAAGCTCACACCCCGCGGGGTGCCGTGTTCCACGAACCGCGCGACACGGCATACGCAAGGGGGTGTGACGGTCAGATGCCGCGCATCTGGTGGATCTTGAGCGCAAGGGCGAGGGTGAGGCGCAGGTCGGCGTCGGTCGTGAACGGGCCGAGGATCTTCTCGAGCTTGCCGATGCGGTAACGCAGCGTGTTGTAGTGGAAGAAGAGCAGGCGCGCGGTCTCGGCGACGTTCATGTTCGTGTCGATGAGGATGCTCAGGGTCTGGCGGAGGCCGGCGTACTCCGGTGAGTCGTCGGTGGCCAGCTCGCGCAGCGACTCGGTGACGAAGCGGCGCAGGTCGGCGCCGTCGGGGATGAGCGCGAGCAGGCGGTAGATGCCGAGGCCGTCGACGTGGGTCGTGGCGCCGTCGCCGTGCATCTGGCGTCCGACGGTGACGGCCGAGAGCGCCTCGTCGTATGCCTGGGGCAGGCCGGCGACCGAGGTGATGGGCCGCGAGACCCCGGCCGAGAAGCTGCGTCGACCGCCACCGCCGTCGCCCCGCACGACCCGGACGTACTCGCCGACGATCCGCATGACCTGCTCGGTCTCGGCGCCGGATGGAACGCCGATGAGGGCGACCACCTCGCGGCTGAATCCCATGACGGGAGAACGGGAGTCGCGCACCGCCACGGCGTGCGTCCAGGCACGGGCGAAGCGCTGCTGGAGGAAGCGCACCTCGTCGGCGTCGCGGGTCGAACGGTCGTCGTCCTCGTCGGTCTCGGCCACGACGACGACCATGGGCCGGTCGATGTCCCAGCCGAGCGAGCTGGCGTGGGCGACGGCGTCGACGGGGGAGCCGGCACGTCCGGCGAGAGCGTCGCGGAGGAACTCGGCGCGGTACTTGCTCTCGACCGCCGAGACGGCCTGGTCCTTGGTGATGGCGAGGGCGGCGACCGTCGCGGCTCGCTCGAGCAGCCGCACGTCGTCGACCGTCAGGTGCCGGTGGCTGCAGAACGCCATGAGGACGCCGTGGTCGAGGTGGCCGGCGACGATGCGTACGGCGGAGCGGTTGGCGGTCGGGCCGTCAGGGCGCGGGCCCATCGGCTCGGCCTCGGTGAGCAGACGCCCAGTGCGGTCGAAGCACTCGAGGGACAGCGCGTGGTCGAGCTCGCGCTGCGAACCGGCGCGGGCGATGACGCGGCCGTCGGTCGTCGTGACCATCACGGCGCCGTCGAGGAAGCCGACCACCTGCTCGCAGAGGTCGTCGAGCGAGCCGCCAGCGAGGACGATCTGCACGAGGGCCCGGTCGGCATCCTCGAGCCGGCGCAGGATCGCGGTCTGGTGCTCGAGCATGGCGCTCAGCACGTCGGTCGTGAAGGTCGCGATGTGGTCGAGCGGGACGTCGATGAGCGGCAGGCCCGTCGACTCGGCGGCCTTGACGAGGGCGGCGAGTCGCCGGCCCGACAGCCCGGAGACGACGAGCCCTGCGGCTCCGGCGGTGTCGAGGGCGGCGACCGTGGCGGCGAGCGACGCTGCGTCACCGTCCTGCTCCGCGAGGGCCGCCGCGTCGGCGAGCACGAGCCGGTGGGTCAGCCGGGCCGGGGCGTCGTCGCCCAGGGCGGACCGGAGCGGCGTCGTGCTGTCGACGCTGACGTCGAGGCGTGCGGCCTCGGCCCGGACGACGCCGTGCGCCGCCGCTGCGAGACCGGCGATGAGCCGGAGCGAGATGCCGGACACCTCGGGCTCGGGCTCGCCGGAGCGCCCCGCGGCTGGCAAGTCACCCTCGGGCAGGGGCGGATCGTTGGCAACTTTCACCATGAGCGCACCCTACCCACCGTCGATAGCGTCACGTCAGCGGTCCGCGGCAGGCGGAGCGCCACGGAGCCGGTCCGGGCCTGGACGGCACGGACGGCAGCGGTCTCACGACGGAGGTGCGCGCGGGGATGGACGACCTCGACCTGACGCTGCTGCCGGCTGCGGTGTCGCCTCTCGTGGCGGGCGAGGTGGCCGGAACCCCGCGGCGCTGCCGCGTGCTCGGCGCCTTCCCGACGTGCCTCTACCTCGATCTCGGCGCCCACGAGCGGGTCCTCGCCGTGCTCGCCTCCGACGCCGTCGCACTGCCCATCGGCGTCCGCCTCGCGATGCCGTCGTCCGAGATCCGCTGGGGTGTCGAGCCCGGCGCCCACGTCGTCGTCGGGGAGGGGCGGGTGCGCCTGCCCCGCGCCGACGTCGTCGCGGCCCGGCTGCTCCGGCCGGCGCGAGTGCGTCCCGCACCGCGCGGATCCGCTGGTGACGGCTGGCTCCCCGAGCCCGGAGTCCTCGGCGACCTCGCCCACGACCTCGCCGCGGCGGCCCTCGCCGGCCGCTCGGCCGATCCGGGCGTGCGCGGACTCGTCGGCGTCGGGCGTGGCCTGACCCCGAGCGGCGACGACGCGCTCTGCGGCGTCCTGCTCACCCTGGCCGCGGTCGATGCTCCGCCGGCCCGGCGCGCCCTGTCGGCGGTGCGCACCGCCGTCCGCTCGGTGCTGCCGTGGACGACGAGCCTGTCGGCCGCGCTCCTCGTCGCCGCGGGGGCGGGGTATGCCGTCCCGGACGTCGCGCGCCTCGTGACCCGTCTGGTCTCCGGACCCGGGTCAACCAACAGGTCGGCCGGCGCCACACCGGGCCTGAGCCGGGCAGATGCACCGTCGAGCCTGTTGGTTGACCCGCGGGAGGCAAGCGACCTGAGCAAGCTCGTCGACCGGGTGCTCGCCATCGGGCACACCTCCGGCCGCGACCTCCTGTCGGGAGTCAGCGGTGCGCTGCGCGCCGTCGACGCACTCGATTCCGTCCCCCGCCCCGAACCCCGACCTGCCCCAAGACCCGAATCCCAGGAAGGACTCCACCGTGGCTGACCACGTCGAGCTGAGAACCGGCGCCTACTTCGACTCCGTGACCCTCATGCAGGTCTCGCGCACCGTCGCCGCCGCTCCCGGCGTCGAGGCCGCGCAGGTCGCGATGGCGACCGAGCTCAACCTCGAGGTCATCCGCGGCATGGGCTTCGACGTGCCCGACTCGGCGCCCAACGACCTCGTCGTCGCCATCCGCGGTGACGAGGCCGGCATCGCTGCCGGGCAGGCTGCGCTGGAGTCCGCACTCACCCAGAGCCGTTCTGCCGCAGGCGCGTCCGCCGGCTTCGGCGAGGCGCCGACGGCTCGCACGCTCGGCGGTGCGATCCGCCTCTCGGGTGCCGACCTCGCGCTCGTCTCGGTGCCGGGGGAGCATGCCGTCACCGAGGCGCTCGACGCCGTCCGTGCCGGGGTGTCGGTCATGGTCTTCTCCGACAACGTCCCGGTCGAGGACGAGGTGCGGCTCAAGGACGCCGCCGCCGCTGCCGACGTGCTCGTCATGGGGCCTGACTGCGGCACGGCCGTCGTCGGTGGCGTCGCCCTCGGCTTCGCCAACGTCGTGCGACCCGGCTCCGTCGGCCTCGTCGCGGCATCCGGCACGGGCGCCCAGCAGGTCATGTGCCTCCTGGACGCCGCAGGTGTCGGCATCAGCCACTGCCTCGGCGTCGGTGGCCGCGACCTGTCGTCCGCCGTCGCCGCCCGCTCGACGAAGCAGGCGCTCGCAGCGCTCGCCGCCGACCCGGAGACGACGTCGCTCGTCGTCGTCTCCAAGCCTCCCGCTCCCGAGGTGCTCGCCGACCTGGAGGCGTATGCCGCCGGGCTGGGCAAGCCGGTCCACTGGGCCACGCTCGGGGCCGGGCGGCCGGACCTCACGGCGGCCGTCGAGTCGGTGCTGACCGCCGTCGGCGCGGACGTGCCGGTCTGGCCGACGTGGGAAGCCGCGGGCGCCCGATCGGCCACGACGTCCTCCGGGTCGCTGCGCGGTCTCTTCTGCGGCGGCACCCTCGCCGACGAGGCGATGCTCGTGGCGGGTCCGGTGCTCGGCGACATCCGCTCCAACATCCCGCTGCGGCCCGAGCTCGCCCTGGGCGCCTACCTGCGCGACCCGGGCCACGTCGTCATCGACTTCGGCGACGACACGATGACCCGCGGGCGCGCCCACCCCATGATCGACCCGTCACTGCGCCTCGAGCGCATCGCCGTCGAGGCCGCCGACCCGACGTGCGGCGTGCTCCTCCTCGATCTCGTGCTCGGCCACGGCGCGCACGCGGACCCCGCTCCGGAGCTCGCTGCCGCCGTCCGTGCTGCCCGCGAGACCGCCGCCGCGAGCGGTCGTGCGCTGCCCGTCGTCGTCTCGGTCACCGGCACCACCTCCGACCCGCAGGGGCTCGACCGGTCGGCGCAGGCTCTCGCGGACGCCGGCGCCGACGTCCTCCTCTCCAACGCCGCAGCCACGCGCCGCGCCCTGCAGCTGCTCGGCCACGACGTGACGGCACCGGAGAGCGCGACGGGCGACACGGCATACGCCCCCGTTGCCGGGACGGCCACGGACGTCGGCGCCGAGCCGCTCCACGGACTGCTCGGTGCGGACGTCACGGTCGCGGCCGCCGGGGTCTCGCTCTTCTCGGATGCCCTTCGGGCGCAGGCGGTCTCGGTGACCGAGGCCTCGTGGCAGCCGCCGATGGCGGGAACGGCGGCCGAGCTCGGTCGGGTCCTGGCCGACCCCCGCCGCGACGCCGCCAACGCCGAGGCACTGCGCCGGATGACCGCGGCAGGTGCCGACCTCGTCGACGTCCGTCCGGCCCACGAGGTGCTCGGGCTCGAGCGGGGCACCTTCCTGCACGCGGGGCCACCCATCGAGTTCGCCCGCGCCTCAGGGCCGCTCAAGGGTGCGCTCATCGGCGCGATGCTCTTCGAGGGGCTCGCCGACACGGCCGAGGAGGCCGAGGCGAAGCTCGAGAAGGGCGACGGCATCACGCTCGAGCCGTGCCACCACCGCGACGCGGTCGGCCCGATGGCCGGCGTCATCAGCCCGTCGATGTGGGTCTACGAGCTGCGCGACGAGGTGCACGACAACACGTCGTGGTGCTCGCTCAACGAGGGGCTCGGCAAGGTCCTGCGCTACGGCGCCTACGGCCCCGAGGTCATCGACCGGCTGCGGTGGATGAACTCCGTGCTCGGCCCGATCCTCCAGCAGGCCGTGCGCACCCGCGTCGAGCAGCAGGGCCCGATCGACGTCAAGGCGATCATCGCCCAGATGCTCCAGATGGGCGACGAGGGCCACAACCGCAACCGCGCCGGATCGCTCATGCTCCTGCGCGAGCTGCTCCCGACGATGATCACGGCCGACGCGTCGTCGACCGACATCGCGGAGGCCGTGCGTTTCTCCGGTGCCAACGAGCACTTCTTCCTCAACCTCGGTATGCCGGCCTGCAAGCTGAGCACCCTTGCCGCCCATGGCATCCCGGGATCCTCGGTGGTGACGACGATGGCGCGCAACGGCACCGACTTCGGCATCCGCGTGTCGGGCACCGGCGACGCGTGGTTCACGGGTCCGGCCAACACGCCCGAGGGCCTCTTCCTCGGGTCCTACGGCCCGGACGACGCGAACCCCGACATCGGCGACTCGGCGATCACCGAGACGGCCGGCATCGGCGGCTTCGCGATGGCCGCCGCGCCGGCGATCGTGAAGTTCGTCGGGGGCGACGTGCCGTTCGCGCTGCGGGCCACGCAGACGATGTACGAGATCACCGTCGGCGAGCACACGGCCTACCAGGTGCCGATCCTCGAGTTCCGTGGCACGCCGACCGGCATCGACGTGGCCGCCGTCGCGCGGACCGGCATCCTGCCGCAGATCAACACCGGCATGGCCGGTCGCGTCGCGGGCACGGGCCAGGTCGGCGCCGGTCTCGTGACCCCGCCCGAGCAGTGCTTCACCCAGGCTCTGACTGCTCTCGCGGCGGCCGCGGGCGAGGGCTGACGGAGCGGCCCCCTCAGCTCGGGTCGCGCGGTCGTCGTCGGCCGCGCGGCCCGACCCTCCCTCCGGACCCGACACGCATCCGCCGTGGGAGAAAAGAAGTGGGGCGCTGTCGGCGGCGCGACCTAGGGTGGACAGGCCATGCGAGACTTTCCGCCCCCGATCCGGGCCTACACCGACCGAGGCGCCGAGGCGCCCGACACCCGCTCGCCGCGGGCCTTCCTCTGGTGGATGGTGCGGCAGAACGGCGGCCTGTTCTGGGCCGGGCTGCTCGTCGCCCTCATCTGGATGGTGCCGCAGACGGTCGGGCCGTGGATCGTGGGCCGCGCCATCGACACCGGCATCGTCGCGGGCGACCCGTCGGCGACGATGCAGTGGGTCCTGGTGCTGGGTGCCGTCACCCTCGTCGGCGCGTGCAGCGGCATCCTCTTCCACACGGTCATCGTCCGCGAGTGGCTCATCGCCCTCTACGGCACGACGAAGCTCGTCACGCGCAAGGCGCTCCAGCTCGGCCACGTGCTGACCCGGCGCACGCCGACCGGCGAGGTGCTGTCGGTCTCGGGCAGCGACGGTGACCAGTTCGGTGCCCTCATGGAGATCAGCACGCGGGCCATCTCGCAGCTCGCCGCCTATCTCGTCGTGGCCGCCATCGTGCTCAGCACGTCGGTGCGCATGGGCGTCCTCGTGCTCGTCTCGGCGCCGCTGCTCGTCGTCCTCGGCACGCCGCTGCTGCGGCCGATGCAGCGCTGGCAGGGCGTCGAGCGCTCCCGCAACTCCGAGCTGACGTCGATGGCGACCGACATCGTCGGCGGCCTGCGGATCCTGCGCGGCATCGGCGGTGAGGAGACCTTCGGCGGCAACTACGCCGGGCAGTCCCAGCGCGTGCGCCAGTCCGGCGTCTCGGCCGGTCGCTGGCTCGCCGCCGTCGAGTCCGTCGGCGTCCTGCTCTCCGGTGGCTTCGTCGTCGCCCTGATGTGGCTCGGCACGCGCGAGGTCGCGCAGGGCCGGCTCACGGTGGGCCAGCTCGTCAGCTTCCTCGGCTACGGCCTCTTCCTCGTCCAGCCGATGCGCACCTTCGTCGAGTTCGCCCAGAAGTGGACCCGCTCGGTGGTCTCCGCGCGCAAGGCCGTCGCCGTCCTGTCGCAGCGTCCGCCGTGGGTGCACCCCGACGAGCCGGCGGGCCTCGACACGGGCGCCGAGATCGTCGACGGGACGTCCGGGGCGACCATCCGACCGGGCATCCTCACGATGGTCGTCTCGGCTGTGCCCGACGACTCCGCGGCCCTCGCCGACCGCCTCGGCCGCTACCTGCCCAGCGACGAGGGCGCTCTCGTCAGCGACGAGATCCCCGAGGAGCTCAAGGGCCGCGCCGCCAAGAGGGAGCGCTCGGCGCGCGCCAGGGCCCGGGAGGAGCAGGCCCGCCGCGACGAGGAGCGGGCTCGTCAGCCGTGGGGCGTCACCGTCGGCGGCGTCGACCTCTCCCGCGTGGAGCTCGACGAGGTACGCCGTCGCGTCCTCGTCAGCGACACCTCGCCCCAGGTGTTCGCGGGCACCCTGCGCTCGGCCGTCGACCCGCTCGGCCGGCTGACGCGGGAGCAGGCCGAGCGGGCGCTGCACACCGCCGCCGCCGACGACGTCTTCGACGCCCTCCCGGGTGGGTGGCAGGGCGAGCTCGAGGAGCGCGGACGGGGGCTGTCCGGTGGCCAGCGCCAGCGGCTCGTCCTGATGCGCGCCCTCGCCGCCGATCCCGACGTCCTCGTGCTCGTCGAGCCCACCTCGGCCGTCGACGCCCACACCGAGGCCCGCATCGCGTCCCGCCTCGGGGAGCACCGGGCCGGGCGCACCACGGTCGTCATGACCGCCTCGCCGCTGCTGCTCCACCACGCCGACGAGGTCATCCTCCTCGAGGGCGGGGTCGCCACCGCCCACGGACGGCACGCCGACCTGCTCGCCGACTCGCCGGCCTACCGCTCGGTCGTCGTCCGCGGCGGCGACGCCGACCCGTCCGTCCTCTCCCACCTCGCCGAGGAGTCCCGATGAGCCGCGCCGACAGCACGGTCGCGACGACCGGCGCCCCGGACGCCGCCGGCATCGCTGACACCACGGACGTCGCGGACGCCACGTGGGTCTCGCTGCTGCCCGAGGTGCTCGCAGCCGAGTCCGCCCGCACCTGGGACTACGCCATCCACGCGCCCGCGGTGCCCGACGAGCTGCGGCCGCCGCAGTCCGCCTCGGTCGGGGAGCGGCTCAGCGCGCTGCACCGGCGCCACCTGCTGCGCGAGCGGCGGGCCCAGGAGTTCGTCGCCGACACGATGAACGCCCGCACCGGCCTGCCCATCGCCGACAACGCACGCGTCGTGCGCTTCATCGGCGGGCTGCTCTCGCAGGAGCGGCTGCTCGTCGTCGCCGTCGTCCTCGCCAACGCGCTCGCCGCCACGGCGGGCCTGCTCGTGCCGCGTCTGCTCGGTGAGCTCGTCGACTCGACGGTCGCCGACGTCGAGGCGGGCCGGGTCGATGCCGCCATGGCTGGGGCCAACTCCGCGGCGCTCGTCGTCGCCGGGCTCGTCGTCGTGCAGAGCGCGTTCACCTTCGCGGCCAAGATCTCCTCGACGGTGCTCGGCCAGAGCGTCCTCGCGACGGCCCGCGAGTACATCGTGCACGCGATCCTGCGGCTGCCGCTCTCGCGCGTCGAGAGTGCGAGCTCCGGCGACCTCGTCACGCGAGTCACCCGCGACGTCGGCACGATGAGCGAGAGCGTGCGCTGGGCGCTGCCCGAGGCCATCATCGCGAGCATCACCGTCGTGCTGACCCTCGTCGCCATGGTGAGCAACGCGCCGCTGCTGTCGTTGCCGTCGATCGTCCTCATGTCGCTCGCGCTCTTCCAGGTGCGCCGCTATCTCGGGCGCGCGCCGAAGGGCTACCTCACCGAGGGCGGCACCTACTCGCGCATCAACACCACGCTCACCGAGACCGTGGAGGGCGCCCGCACCGTCGAGGCCCTGGGCCTGACGCGTCACCGCCTGCGTCGCGGCGACGAGGACATCGAGGTGTCCGGCCAGGCCGAGCGCTACACGATGACGCTGCGCAACCTGCTCTTCGCCGTCATGGACATCGCCTTCAGCCTGCCGCGGGTGCTCGTGCTGCTCCTCGGCGCCATCGGCTACGCCCAGGGCTGGGCCACCCTCGGTCAGATCACCACGGCGATCCTCTACACCGAGGCGCTGTGGGGGCCGTTCGACATGCTCGTGCACACCGTCGACCGGGTCCAGGTCGGCATCGCGTCGACGACCCGACTGCTCGGCATCGCGACCGTCCCGCCCGACCGTGAGGCAGGCGCCGACCGACCCACCGGGCCCGAGCTCGTCGGCACCGACCTGCGCTACGCCTACCGCGCCGGTCACGACGTGCTGCACGGCATCGACCTCGACCTCGGCACGGGGGAGCGCCTCGCGATCGTCGGTCCGAGCGGCTCCGGCAAGTCGACGCTGGGTCGCCTGCTGTCGGGCATCCACGGCCCCCGCACCGGGTCGGTGACGGTCGGCGGCGTCGAGCTGACGTCGCTCCCGCTCGACCAGCTGCGCGCCGAGGTCGCCCTCGTCACCCAGGAGCACCACGTCTTCATCGGGTCGGTGCGCGACAACGTCGTGCTGGCGCGCGAGGGCTCGACCGACGAGGAGGTCCGCGAGGCCCTGCGCGCCGTCGACGCCCTCGAGTGGGTCGAGCGGCTCCCGGAGGGCCTGGACACCAAGCTCGGCTCGGGCCACCAGGTGCTGACCCCGGGCCGCGCCCAGCAGATCGCCCTGGCCCGACTCATCCTCGCCGACCCGCACACCATCGTCCTCGACGAGGCGACATCCCTCATCGACCCGCGCACCGCCCGACACCTCGAGGGCTCGATGAACGCGCTGCTCACCGGGCGCACCGTCGTCGCGATCGCGCACCGCCTCCACACGGCGCACGACGCCGACCGCATCGCGGTCGTCATCGACGGGCGGGTCGCCGAGCTCGGCAGCCACGACGAGCTCGTCGAGCAGGACGGGGAGTACGCCGCCCTCTGGCGGGCCTGGACCTCCTGACCGCGGGGGTCAGGCGTCCACGCGGGCGAGGCGGCGGCGTACGACCGGAGCCGTGAGGTCGAGCATGGCCCGGGTCAGGGCCACCCGCTCACGCACCGTCCGACGCAGCGAGTCCGCGTCCGGGCCGCGAAGCTCGACGGTCGGCAGCGCCGTGAAGAGCGAGCGCGCGAAGAGGGACCCGAGGTAGCCGAAGCGCACGTCCTCCGGGTCGGCGGCGTAGCCCTCGTCAGCGAGGCCACCCAGGTAGGCGTCGAAGATCGCGGCGTCGATGCGCGCGATGTCGGACGCCGGGGTCAGCCCCGCATGCATGGGTCCGACGAGCAGCTGGCCGAGGTCGAAGCCGACGGCGAGCGGCGAGCCGAAGCCCCAGTCGATGACCACGAGGTCGTCCTCGCCGTTGCAGATGAGGATGTTCTGGATGCTCGCGTCACCGTGGGCATAGGTCTGGGGGAGGGCCTCGAGCTCGGCGAGGACGTCCAGGACCAGCGGAAGGAGCTCCCGCAGCTCGTCACGCAGACCGGGGTCCCCCGGGTCACGGAGGGCCTCGGCGAGAGCGGGCCGCGACCAGAGGTCGTCGTCGGCGAGGTCGGTGCCGGCCCCGATCAGCACCCGGCCCTCGACGAGGTAGCGCAGCGCCGCACCGTCGGGGAGCAGGCACGTCTCCGGGAGACGGTCGTTGACGGGTGCGCCCGACCGGCGACGCGCGGCTAGCCGCCCGAGCAGCCTTGCCGCACGGGCGAGCTCGTCGATCGTCCACGGGCCGCGGCGCTCGTCGACGAACTCCCACCAGAGCCCGATGTGGTCATCGTCGAAGACCTCGTGATGGTGCAGTGCGGGCATCCGCATACCGGGTGGCAGCACCTCGTCGATCCCCGACAGCGTCATGTCGAGCTCGAAGCGCCACGGGAAGAAGTCGACGAACGAGTCGCGGAGGGGTCCTTCGGGCACGTGGACGAGACCGGGCCAGAGGCGCGGGTGGCGCAGCAGCTTGACGAACCACACGGCCTCGCCGCCGTCCGGGCCCGCGGCCGAGGCGTGCCACAGCCCCGCCGTCGCGGGCGAGCCCCAGTCGTAGTCGATCGGCGACAGCGTGACGGCGTCGACGGGGACACGGGCCAGCCGTGCCGTGACACCGGTGATGTCGACTGACATGAGTCCCCCTCAGAAAGTAAAGCGTCTTGACCATTTCGAGGATAGGGTCGGAGCATGGCGCGAGGCAAGAGCGTAGGTATGCCGTCCGCACCCGCGGGTGCGGACGACGACCTCCCCGACCACCTCTTCCGCTGGTCGGATGCCTTGGGGCGCAGGCTGTCCCGAGAGATGCGGGCCATCGCGCCGCCGGACCTCGAGGCGATCGGTGGTCGCCGGGCGCGGCTGCTCCAGATCATCCCGGCCGACGGCCTGCGGGTCACCGACCTCGCGTCCCGCGCCGGCGTCACGAAGCAGGCCATCGGTCAGCTCGTCGACACCCTCGAGGAGCTGGGCCTCGTGCAGAGCAGCCCGAGCGCGTCGGACCGCCGCGTGCGCTGGGTGGCACGGACCCCCGCCGGCGATGCCGTCGTCGACCAGACCCTCGCGCTCATCGCGGAGGCCGAGGACCGGCTCCGCGCAGAGGTCGGTCGGGCCCGCTACGACGCGATGCTCGTGACGATGCGGGAGCTCGGCCGCGACGTCACCTGGTGAACCGAGCGAACCGAGGGCGTGGGTCTCGACGGGCACGGGCGCGCGTGTGAAGGTGTGGACATGACCACTGACACGACCGGACAGCAGGGGCGCACGGCATACGTGATCGTCGGCGGAGGGCTCGCCGCGGCGAAGGCCATCGAGGGGATCCGCGAGAGCGACACGGACGGTGCCATCGTCCTCGTGACGGAGGAGGACCGGCTGCCCTACGAGCGGCCGCCGCTGTCCAAGGCCGTGCTCAAGGGCGAGGACGAGATGGAGACGGCCTTCACCCACGACCGCGACTGGTACGCCGAGCACGGGGTCGAGCTGCGACTCGGCAGACCCGCCACGTCTCTCGACGCCGAGCAGCACGTGCTGACGCTCGCCGACGGCGACGCGCTTTCCTACGAGCGGCTGCTCATCGCGACGGGATCGTCGGCACGCGCGCTCGACGTGCCCGGCGCGGACCTCGACGGCGTGCTCTACCTCCGTGAGATGCAGGAGTCCGAGGCGCTCAAGGCGCGCTTGACCGACGGGGCCCGCATCATCATCGTGGGCGCCGGGTGGATCGGCCTCGAGGTCGCCGCGGCGGCCCGCGACGCCGGCTGCAACGTCACCGTCATCGAGCCCCAGGCCGCACCCCTCCTCGGCGTCATGGGCGAGCAGGTCGGGGGCTGGTTCGCGCAGCTGCACCGGGGGCACGGGGTCGAGTTCCGGTTCGGCGACGGCGTCGAGCGCATCGAGGGTGAGACCTCGGTGACGGGCGTCGTCACGACGTCCGGCGACACCCTCCCGGCCGATGCCGTCGTCGTCGGGGTCGGCATCACGCCCAACACCGGGCTCGCCGAGGGCGCCGGCATCGACACCGCCAACGGCATCACGACCGACGAGGCGCTGCGCACGTCGGCCGAGGGCGTGTGGGCGGCCGGTGACGTCGCGAGCTGGCGTTCCACGGCGCTCGACACGAACGTCCGCGTCGAGCACTGGGCCAACGCCCACGACGGCGGGCTCGCGGCGGGTCGCTCGATGGCGGGCCAGGACGTCACCTACGACCCGATCCCGTTCTTCTTCTCCGACCAGTACGACATCGGCCTCGAGTACGCCGGCTACGTCCCGCGCGGGTCCGACGCCGAGGTGCTGCTGCGCGGCGAGCCGTCGAGCAACGAGTTCATGGCGTTCTGGGTCGTGCCCGAGGGCGACGGGGTGCGCGTGCTCGCGGGCATGCACGTCAACGTCTGGGACACTATCGACGACGTCCAGCGGCTCGTGCGCGACCGCACCGTCGTCGACCGGGACCGGCTCACCGATGCCGACGTCCCCCTCGCCGACCTGACCTGACCTGACCTGACCTGACCTGACCTGACCTGGTCTCACCCAGCTGAGCCGCCGTCCCGGCCCCGACGTCGCCGACGTCGGGGCCGGTCCTGTTATGTCCGTTGTGCTCACGTGCGGCTCGTGCGTCTCGTACGCTCTGACCGTGGCGGCGTGCCACGCGTTCTCGGGGCCCGCGCGATGCAGGAGTGAGGACGATGGACCCCTCGAGGCAGCACGAGCACGCGTCCTCAGCGACGGTGCCGCTCGTCAGCCCGGTGGCCCAGCTCGCCTACGTCTTCTCGGAGTACTCGACAGCGACGGGCAACGCCATGTCGACGAAGATCAACGCGCAGGCGCGCGCCCACGAGTCTCTCGGTGGCCGCACCTACGTCGTCGTCAGCGACCGTCGCCGGCACGACTACGACGACGGCACGCTCGTGCGCTACGCGTCGGCGCGCTCGACCCGGCGAGAGTGGTTCACCGACCTCGAGCGACGCGTCGATGCCGTATGCGGTGTCACCGTCGGGCGCCGACCGCTCGTCGCGCGGTTCCACCGGGAGGCGCTCGACGCCGTCCCCGCCGACGCGGAGGCTCTCGTCGTCTACAACTACGCCGGCGCCGTGACCGACCGGCTCATTCGCCGGTTCGGCGGCAAGGTGGTGCTCCACCTCGGCAACGACGTCTTCCGCTCGTGGCGAGCCTCGGAGATCCGACGGGTCATCGCACGCACCCACGTCACCGTGGCCGTCAGCGACCACCTCGTCGCGACCATCGTCGACCGGATCGGCCACCGACCCGAGAACCTGCACGTCCTGCGCAACGGCGTCGACTCCGAGACCTTCCGGCCCGTCCCGCGCGTCCCCGGTGCGCCGGTGACGATCCTGTCCGTCGGCAACGTCATGCCGCACAAGGGGGTCCACCACCTCGTCGCCGCCGCGGAGGTGCTGGCCAGGCGCACCCGAGACTTCCGGGTCCACGTCGTCGGCTCGGCCGGGCTCCGTCCTGCCGACGGCCTCTCGGCCTACGAGCTCGCGCTGCGGCGCGCTGCCGCGCCGCTCGGCGATCTCGTGCGGTTCACCCCGTTCGTCGACCGCCGCGCGCTGCCCGCCGTCTACGGTGCGGCCGACGTCTTCGCGATGCCCGTCGAGTGGCAGGAGCCGGCCGGTCAGGTGGTCACCGAGGCGATGGCCTCGGGGCTGCCGGTGGTCTCGGCCCGCAGCGGCGGCATACCGGAGTACCTCGGCCCCGACGGCGTCTACGTCGACCCGCGCGACACCGTGCACTTCGCCGACGCGCTCCACGCGCTCGTCACGTGCCCGACCGAGCGGGTCAGCCGCGGCCAGGCCCTGCGCACACGGGCCGAGTCCATGACGTGGGAGCGCAACGTCGCCGAGCTGATGCGCCTGCTGGCCGACTGAGCCGCGAGCACGCCGCGCGGGCAGGGGTGGCAGGATGTCCACCGTGACGGCACAGATCCTCGACGGCAAGGCCACCCTCAAGGCGATCAAGGTCGAGCTGACCCAGCGGGTCGCTCGCCTCCGCGAGCAGGGGGTCGTGCCCGGCCTCGGCACGGTGCTCGTCGGCGACGACCCGGGCAGCCACTGGTACGTCAACGCCAAGCACAAGGACTGCGCCGAGATCGGCATCACGAGCCTGCGCCGTGACCTTCCGGCCACCGCCAGCCAGGCCGAGGTCGAGGCCGTCATCGACGAGCTCAATGCCGACCCCACGTGCACCGGCTTCCTCGTCCAGCAGCCGACCGGCCTCGACGAGATGGCGCTGCTCTCGCGCGTCGACCCGAGCAAGGACGTCGACGGCCTGCACCCGATGAACCTCGGCTGGCTCGCGCTCGGCAAGCCGGCCCCGCTGCCGTGCACGCCGATGGGCTGCATCGAGCTGCTTCGCCGTCACGACGTGCCGATCGCGGGCGCCAAGGTCGTCGTCATCGGGCGCGGCCTCACCGTGGGCCGCCCGCTCGGCCTCATCCTCACCCGCAAGAGCGAGAACGCCACCGTGACGCTCTGCCACACGGGCACCAAGGACCTCGCCGCCGAGGTGCGGCAGGCTGACATCGTCATCGCCGCGGCCGGCGTGCCCGGCATCGTCACCAAGGCCATGGTCAAGCCCGGAGCCGCGGTGCTCGACGTCGGCGTGAGTCGCGTCGACGGCAAGATCGCCGGCGATGTCGCCCTCGACGTCGCCGAGGTCGCCGGGTGGGTCAGCCCCAACCCGGGCGGCGTCGGTCCGATGACCCGGGCACTGCTGCTCACCAACATCGTCGAGGCGGCCGAGTCCTCGGTCGCGTCCGGCGCCTGAGCGGCCCCGATGCAGTGGCGGGGTAGTGGCTTCGTCGTCCTCGGCTGGTGGTACCTCGTCGCCGGTCTGGCCGCCGTCGGGGTCCTCGTCATCGCCTTCCTCGACGTCCGGTGGGGCGGACGCATCATGGCCGGGGCCTTCTTCCTCGGCGCGCTGATCCGGCTCGTGGCCCGCCCCTCGCGCAAGGCGGGTGGGCTCAACGTCCGCTCCCGCACCCTCGACGTCGTCATCCTGCTGACGCTGGGCATCGGGGTGCTCATCGCGTCGGCCACCGTCAACGTCCGTGCCGACGTGCCCGACCGCACCTCCGTCGGCCGCACCGCGCGCTGACCGAGCGACCGTGCCGAGCCCTGCGCCCCCGGCGTTCGAGCACTACCTCCTGACCCGCTTCAGCGCGGTCTTCTCGGCCGACGTCCCGGCGCAGGAGGAGTGGCTGCGCTACCGCCTCGGCTTCTTCGTCGACGCCTGCTGGTCCTCGGTGCGCAGCCAGCAGGGCGCGGACTTCACCTGGCTCGTCCTCTTCGACGACCGCTGCAGCGACGACTTCCGCGCCGACGTCGAGGCTCTCGCCGAGGGCACGTTCACCCCGGTCTGGAGCCACGAGCGGTGGACGCCGTCGATCTTCGGCCGCGCGATCGCCGAGCGCAGCCCGGCGGACAGCGCGCCGCCCTGGCTGCTGACGACCCGCCTCGACAGCGACGACGCCATCGCGCGCGACTTCATGGCGGGCGCGCAGGGCGAGTTCGCGCCGACGGACGGCCTCTTCGTCGACTTCCCGCGCGGCATCCAGATCGACCGGAGCGGCGCCACCTACCTCTACGACCAGCTCTCGAGCCCGTTCCTCACGCTCGTCGAGCGCCGCCGCGCCGAGACGACGCCGCGCACCGTGTATGCCGCCCGGCACGCCCGCGCACGCGAGTGGGGTCCTCTCCGGGAGGTGAGTGCGCCGCCGATGTGGGTGCAGGTCATCCACGGCACCAACCTGCTCAACATGACGGTCGGCGCCCGGATCTCACCCCGCGTCGTCAACGAGCGATTCGACCTCGAGCTCGTCTACGAACGGGACGTGCCGACGTGGGACCTGTTGCGCCAGAAGGCAGTCCAGCGGGTCCGGCTCGTTCGCCTGTGGGTGCGCCACCCCGGCGAGCTGACGAAGCTCGTCGAGGCGAAGTACTGGCGGCTGCGCGGCACGCACGTGCGGCCGCAGGGCATGTCGCCCTCGCTGACCGAGGCCGTCAAGGCGAGGGCCGCCCGGCTGGGCTGGCGTCGCTGACCCGGACACACGGCATACGCGAAGGGCGCCGCCCACCTCGTGGTGGACGGCGCCCTTCGGCGTGAGCGGTCGGCTCAGATGAGGCCGAGACCCTTGACGGCGTCGCGCTCCTCGGCGAGCTCGGCGACCGAGGCGTCGATCTTGCCGCGCGAGAAGTCGTCGATGTCCAGGCCCTGGACGATGCTCCACGCGCCGTCCTTGACGGTGACGGGGAAGGAGGAGATGAGCCCCTCCTGCACGCCGTAGGAGCCGTCGGAGCGCACGGCCATCGAGACCCAGTCACCGTCGGGCGTGCCCTGCACCCACGTGCGGGCGTGGTCGATGGTCGCGGAGGCAGCCGATGCGGCCGAGCTGGCGCCGCGCGCCTCGATGATCGCCGCGCCGCGCTTGGCGACGGTCGGGATGAACGTGCCGGCCAGCCAGTCCTGGTCACCGACGGCCTCGGCGGCGTTGCGGCCACCGACCTCGGCGTGGAACAGGTCCGGGTACTGGGTCGCGGAGTGGTTGCCCCAGATCGTCATCTTCTTGATCTCGGTGACCGGCACGCCGAGCTTGGCGGCGAGCTGGCTGATCGCGCGGTTGTGGTCGAGGCGCGTCAGGGCCGAGAAGCGCTCGGTCGGGATGTCGGGGGCGTTGCTCATGGCGATGAGCGCGTTGGTGTTGGCCGGGTTGCCGGTCACGGTGATGCGGATGTCGTCGGCCGCGACCTCGTTCAGGGCCTTGCCCTGCGGGGCGAAGATGCCGCCGTTGGCCTCGAGGAGGTCACCGCGCTCCATGCCCGGGCCGCGGGGGCGCGCGCCGACGAGGAGGGCGTGGTTGACGCCGTCGAAGACCTTCGTCGCGTCGTCGCCGATCTGGACGCCGGCGAGGGTCGGGAAGGCGCAGTCGTCGAGCTCCATGACGACGCCCTCGAGCGCCTTGAGCGCGGGGGTGATCTCGAGCAGGCGCAGCTCCACCGGGGTGTCGGGCCCGAGCAGGGCACCGCTCGCGATGCGGAACAGGAGGCTGTAGCCGATCTGGCCGGCGGCGCCGGTGACGGCGACCTTGACGGGGGTAGTGCTCACAGGTAGGCCCTTCACATCGGTGTGGCGCTGGACGTTCCGACGCTATCAGTGGCCACCTGCTCGTCCGGACGGGCGCCGGTGCTCAGCGCGGGCCCGCCGCATGCGTACGCAACGGGCGTGACGACGATCACTCGCGCCCGGTGAGCGCTGCCGACGGCTCACCCGAGGGCGTATGCCGTCACGCCGGGTCGGTGCCCGGGGCGCGGTCGCGGTTGCGGTTGCGGCGGGCCTTCGCTGCCTTGTCGGCCTCCTCAGCCTTGGCCGCCAGAGTCGCGTCGCGGTATCACTGGGGCAGCGGGTCGGCGCGGACCGCTCGGGGCGCAATCACGGTGCCGTCGGAGTCGTACTGTCGGCGACCCAGCAGCTCGGGCAGCACGGTCATCGCGCGCTCGAGGGCGTGGGCGAGCGTGCCGTCCTTCGGGGTCGGCTCGCGGACGAAGCCGAGGGCGTCCTGGCGCAGCAGCGGACGGATCGCGTCGAGGCGGGTCCAGAACATCGTCCCGGCGAAGAAGCCGAGCTCCCTCGGTTCCTCGAGCCGGGACAACGCCTCGGGCGTCACAGCCGGCTCGACGAGGCGGCGGACGGTGTCGGCGTTGCCGGCCCAGTAGGTGGAGAGGGCGAAGTAGCTGCCTCGGGGGCCGATGACCCCGGTGTCGGGGCGGTGCAGCACCTCGACGAGCTCGGCCAGGATCGCCGGGTCGGTGGGGACGAGCTCCTCGACCATCTGGTCGCGCCAGACGTCGCCGGCGCCGAAGTGGAGCGACTTCTTGGCGTGGATCTTGAGGGCTGCGACGTAGCCGCGGTCGGCGAGGTGCTCGGCCACCACGAGGAAGGGCAGGACGTCGCGGCCCCGGTTGGGCACGGTGACGCACCGTGTGCCCGGCAGGGCTGCCTCGATCTCTGGCGCGTGGTGGGCGTGCTGTCGGGGGAGCGTGACGTAGAGGTCGACTCCCGCGGCGGCGAGGCGCTCGAGTGACGGCACGAGGGCGGGCCACACATCGGCGTAGTAGAGGTGCAGGACGGCGGCCGTGTCGCCGGTCCGCGGGCTGCCGCGACGATCGAGGCGGTCGAGGTGACGACGGGCGGCGCGCACCGCCAGCACGTCCCGCAGGTCGGTGCGCTGCTCGCGAAGGCGAGCGCGCACCGGGCGGAGGCGTCGACGGATCCGACGGCCGAGAGTGGGGCGGGCCATGTCTCTCCTGCGCAGGCGTGGTGGGAGGGCGGCGGGACGGCTCAGACGGTGAGGGCGAGCGACCCGAGGGCGATGAGCCAGCTGACGAAGCTGCCGACGAGGAAGTACTCGGTGACGTCGTCGATGCCGGCCGGGCCGCCCGGGTAGGAGCCCGTCCCGGTGGGGTCGCCGCTCGCCGAGCGGGCGGCCGCCTGGATCTCGGGGAAACGGAGCAGTCCCTTGGCGGCGATGACGAGACCGGCAGCGCCGAACTCGCCGGCCACGCCGAGGCCGAGGATGACGAGGCGCTCCATGGGCCCGAGCAGGCGCCCGCCCTTGAGGCGGTCGGCGGGCTGGCCGCTGGTCGGGGGAGCAGCACGCCCCGTGAGGGAGGCGGCGGCCGCGGCGGCTGCGTTGGCGTTGGTGACGTCGGACGGGCGCAGGGCCCCGATGGTGAGCAGGACGAGGCGCACGATGACGTTGGCCGTCGCGACGTTGAAGAGGACGAGCCCGGTGAGGAGCAGGACCCGCCCGACAGGGAGCGGACCGGTGCCCGGGAGGTCGGCCCAGCCGAGCCACGTCACGAGCGCGCCGCCCGCCGGCGACGCTGCCCCGGAGAAGGCGAGGAGACCGACGACGAGGGCCGCGAAGACGGCCAGCGGCGCGAGGGCGCCGCGACCCGTCATCTGGGTGCGACGCGACAGCTCGGCCCATCCGGCCCCGGCGACGGCGGCGAGGGCGAGGGCGAGCAGGTCGGCCCAACCGTGCATCCCGGCCACGAGGGCGAGGCCGAGGATGACGACCGGGGCGGCCACGTGCCCGACGGCCCGGCCGGGTCGCCATGACGTCGACCGGACGATGTCGCCGACGCCGATGCCGGCGAGGACGATCGACAGCCACGTCACGGCAGGTCGCCGAGCGTCGTCATCGCCTCGAGCGCGACCCCGATGCCGTCACGGCGCACGCGCTGCGAGACCGCGGACGGGCTGATGCCGACCCGGTCGGCGACGTCGTGCTGCGCGTGGCCGTGCATGAGTCCTCCGAGGATCTCGCGTGAGGTGGTCGACATGGAGCCAACCATGAAGTCCAGACAGTCGAGCGCAGCCCGCACCGCTGCGACGGTGGCCGGAGCCTCGTCGGGGGCGACGTAGGCCGTCCGGGACGTGCGCGTCTGCGCGCGCTGCGCCCGGTCCTCCGCCACGGTGATGGCCTCGCGGGCGGCCCAGTAGGCAGGCCCGTCGTGGATGCCGCGCACGGGGTCGAGCGTCGTGACGGCACCGCGGCCGAGGCCGAAGCGGACGTCCGCCCGGGGGAAGAGCTCGGTGCGGACGACGAAGCTGGCCCGCAGCGCCGCTCCCAGGGTGGGGTAGACGCCCTGGAACTCGTCCCCGACGGTGATGACGGCCGGGTCGTCGATCGGCACCTCGGCGTTGGCCCGGGCCACGGCCGCCTCGAAGGCGTCGTGCAGGGCCTGGCGCTCGCGGTGGGTGCGGGACTCGACGATGTCGCCGATGAGCGCCACCGGTGAAGGTTCGGCCTTCAGATCTGACATGTGAAGATCATATCTTCATATTCAGGAAATAGAGCGCTGGCCTTCATTCGAGTCGACGTCGAGGACGGGTCGGCCCTCGTCGTCGACCGCGGCGTTCTCGACCATGTCGGTCGAGCCACTGATGTCCATGTCGTCGCGGCGCTCGCCGGTGATCCAGGCGAAGGTGCTGCCGGCGATGAGGCCACCGACGATCGGCGCCACCCAGAACGCCCACAGCTGCCCCGGGGCGCCGTTGCCGTTGAAGAAGGCGACGGCGGTCGAGCGGGCCGGGTTGATCGAGGCGTTGCTGATCGGGATGGCGACGAGGTGCGCGAGGAGCAGACCGAAGCCGATGGCGAGCGGGGCGAAGCCCCTGGGGGCGTCGTCCTTCGTCGCGCCGAGGACGATGTAGACGAAGAAGGCGGTGACGAGGGCCTCGACGATGAGCACCCCACCCAGCGCGAACCCGCCGGGGGAGTGGATGCCGAAGCCGTTGGCCGCGAGGTTGCCGGTGACGGGACGTCCCGTCGAGGAGAGCAGCCCGGCAAGGGCTCCGCCGGCGAGCAGGCCGCCGACGAGCTGGGCGCCGACGTAGGCCGGCACCTCGCGCCACTCGAAACGCTTCGCGACGGCGATGCCGATCGTGACCGCGGGGTTGAAGTGCGCCCCGGAGACGTGCCCCACGGCATACGCCATCGTCGTCACGGCGAGCCCGAAGGCGATGGCGACGCCGAGGTGGCCGATGCCGTAGTCGATGACCTGCCCGTCGAGGGTCCGGGCGACGAACTTCGCGTCGAAGATGGCCGAGCCGCAGCCGATGAAGACGAGCCAGAAGGTCCCGAGCGCCTCGACGGCGAGGCGTGAACTCATCTTGGGGGTGTACATCGGGCTCCTCCAGCACTGACGTCGGGGCCGAACCGCCCGGGAGGCTCCCGGTGCTCGCAGCGTAGTGGACCGTCAGCGTCCGAACGGGGGATGACGTATGCCGTCCGCGGGCCGTGGGCCGACGTGTCCACGATGCTGACATGTCAGGTGATACACCGATTGACGGCTATCATTCGGCTAACGCGTGGTTTGACCGAATTGGTGCAAAAAAGTCGCCATTCACACGTCGGGTTCTGGGACGAGGTCGTCACTGCCACAGCACCCGGGACGCGTACGTGAATCAGGGCACGTCAGGGATTGTGGTGAGTACAGGGTGACAGCGCAGGTACGCAGGGCTCGATGGGTCCGCCTCGGCTGGGCCGCTGTCGACGCGTTGATCTGGGTCGTGATGCTCTTCGCGGCCCTCTGGATCCGCCTCGACTTCGAGTTCGACGACAGCTTCCTGCGAGGCACGGCCTACTTCGCGCTCGCGGCCATGACCGGGCAGCTCATCGTCGGCTACCTCGTCGGGCCTTACTCGATCAGCCACGTGCTCGGATCGTTCGAGGAGATCGTCGAGCTGACCACGACCACTGCGGTCGTCACCGTGTTCCTCTTCCTCGGGTCGCTCACGGTGGCCCAACCGGTCATCCCCCGGGGTGTGCCCCTGACCGCTGGCGCCCTGGCCATCGCCACGATGTTCGCGCTGCGCTTCGTCGTCCGGACCGTGCGGTCGCACCGGGCCATGCAGGCTCCCGCCGAGCGCAGGGCGATCATCCTCGGAGCCGGTGAGGCGGGTCGTCGCCTCCTGCGCAGCATGAAGTACGACGGTGCCGGTTCCTTCGTGCCCGTGGCGCTCCTCGATGACGACCCGTCCAAGCACCGCCTGCGCCTCGAGGGCCTGCGTGTTCGGGGCACGCGTGAGGCGCTGGCTGCCGTGGCCGAGAAGTACGAAGCCGACACCCTGGTCCTCGCGCTCCCGAACGCCGAGGCGGCCACCCTGCGTGACCTCGCGTCCCGCGCCGCGGACGCCGGCCTCGACGTCGTCAGCCTGCCGCCGCTCAAGGACATCATCGGCGGCCGGCCGACGCCGAACGACCTGCGTGACCTCGACGTCGCCGACCTCCTCGGGCGGCGGCCGGTGCAGCTCGACACCACCGCGATCGCTGACCAGATCTCGGGGCGGCGCGTGCTCGTCACCGGCGCCGGCGGTTCCATCGGCTCGGAGCTCTGCCGCCAGATCGCGCGCTTCGGCCCCTCGCGCCTCTTCATGCTCGACCGCGACGAGTCGGGCTTGCAGGCCACCGAGATGACACTCTCCGGGCACGGCCTGCTCGACTCGGACGACCTCATCCTCGCCGACATCCGCGACCCGAAGGCGCTCGCGGACGCCTTCGAGCGTGCCCGCCCCGAGGTCGTCTTCCACGCCGCCGCCCTCAAGCACCTGCCCCTGCTCGAGTCGCACCCTCTCGAGGCCTGGAAGAGCAACGTCATCGGGACCCTCAACGTCCTGACGGCCGCTGAGGCTGCCGGCGTCTCGACGTTCGTCAACATTTCGACGGACAAGGCCGCCAACCCGACGTGCGTTCTCGGCTACAGCAAGCGGCTCGCCGAGCGTCTGACCGCCGACTTCGCCAAGCGTGCCGACGGTCGCTACGTGTCGGTGCGCTTCGGCAACGTGCTCGGCTCGCGCGGCTCGGTCGTGCACGCCTTCACGGCCCAGATCGAGATGGGTGGCCCGATCACGGTCACCCACCCCGACGTCTGCCGCTACTTCATGCTCATCCCCGAGGCCTGTCAGCTCGTCCTCGAGGCGGCGTCCATCGGTGTCGACGGTGAGGTCATGGTGCTCGAGATGGGAGAGCAGGTGAAGATCCTCGAGGTCGCCAACACGCTCATCCGGATGAGTGGTCGCCGTGACATCGACGTCGTCTTCACCGGCCTGCGCCCAGGCGAAAAGCTCGGCGAGGAGCTCTTCTCGCCCGATGAGGACCGGCGCAGCACAGGCCACCCGCTCGTCGACAGTGTCGGCGTGCCGTCCATGCCCCGGGAGGTCGTTCTCGGCACGAGCTTCGCGGGAGCCGAGGCCGGCCGTGAGTGGATGCGACACGAGGCCCTAGCCCACCTGAACACCCCCACGGAGGCGATCCAGCGGTGAGCCGTATCCATCTGTCCAAGGCCGAGGTCACCGAGATCGAAGAGGCCTACGTTCTCGACGCCCTGCGATCGGGGTGGATCGCGCCCCTGGGTCCCCACGTCGATGCCTTCGAGGCGTCGGTCGCGGAGCGGGTCGGAGTCGCCGGCGCGCTGGCGATGTCCTCCGGCACGGCCGCTCTGCACCTGGCCCTGCTCGACGCCGGGGCCGGCCCCGACACCTACATCCCGGTCTCGAGCCTGACCTTCGCTGCGACGGTCAACGCGATCCTCTACACCGGCGCCCAGCCAGTGCTCGTCGACTCCTCGCCGCAGGACGGCAACGTCGACGTCGACCTCATGGTCCACGCCGTCGACACCCTGCGCGCCGAGGGCAAGGTCGTCCCGGCGGTGGTGCCGGTCGACCTGCTGGGTCGCTGCGCCGACTACTCGCGGCTGCTGCCATTGCTGAACGAGCGGGACGTCGTCGTGGTCGAGGACGCTGCCGAGGCCCTCGGGGCGTCTCACGCCGGGCGCTCTGCCGGTTCGTTCGGCCGCTCCGCCGCGCTCTCCTTCAACGGCAACAAGATCATGACCACCTCGGGTGGCGGGATGCTCCTCAGCGACGACATGGACCTCCTGGGTCGCGCCCGCTACCTCTCGACACAGGCCCGCCAGCCGGTGCCGTGGTACGAGCACACGGACATCGGTTACAACTACCGGATGTCGAACGTGCTCGCTGCCCTCGGCCGCGGTCAGCTCGAACGGCTCGACGGCATGATCGCGCGACGCCGCGAAATCCGGGACCTGTATGCCAAAGCGCTCGCTCCGTACGGCGACGTACGCCTCCTGGGGCGTTCGGGAGCCGACACCGACGATGGGGACAACTGCTGGCTCACGACCATCATCATCGACCGTGACGGACGAGGGATCGCTGACGCGGCTGTGTCAGCGCTCAACCGGGCAGACATCGAGGCTCGTCACGTTTGGAAGCCCATGCACCTCCAGCCGGTCTACTCGGCCCACCGCGCTTTCGTCACTGGGGTCTCCACCGAGCTCTTCCGCACCGGTGTGACCCTTCCGAGCGGAGCGAGTCTTACCGACGACGACATCGACCGGGTCATCGACGCACTCACCGGCCACCTTGACTCATGAGCGCACGCTTGCCAGACGCAAAGCGGGTGTTCGATCTCGCCATAGCGGTGCCTGCCTTCGTGGTGTCCCTTCCGGTCCAGGGCCTCGTAGGCCTCTTGGTCATTCGGAAGCTGGGTCGCCCGATGCTCTTCAAGCAGGCCCGACCGGGGCACCACGGCGAGCCGTTCACGTTGCGCAAGTTCCGGAGCATGCTGCCGGTCAACGAGGCACTTGGACAGGTCGACGATGCCTCCCGGATGACGAACTTCGGACGGGTGCTGAGATCTACAAGCCTCGACGAGCTCCCAACCCTATGGAACGTGATCCGAGGCGACATGTCGCTCGTAGGGCCGCGACCATTGCTCATGCAGTATCTGCCGCTGTACTCCCCGGAGCAGGCACAACGGCATGACGTGCGCCCGGGACTCACGGGCCTAGCCCAAGTTTCTGGTCGGAACGCGCTGTCTTGGGAGGATAAGTTCCGCCTCGACGTCCAGTACGTCAACACCGCTAGCTTGCGGACGGACTTGCGAATCCTCGCCGTGACCGCGGCCTCCGTCCTACGCCGTCAAGGCATCGCGGCCAAAGGGTCTGCCACCATGCCTGCTTTTCAGGGGCCTGTAACAGAAGATCGTGGGACCGCATGAGAATTGCCTATGTCACGCAGTGGTTTCCTCCGGAACCAGCACACATTGCGTTCCAGATTGCCGAAGGCCTGCACGATCGCGGTCACGATGTTTCGGTGATCACCGGCTACCCCAACTATCCGCATGGGCGCATTTACCCAGGCTATAGGCAGCGGTTCGGTGCCATGGAAACCTTCAGGGACATCCGGGTGCATCGGACGCCCATCCTCGCCAATCACGGGACGTCAGTCTTCGGCCGCATGGCAAACTATGGAAGCTTTGCGCTCTCTGCGTCCTGGGCGGCGCGGAAAGTTCCCGGGCCAGACGTCTGGCTCACCTACTCCTCGCCGGCGCTAGCGGCCATACCGGCAATGCTCAGCGGCGCGCGTCGGGCCCCTCGTGCCATGATTCTTCAGGACCTCTGGCCCGACTCGGTCACCGAGAGCAGCTTGCTGCCAAGGTCGCTCCAGCAAGTTGTACGTGGGGCCATCGGTCCCGTTTCGGCGGCCACCTATTCGGACGCAGCGGCTATCGGGATCATCTCTCCTGGAATGAGACAGGTTCTCATTGATCGCGGGGTTGACGCCGGGCGGATTCACTACACGCCCAACTGGGAGGCAGAGCCCTTCTGTCCACCCACCGATGTAGACGTTGCGGCGCTTCGTCAAGAGTTGGGTCTTCCTCAGGATCGACGGATCTTCCTTTACGCGGGGAACTTTGGCGACTTCCAGGCCTTGGATCTCTTGATTAAGGAATTCGCCGACCTGGCAAGGGCACAACTCCTTCTGGTGGGTAGTGGCTCGAGCGAAGCTGCGCTTCGCGGACTGGCAGAAGATCTTCCCTCGGCGAATGTACAGTTCGTCGGACGGCAATCCAAAGCCTCTCTCGAGCGCTATGTGGCTGCCTGTGACGTGCAAGTGGTCTCTCTGGCCGACCGCCCGCTCATGAGGGTCACGATGCCCAGCAAGATTCAGGCATGCCTTGCAGCAGGAAAGCCCATCTTGGCGCATGCAGTAGGTGACGTAGCGGCCGTGATTCGGGACGCAGAGGCTGGCACTGCCGTAGCCCCAGGGTCAGCCGAGGTGAAAGACGTACTTCGAAAGTTCGTCGAAATGGGGGAAGTCGAGCTAGCCGCGCTGGGTCGGAACGCGCGCAGCACGTTTGAAAGCCAGTTCTCGCGAGAGATCGGTCTGTCTCGCGTGGAGAAGATGCTGAGTTCGGCCACCGAATCTGCATTACCAATACTGTGAGCTACGCAAAGCAGAAGAACGTGAAAGAGACGAGCGAGATGGGGCAAGCATGACAGTGGCGGCCAGCACCTTCTGCGGAGTCTGCACGTGGCGCTCGGTGTCGGACATCGTGTCATCAATTCGGTGGGTCGCATCGGAACATCTAGCAAGACGAGTGGTGGGCTACGCGAATGGGTGCGGCCTGGGTGAGACCAGGCGAGAGGGCGGACTGGGCGCTAGCCTTTGCATCATGTTCCCAACCGACGGCCATACTAACCGAACCGCGTCTCCGAATGAGATCCGCACGTCGAGGTGTCATATCCCAGGAAGAGCGGCGGTCCCGATGAACGCGGTGGGTGTGCTGGTCACTGGTGTTCCGTGCACGCCCGCGATTGTTGCCTGCACGCCCGCGATGCTGTCCATCGACTCGTCATGAGGAATGCACCATCCTCATCCGCACCAAGCGGGCGCATTGAAGGTTGGGGTGGGAACGGCTGGACGCCAGACGCCTCCACCGCTGCTGCCGGATCTGGCCTCAAACTGCCCATCCGCGCGGCAATGGTGTGGCTGCTGGGCACCTACGGCGCGTTCCTTCTGATCGGCCAGCCCTCCTTGGTAGCTGACCTATGGGCGCTGTCGGTTTACGTGCTCTGCGCAGCTGGGGCGCTTTGGCTCGGGTACTGGCTGTCGGCGCGCCGCTATGTAAACGAGTCTGTGGCGCCACCGGAGACGACGGAGAAGCTCCGGTCGCTCATCCGACTCACCCGAGCATCGGCGATCTATCTCGGTCTCTACGGATTAAGTATGCTGGCAGCCTACGGGGCGACTGGGCCCAGTGACATTGTCACCGCAGTGCTCAACCCGGGCAGTGCGTACTTGTCGAAGTTCAACGTCTACCAGCAGCAGCAGGCGGAGACATCAAACACCGTCGTGCAAATTATCACCCTGGCCTCTGTGCTGTACGTGCCAGTAGTCCCGTTGGCCGTGATCTACTGGAAGCGCCTTTACGTTGCTGTCAAGGTAATGGTGTTGGTAGGCGTGGGTGCCTACGTGGCCTATTACCTGTTTATCGGCACCACAAAAGGGCTAGGTGACTTGGTCGTATTCGCGCTCGTGGGTTTCATGGTCAGGGCGGTGCGCCGCCCGAGCGAAGGCGGAGTTCGCATTACGCGCAGAATGCTCCTGCCTGTACTCGCCGTTGGGCTCGCGTTCGGTGGCTATATGACCTACACGCAGGCAGACCGACTCACCAGCGTCGGCGGCCTGAGTGGAAAGTTTGCGCCCAACCCTGCCGTCGAGGCCGTCCTTGGCACCAACCTTGCCCGTGGATTGACAGTCGTCGGCTTTTACCCGACTCACGGCTACCTTGGGCTGTCCTACAACCTTGACACCCCGTTCGAGTGGTCCGAGATGCGGGGAGGGTCTCGAGCTATCGACTCGTACCTTGCGCAGTACGGGTTTGGTGACAGTATGGCCGACACCACCTATCCAGCTCGGACCGAGATCCGGACGGGCTGGCCCCAAGGGATGTATTGGGCGACGGCATACCCTTGGCTCGCATCCGACTTGACCTTCCCCGGGGTGGTCGCCCTCATGTTCATTCTCGGGTGGTGGTGGTGCCGACTGTGGGTCGAGGCGGTCTATAAGCGGTCGGTTGTTGCGTTGCTGCTGTTCGCACAACTGATGCTATTCATCGCCTATATCCCGGCGAATAATCAGATCGGCATCTCTCGGCCGGCCACGATCGGTTTTGTGACCACAACCCTGATCTATATCGTGGCCAAGTGGACCTCCCGCGGCCATCGGCGCCCGGGTGGGCGCGCCAACCAGGTGATAGCGCGGACTAAGTTGGCCAACAGATGGCCCTTTGAATGATCGCCGTGGAAATCATCTCGGCAGCGTTCGGAATTCTTCATCCAACGCACCACCGGCGGTCCCGCGTTACCGGACGGGGTTCGGCCGTGCGCCGAGTACGCCGTCGTGTCCCATCTTGGCATTCCGGGAGACCAGCTGCTCGACGAAGGCACCCAGCCGGGGCGCCCACGCGGTGACGGACAAAGTGTCTTCCGCGCTTTGCCGAGCGGCGTGACGTATGCTATCGAGTTCACTCCTCGACATTTTCAGCGCCAAAATTAAGGCAGCGTTGACATCTTCATACCTTGCTGATGCTGCCAAGAGAGCATCTTGGCCGTCATGGGCAAAGTCTGCTAAGTCCCCGTGAGCCGTGCCGAACAGGGCACACCCGGCTGCCATCGCCTCTGGCACTTTTGAAGGAAATCCGGCGACGGCGTAACCGGTCTGTGGGCGGACGAGTACGCAAAGGTCACTCGCGCTCCAGAGGCGGCGCACCTCTGTACGGGAAAGCCGTCCGACGACCTCGACCGAGCCTCCGCACGAGTGCAGAGATGACTCTTTTACCTCTCCTAACGCGAGTAGGCCTTCGCGCGTAGGCCCGGCTATGGTGAGCTTGACGCGGGCACGCAACCGAGGCTCAAGTGCCGCGATGGCGTCCACGACAGGCCCCAATAGATCCTTGTTATTGGGGGTTCCGGCATACGCCAAGTAGATGTGGTCCACTCTGTCCACGAATAGATTCCTGTGAGGTAAAACCTCTCGAGTGTCGACGAACGGCGGCATGACTAGCGCCGGTACTCGAGGTCGCAACATGGACTTCAGTGGATTGGAGATCAACAACAGACCAGCGGGCCGCCTTGCGCAGAGTCTCGAGAGCCGGCGGTGCCTGAGGTAACGCGGGTCCCACTTTCCGCGCGCGAACTGCGCTGGCTCGTGGCGTTCCATGAGGTCGGCGACGAGGGGGATCTGTTTGCGGTCTGCCCACCGTTGCAGCAGCCGCCCGTACAGGGTTGCGTGGACGATGAGGAGACCCACATCTGAACTTGGCTTACCCAAGCTGGTGAGCGCGTCAGCTACCCGCTTCTGACGACGGAATCGCTCCGCCAGCCGCATGACCCTGCTCCCCTGGGCCGGGCCTACGTTCGCGTATGGGATGCCGTCGACGATCCCACGTGCGTCATGCGATCGATCCGAGGCGTACTCCGACAGAAGGACGGGACTCCAGCCGTCCTCCCGGAGCGCCTTGGCTAGAGATACGGCGCGGTTGGCGGTTGCATCCCCGTGCGGCAACTCGCCACCTATGAACAGGACTGCTGTCCCACTCGGCGTAGCTGGATCCACGCTCACGCTCCTGAATAGGTGGCAGATCAGTCGCCCGATACGATGATCCTTCGCCGGAAATGTCGAGGTTACAGGGGAAATTCGAGTGGCCAAACCAGTCGTCGTCCAGCACAGCTTTGGGGCTCCTGGTACGGGTGGACCACAGACAGCGTTACAACGTGTTCTCGACTCCAGCCTGGCTGACAGATTCGATTTTGTCCCGTTGACACAGACGAGCTCGACTGGGTCTATCGACCTGCGCAGGATCCGCGAGTGGGCCACGACCCTCGGCGCCATCGCTCCTGATTTGGTCCACGTTCGGGGTCTGGGCAGTGAGGGCTTCCACGCCGCCGCGGCAGCCCGTTTGGCCGGATGTCGCAACGTCTTGGTGACCGTGCATGGGACCCACCGCGACCTGACCCGCGGTCGTCTGGCCGCGAGACGATTGGTCATGACGGGAGGTATCGAGCCGGCAACCCTAAGCCTGGCTTCGCACATCGCAACCGTCTCGCAGGCGGCAGCGCGGCGACCCTTCATCGCACGGCATGGAAAGAAGGTGCTGGCGCCCATCGAAAATGGGGTTCCCCTGCCACTGCTAGACGCCCAGCGTGCCCAGCAGAAGCGGCGCGACCTGGGCCTCTCGGCCGATCGCATAGTCTTGGTCTCGGTGGGAAGGCTGTCTCTGGAAAAGGGGCATCTAGAGCTGGCAAGTGCCTTAAGCCGACTGCCAGTTGAAATCGTGCACCAAGTCCAGCTCTTGATAGTCGGTTCAGGACCGGACGAAGACCAAATCCTTGCCACTTACCGGAGAATCGCGGGGCTGGCGATGAGGAGCGTCGGCAACCGGTCGGACGTATTGGACATTCTCCAGGCGTCGGACGTGTTCATCTTCCCGTCACTCCACGAAAACCTCTCGATCGCGCTGCTTGAGGCGATGGCTTCCCAGCTGCCAGTCATCGCCACGGCGGTGGGTGGCAATGTCGAGGTGCTTCGCCGCGGCGGTGGGCTCCTCGTGCCTTCCGGCGACACTGGTGCCCTCGCTGAGGCCGTCGCGGAACTGGTGCAATCACCCGAGGATCGACGTTCACTTGCTTCCGCCGCTCGCTCGACGATAGAAAAGCACTACACGCTTGAGCACATGCTTGAACGTCTATCGGTCGCCTACGAACACATCCTCCGGTCGGAGCGCTCGAGGTGAGGGCCGCTCTGCTGGGCTTCACATTGGATGACGAGCGAATAGGAAAGATTCTCTCGGAGGATCGTGCCATGCCGTCCCAGACTCACCGCTTTGCGTGGGCGTTGGTCCGGGCCCTTGAGGAGGCCGGGGTGCCTCCCTTCCTGCTGAGCTCTGCGCCAGTGTCCACTTACCCTGGCCATCCACAAGTTGTATTCCCCGGTGGGTCGTTCTCGGCCAACGGGCGAGCCGGCCGCGAGTTGCCGTTCGTGAACCTCATCTTGGCCAAGCATGTGACTAGATTCTTGAGCGCGATGACCGTCGGTCGTCATGTCCTGAAATCTGAGTCCATCGACACGCTCTTTGTGCATGGCGTGCACAGCCCGTGGTTGTGGTTTGCCGCAATCATGCGCGCCAAAGGATTGACGACGGTGATAGTCCTCACCGATCCCCCTGGTGTGATCGGGTCTGATGATTCTCGGTTGGTCGCTACCCTCAAGCGGCTGGATCGTCGTGTGGTCGCGGCGTCACTTCGACTGCAGACTGGCGTGGTGGTGCTCGCGCAGGCATTGGCTGACGAATGGGCGCCAAGCCTCCCCAGCCTGTTGATGGAGGGCGTTGCCCCTGAAGTTTGGCCCGAGTCGACGCCTGGCGCGGGACCGCAGACCGGGCCGTTTCGGATTGTGTACGCGGGCGGCCTCAGCAATGAGTATGGAGCCAAGGCCCTGGTAGAGGCGGTGGAGATGTTGCCCGACCATGACGTGGAGCTGCAGATGCTGGGCAGGGGGCCTTTGGAGAGATGGATTGCGGAGCGGTCGCAAACCGACTCGAGAATACTTCAGCCGCGTTTGGTTCTCCCCGAAAGGGTTCCCGCCGAGCTAGACCAAGCCAACGTGCTCGTGCAGCCCCGGCCTCTGAATATGCGAGAGGCACGATTCTCCTTCCCATCGAAGTTGCTCGAGTATCTGGTGGCGGGACGACCTGTGGTCTCGACACCGTTGCCCAGCCTCCCGGCTGAGTACGCGGACGTCGTTCGCCTGACAGATGACGATGGACCACGAGCTCTCGCAACGGAGATCGAGGCTATCAAGCGCATGGATGCCGAGTCGCGGACGCGGATGGGTGTCGCAGCCCGGTCATTCGCGGTCAGGGAGAAGTCCGCTTACGCGCAGGCCTCCAGGATGGCACTCTTCCTGGAGGAGCTGCGGACTCAGTCGTGACCTAAGGTGTCAGATGTCTGCAGTTCCGGGGCCGATTCGCGGAGAAGTGGTCCGAGAGCGTGCGCCATAGCATTCGTGATGTGGGTCGGATCCACTCGTGCCAGGTACCTTCCGATCACTGCCGGGCAATGGCCATCGGCGTCGCAGAACCACTGTGCAACAGGGACGTAAGACACCCGACCGGGAAACGCCTGTGATGCAGTCTCTTCCGCTTGCGTCTTTGACACTTGGGCTGGTGTCAGCGAAGTGGTGCAAGTGGGCGGTGCGGCGATCCGGTTCACGCAATGCCTGACATCGCCTCCGATCGGCGGATTCTCCAGAACCACGACGTGGTTGGTCGCCTGCAGATACGAGTGGAGCGTCGAACGCATCCCGGCGGCCCAGGCCGCGGACCTGTCATCGGCAAGCACCTTGTCGTAGCTGCCAACTGAGCTCGAAACGACGACGACATCGGGCCGCTGCGCTTGCATGCGCTTGAGGATCCCGTTGCGTGCCAAATCGCACGCCCGCTGGTAGTCGACCACACCGAGACTCGACCCGTGCTGGACGTCCCACGGAGCACAGCTAGGCACGCCCACCGCGAGGATTCGGCTGCCCGACGAGGCCGAAAGAACTGTCGGAACCCAGGCCATGGCAACGGAGTCGCCTACAACCATGATGGTTCGGGAGCCCGTGCCGTAGCTGCACATATCGAGGTTGCTTCGGCCAAGGGCATTGCTACAACCGCCAGGAACGTCGAAGGTAGAGGAGAGCTGCTGAGGTCCGAGAGCCTGTGGGCTTGGGATCGTATCGCTGTAATCCTGACGCCCGAGGCCAGTCCGGACTGCCTCCCGAACCTGGTCTTGTGAAACAAACACGTCGGTGCCAAGCTCGCGAGATTGACTGAACGTTGATGATTCGAGGACTCCCACTTTCGCTGGTGCGAACTGCATGGCAGCAATCAGCACCAGGACCAGACATACTGCCGAGATGGACAGAGTCTGGTGTCGAGGCCTAGATTCACGCTCCCACGAGCGAAGCCAGCCGGATCGGCGAATGGGATCTTCGATCCATCGGTAGGTGGCCGCCGAAAGGCCCACCGCTACGGCTATCAGGGTGGCAAGAGCCAGATTGTCGAGTGGACCAAAAAGGGAAAGTGGAATTACTAGGATCGGCATGTGCCATAGATAGAGGCTGTAGGAGATATCGCCGAGCCCCCGAATGGGCCTGGATTTCGAGACTGTCTCCAGTCGACGTCCAGGACGACCGATTAGGACGCAGACGGTGCCGGCGACAGGCACGATCGCCCAAGGGCCTGGAAAGGCCTGCGATGGAGAGAGCACAAACGCCCCGACCAGGATCATCGCGAATCCAAAGGCCGACCATAATGACCGACCAGGCCGTTGGACAGATGTTGATCGACTCTCGAGGTGTGCTGCCACCAAGCCGCCTGCCCCTAGCTCCCACACTCGGCTGAGTGTGTCGAAGTAAGCGAACTGCGGTCTCGCATGCGTTATCACCGCAGACAGCAGGAAGCCTCCGGCAACCAGAATCAGCAAGCTGATCGTAAGAAAGGGCCCCGACTGGATCCGTCGCGTACGCGCGATGCCGATCGCTGCAATCAAGATCGTTGGCCACGCGAGGTAAAACTGCTCCTCCACGGAGAGTGACCAGTAGTGCTGCAGGGCGGGCGGGAGATCGGAGCCGGCTAAGTAGTCCGCTCCCGAGGCAGCAAAGTGGTAGTTCGCGACCCAAAAGGCAGCGGACACGGCGTCCAATGCGTTCTGTCTAGCCGCGTGCGGGAACCAGACGATGAATCCCGCAAGGGTGGTGATAGTCAGCACAAGGAGGGCAGCGGGGACGATGCGCCGCAGGCGCCGTGCGTAGAACGCTGTGAGCGAGATACTGCCTGCGCGGCGTGCTTCAGCGAGAAGAAGCGTCGTGATGAGAAAACCTGAAACGACGAAGAAGACGTCTACCCCGATAAAGCCGGCGCGCGGCGCGCCAAAGAAGTGTTGACCAACAACAAGAGCGACAGCCAGGGCCCTTAGTGCCTGGATGTCATATCGACGTTTGGCGTTTCGGTTCTCGCGCGCTCCAGGCTGTGCATTCATGCTAGTGGTCGTCTCTCTGATCGATATAGAAGCTCAACGGCAACCTGTGTGGAGGAACCTGTGTTTCCACAGGCGCTACGTGTGAGCCACCGCAAGATTCCCCATTCGGGTCTTCGCAAGTGCGACGATCATGGCCTGCGTGCTTCGAGAGTTAGCTGCGAAGCGTACTCCTCCCGCGCGGGACCCGTGCACAAATATCTATAACTCATCCGGTGAGCCCCGCTCGAGCCGTATGCGTAGTCTTGCGGTAGCCGGCTACGGCGAAAGGCAGTATCACTAATACGTAGAGACCAGCGCTGACGAAAGGGAGGGTTGCGATGCCAAAATGGAGCGCAGCACCGATCTTCAACGGAATGCTGCAGGCTAGGAAGCACGCCCACCCGAGCGTTTGGGGTCTCAGGACGGAGCCAGCGTTTTGCACACTGAAGAGCGGTCCAGCGAAAGCTACTAGAGCCCACCACAAGACCAAGCCCGCTAGCAGGCCAACTGTTGGGACGTAGCCGGGACTTAGCCAACCGAAGACGGTCTCGCGCATCATCACGATCGTGCAACCGAGCAGGGTTACCACGCTGGCTGACCCGACCGACATCAGTCGTGTCGTCCGCCGTACCCACGGCATGTCACCGCGGGCCAATGCGTCGCCGGCGGAAGACCAGAACGGAAGGCTCGCGAAGGTGATGACGAGACCTAGTGCACTTAGGGCGCGAAAGGCGACCGAGTAGTCAGCAACCGCCCGTAGGCCGAGCGTGTGGCTGATGATCAGGTTATCGGCGTTGAGCGCCAAGGAGCTGAGAAGTGAGATGCCGAAGAACTGCGCTCCCAGTCTGAGGAGATTCCGGGCGGTCGCGGGGTGGAAGGCTCGCCAAGTCGGCGATAGATCTCTTGCTCGGAGGAAGAAGACAATCGAGTTGACGATGGCGATTGCCGGTCCTGCGAACGCCACAGCGCCGATGACGACAACCGCGGGCTGCTCGGATGCCACGGCCACACCAGCCGCGAGCAACGACGCGAGACTCCCGATCGCCTGCCAGACGTTGCTGACTGTCGCCTGCTGATTGGCGTATTGCACTTTCTGTACGAGGGATGCAGGGATGTTGAGCGCGAAGGCGCTCAGGCAGACGAGCGCAACTCCGCGTGCCGCATCGCGGGCTCCGAGATCCTGAGCATTGAGGAGTGCGGGCCAGTCGAGGACCGCCTGACTTCCCAACAGAACGGCGAGCAGGATCCCCGCTAGGCCGATGAGAGTGACGTACGCACTCGTGACCTGTTCGCGCGCCCGCTGACGTTCGCCCAAAGACAGCGATCGGGTAAGTTGCGTCAGCAGCCCACTCCCCAGTCCGAGGTCCGACCACAGAGCCATGCTCGTTACGGACAAGACGGTCATCCAGAGTCCGAAGATCGGTTGTCCGAGGTACGTGAGTGTCAGGGGGATCAGCACGAGCGGCGTAATGCCGGCGACACCACGCGTGATCAACGCCGTGATCAGGCTCTTGACGAGCAGGCGGGATCGGCTGGGAATCTGTGGTGTCGTTGGGTTTCTCACCCGGTGCTCGCCGATGGACATCAGATCCGGATGCCGGCCCAGTCGTGGTGGCGGCGTGCGGTCGAGAGGATGAACTTGACGGTCCGCTCGCTCGTGTTGTCGATGAGGTAGTCGTCGGGGGTGATGTCGCTGACCCCGTCGCGCTGGTAACCAGAGTTCATGGCGACCCTGACGGCCGAGACACAGTCGTCCACCGACAGTCCGGTCATCATGATCGCCCCGGTGTCGAGAGCCTCAGGTCGTTCGATGGAGTCACGGAGGGTCACGGCCGGGAATCCGAGGATCGAGGACTCCTCGGCGATGGTCCCCGAATCGCTGAGGCAGCAGGCGGCTCCGACCTGGAGACGGTTGTAGTCGTTGAAGCCGAGCGGGTCGCTGAAGATCACACCGTCGGGGGCGCTCCAGTCGGGCAGCGCCTCGAGTCGCTTGCGCGTACGCGGATGCGTGGAGACGAAGACCGGGAGCCCGAACGCGTCGTGGACGCCTGTCAGGCAAGCCAGAAGGGCCGTCAGCCGCTCGGGAGAGTCGACGTTTTCCTCCCGGTGCGCGCTCACGAGGAAGTACTTGCCTTCTTCGAGCCCCTTGTCCGCCAGGATCGTCGACGCGTCGATGCCGTCGCGATAGGCGTTCAGCACCTCCCGCATCGGAGAGCCCGTCTTGATGATGCGGCGCGGATGAAGGCCCTCGGCCAGCAGATTGCGTCGTGCATGTTCGGTGTAGACGAGATTGAAGTCGCTGACGTGGTCGACGAGCCGACGGTTGGTCTCCTCCGGCACGTTGAGGTCGAAACAGCGGTTGCCGGCCTCCATGTGGTAGACCGGCACCTTCATGCGGCGAGCCATGAGTGCTGCGATGCAGGAGTTTGTGTCACCGAGCACCAGAAGGGCGTCAGGTCGCTCGGTGAGGATGACGTCCTCCACCGCCGCCAAGGTGCCGCCGAGCACGCGTCCGAGACTGGAGGTGTCGACGCCGAGCATGTGGTCAGGCTTGCGGATGCCGAGATCGTGGAAGAAGACCTCGTTCAGGGTGTAGTCGTAGTTCTGACCCGTGTGAACGAGAACGTGTTCGACCGTCTCGTCGAGTCGAGCGATCACGCGCGAGAGCCTGATCAATTCCGGACGCGTGCCCACGACGGTCATGACCTTGAGCATCAGGGGTTCTCCTGGTTGTCGTTCAGCGGACGCACGGGCTCGGGAAACGTGTCCGGGGCCTCGGGGCGGAACAGCTCATGAGACCAGAACTGCGTGAGCAGGACCGTGTCACCGGTGTTCGTGATGTTGTGGACCCAGCCCACGGGCATGTCGACGGCGCACGGCCGGGCGCCGTCCACGTCGAAGTCGATGACGTCGTCCGTGAACATCTTGCGCAACGAGATGCGTGCGCGCCCGTCGATGACCGCGAAGCGCTCGATCTTGGTGAGGTGATAGTGCTCGCCACGGGTGACGCCGGGAACGGTCGTCGAGAACGAGGTCTGCCCCTCGCCACCTCGGCATCGAACCGTCTCGACGAACGAGCCGCGGGCGTCCGTGTGAGGAGTCAGGAGAACCGGCGAGCGCTCAGGAAAAAGGGCGGCGCGGTACGTGTTGAACAGATCGACGCGGAACTTGGTGCTGAGGTCTGGGAACTCCCCGGAGACGTACGAGCGGTCGAACTCGCGCAGCAGGTCGAGGACCTCTTGGACGCCCACCTCCGTGACCTCCGGGACGACGACGCGCGTCGGCCCCTCGAGCGAGCGGATGAGCTCCTCCGCGGCGTCCTGAGCGTGGAGGAGCCCGACCTGACGGTCCTGGATCTGCGGTGAGGCGCCGTCCTTGACGGCGTGCACGAAGGTCGCGACGAACGAGTTGTACTGCGGACGGCCGTGCTCGCCGAAGAGATTCGGGAGACGAACGTCGACGAACGCAGAGCCCGAGGCGGCGCAGGCCGACGAGAGGACCTCCCGCGCACGCGCCTTGCCGGTGCCGTAGGGGCTCCCGTTGGAGTCCTGGATCGAGTTGGCGAAGACGATCCGGGTCAGCCGCTCGCGGTGAGCAGTCGCTGCAGCGACGTCCTCGGCCAGACGGACGTTATCGGCCTCGATCTCGTCAGGCTCCCCGCGGTTCACACCCGCGATGTGGATGACGGCGTCGACGTCACGCAACAGGTGAGCCAGGTTCTGCCAGTCGTCGCGGCCCACCGCGACGACGTCATGGGCGCCCACCGCATGAAGGCGCAGACGGGTGTGCCATCCCAGAAAGCCCCCGGCGCCGGTCAGGGCAACCTTCATCGGCCGGCCATCGCCAGGAGCTGCTGCATCTCCGGAAGCGCTCGGACGAGCTCGACGGTCTCGGCGACGTCGAGGCGACGCGTGTTGTGCGAGTCGTAGTCCTCCATCTCGACGGCGTCCTCGTCCCCGTCCTCGACGTAGACCGAGTAGTCGAGGGAGCGGGCATCCAGCGGCACCCGGAAGTAGTCACCCTGGTCCTCGGCCTTGACCCGCTCCTCCCTCGACAGGAGCACCTCGTGCATCTTCTCCCCGTGCCGCATCCCGATGCGGCGGACTTCGGCGTCGACTCCGAGCACCGACGCCACGGCCCGGGCCAAGGTCTCCACCGTCGACGCCGGGGCCTTCTTGACGAAGAGGTCGCCCGGCTCCGCATGCAGGAAGGCGTGGTCGACGAGGTCGACCGACTCCTGAAGGGACATCAGGAAGCGGGTCATCCGTGGCTCGGTGACGGTGAGCGGGAGGCCGCTCTGGATCTGCTTGACGAACAGCGGAATGACCGAGCCGCGGGAGTACATGACATTGCCATAGCGCGTGATCGAGACGACGGTCCGTGACTCGGGGTGATTGCGGGCGAACGCCTGCGCCGTCTTCTCCATGAGCGACTTGGTCATGCCCATGGCGTTGACCGGGTAGACCGCCTTGTCCGTGCTCAGGCAGACGACTGAGCCCACGCCTTGCCGATGGGCCGCTTCGATGACGTTCCGGCTGCCGACGATGTTGGTCTTCACAGCTTGGTCCGGGAAGAACTCGCAGGACGGAACCTGCTTCAGCGCGGCCGCGTGGAAGACGAAGTCCGTGTTGACGAGCGCCTTCTCGACACTGTCGTAGTCCCGGACGTCGCCCACGAAGAAGCGCAGGCGACCGTCGGAGAACGCCTGCCGCATCTCGTCCTGCTTGGCCTCGTCGCGGCTGAGGATGTTGATGCGCGAGACGTCGCGGTCGAGCAGGTGCCGCACCATCGTCTTGCCGAAGGATCCTGTCCCTCCGGTGATGGTCACAGTTGCGCCGTTGATGTTGCTCACTCGGTTGTCCTTTGTCATCGCAAGGTCGGGCATCAGAGCCGGGTCACGGTCGGGGCTGTCGTCGTCGCCCCACGGGTGTCGAGAAGCTGAGCCCCGCTCGAGCCGATGGCGTCGAGGTCGTACTGAGCGTGCGGCTGCAGCAGCACCACGACGTCCGCGGCAGCCAGCGCCGCGTCGAGGTCCGGGGCGCACGTCAGCACCGCATCGCTTCCACGCGGGCTCCACTGCGGGACGAAGGGGTCGTGGTACGAGACCTTCGCGCCCCACGACGCGAGCCGGGCGGCGAGCGGGTCGGCCGGGCTCTCGCGACAGTCAGCGATGTTCGGCTTGTACGTGACGCCGAGGAGCAGAACGTTCGAGCCGTTGACGGCGCGGCCCTGGTCGTTGAGCAGCGACCAGACGCGCGAGGCGACGTAGTCGGGGGCCGCGTGGTTGATCTCCTCGGCGAGCTCGACCATCCGGAAGGCGTAGCCGAGCTTGGCCTTGACGCGGTGCGAGAGGTACGACGGGTCGACAGGGATGCAGTGGCCGCCGACGCCGGGACCGGGGCGGAAGGCCATGAAGCCGAAGGGCTTGGTCTCGGCGCAGTCGATGGCGTCCCAGAGGTCGATGTCGAGCTCCTGGGAGAAGCGGAGCATCTCGTTGACAAGGGCGATGTTGACGTGCCGGAAGGTGTTCTCGAGGAGCTTGGCCATCTCGGCCTCCTTGGCGCCCCGGGCCTCCACGACGGTGTCGACGAAGAGCGCGTAGAACTCCCGGGCGCGGTGGGTGCACGCGGGGGTCATGCCGCCGACGACCTTGGGCGTGTTCTGCACGCCGTAGGTCACGTTGCCGGGGTCGATGCGCTCGGGGGAGAAGGCGATGAAGACATCGCTGCCGACGTCGAAGCGCCCACGCGTCACGAGCGGAGCGAAGATCTCCTCGGTCGTGCCGGGGTAGGTCGTCGACTCGAGGATGACGAGCGTGTCGGGGGAGAGGTGCTCACCGATGACGCGGGCAGCACCCTCGACGGGTCGCAGGTCGGGCCCGCCCTCGGCCGCGAGCGGCGTGGGCACGCAGACGACGACGACGTCGGCGTTGGCGATGCACCCGGGGTCGTCGGTCGCCTCGTAGCCGTTGGCGATGCCGGCGGCGAGGTCGTCGTCGCTGACGTCGTCGATGTGGGAGACGCCGGCGTTGAGCGCCGCGACGGTCGCGGAGTTCGTGTCGAGGCCGTGGACCTTGAGCCCGACCTCGGCGGCACGCAGGGCCATCGGGAGGCCGACGTAGCCCTGTCCGACGACGACGAGGGTCTTGCTCATGAGATCTCCTTGAACCAGGTGACGGTCTCGGCCAGGCCCTCGTCGAGGGACACGGGTGACACGTCGGGGAAGAGGGTGCGCAGGCTCGTGTTGTCGGCCTGCGAGTGCTTGACGTCGCCGGCTCGCGGCTCGCGGTGGACGACCTCCGCCGTCGTGCCGGCGGCGTGCTCGATACGCGAGACGAGCTCGAGCAGCGTCGTGTTGGTGCCGAAGGCGAGGTTGACCGGCTCGGGGTGGGTCACCCGACGCTCAGCGGCGTCGAGGAGCACCCTGCAGACCGTGCCGACGTAGGTGAAGTCGCGCGAGTTGCTGCCGTCACCGTTGATCGGCAGCGCCTCGCCGCGCATCAGCGCGTCGAGGAAGACCGGGATGACGGCGGCGTAGACGTGCCCCGCCCGCTGACGCGGCCCGTAGACGTTGAAGAAGCGGAACGCGAGGGTGTCCATGCCGTACGCCTGCTGGTAGCAGAGCGTGTACTGCTCGGTCGCGAGCTTGGTGACGGCATACGGGCTCATCGGGCGGACCCACTCGCGCTCGTGCTTCGGAAGCGCGGGGTTCATCCCGTAGACCGAGCTCGACGAAGCGCAGGAGACGTGGGAGACGCCGGCCGCGCGGGCCGACTCGAGGAGGGTCAGCGTGCCGGTGGCGTTGGCCAGGTGGCTGGCGACGGGGTCGACGATGCTGCGTGGGACGCTCCCGAGCGCGCCGAGGTGTACGACGGCGTCGGCACCCGTGACGGCGTCGTCCGTCGCGTCGCGGTCGGCGACGGAGCCCTCGACGAGACGGACGTCGATGTCGTCGACGTTCTCGCGGTAGCCGGTCGAGAAGTCGTCGAGCACCGTCACCGCGTGACCGGACTGGAGGGCAAGTCGTGCGAGGTTCGAGCCGATGAAACCGGCGCCCCCCGTGATGAGCAGTCGCATATGCGCTTTCCGTAGCAGTCTGACCGACTTGCCCGATTCTAGGGCAGGTCGACTACTGCTCCCGTCAGGCGTCCAGGTGCGTCCGCAGGCCCTCGCGCCAGTTTGGGATCTGGGCGGCGCCGGCACGCTCGAGGCTCTCGTGCGACAGGACGCTCCAGGCGGGACGCGGAGCGGGCCGCGGGAAGGCTTCCGTCGTCGTCGGGAGCACCCGCTCGGGGTCGAGCCCGCTCAGTTCGAAGACGGCCCGCGCCAGCCCGAACCACGTCGTCTGCCCGCTCGCCGTGCCGTGGTGGATGCCGTATGCCGTGTCGCCGGCGACCAGACGCACGACGAGGTCGGCGAGGTCAACAGTCCACGTCGGCTGGCCCACCTGGTCGTCGACGACCGACACGGTGTCCCGCTCGCTGGCGAGCCGCAGCATCGTCGAGACGAAGTTCGGGCCGCCCGCGCCATAGAGCCACGCCGTGCGCACGACCCACGACTCGGGGCACAGCGCCCGCACGGCCCACTCGCCCGCGGCCTTGGTGCGGCCGTAGGCCGAGCGCGGGGCGAGGGGGTGGTCGACGGCATACGGCTCGGTGGCCGTGCCGTCGAAGACGTAGTCCGTGGAGACGTGGACGAGGCGTGCGCCTGCGCGCGAGCACGCGCGGGCCACGTTGGCGGCGCCGACGGCGTTGACCGCGAAGGCGGCCGCCTCGTCGGTCTCCGCCGCGTCGACGGCGGTGTAGGCGGCCGCGTTGACGACAAAGTCGTGCCCGTCCACCGCCGCCACGCACTGAGCCGGGTCCGTGACGTCGAGGTCACCGCGACCGAGGCCCGTGACGACCCAACCGGCCGCCCGCAGCGCCGGGACGAGGTCGTGCCCGAGCATCCCGCCCGCCCCGGTGACGAGGGCGCGCCCGGCGCCCTCGGGACCACCCGCGGTGGCGGTCATCGCCCCAGCCGGGCGTAGGTGCGTTCGGACTCGACCTTGGCGGCTTCCCACCAGTCGCGGTGGGCGGCGTACCACTCGATCGTAGCCTCGAGGCCGGCGCGGACGTCGCCGTAGCGCGGTCTCCAGTCGGTCTCGAGGCGCAGCTTCGTCGCGTCGATGGCGTAGCGCAGGTCGTGGCCGGGGCGGTCGTCGACGTGCTCGAACCAGTCGTCCGGCTTGCCGAGCAGCTCGAGGACCATCCCGACGATCTCGAGGTTGTTGCGCTCGCCATCCGCGCCGATGAGGTAGGTCTCGCCGAGCCGGCCCTGCTCGAGGATCGCGATGACGGCGTCGTTGTGGTCGTCGACGTGGATCCAGTCGCGCACGTTGAGCCCGGAGCCGTAGACCTTGGGGCGCATGCCGTCCAGGACGTTCGTGACCTGGCGCGGGATGAACTTCTCGACGTGCTGGCGCGGGCCGTAGTTGTTCGAGCAGTTCGACACGGTCGCCCTGATCCCGAACGACCGGATCCACGCCCGCACGAGCAGGTCGGCCCCGGCCTTGGTGGCCGAGTAGGGAGAGGAGGGGTTGACGGGCGTCTGCTCGGTGAACCGCTCGTGGGCGTCGAGCTTGAGGTCGCCGTAGACCTCGTCGGTGGAGATGTGGTGCAGGCGCTTCTCGTGCCGGCGGATCGCCTCGAGGAGGGTGAAGGTGCCGACGACGTTGGACTCGACGAAGGGCCACGGCGAGTCGAGGCTGTTGTCGTTGTGCGACTCGGCGGCGAAGTGCACGACGACGTCGTGGTCGGCGACGAGCCGGTCGACGAGCGGTGCGTCGGCGACCGAGCCCTCGACGAGCTCGACCGAGCCGTCTCCACCCAGGTGGGCGAGGACCGGCGCGAGCGAACGGCGGTTGGCGGCATACGTCATCGAGTCGATGACGGTCAGGCCCCAGTCGGGCCGCACCTCGCGGGCGCGCAGGACGAAGTTCGATCCGATGAAGCCGGCTCCGCCGGTCACGAGGACGCGCATGGAGCCGAGGGTAACGAAGCGCCGGTAGCTTCACGGCCACCAGCCGTTCTCCGGCGCTCGATATGCTGCCCGGCGTGAAGATCTCGGTCATCGGATGCGGTTATCTCGGAGCGGTGCACGCCGCGTGCATGGCCGACTTCGGCCACGACGTCGTCGGCCTCGACATCGACGAGCGCAAGGTGGCCAAGCTCGCCGCCGGCGTGCCGTCGTTCCACGAGCCCGGCCTCGAGCCGCTCCTGCGGAAAGGCGTGGCGGACGGCACCGTGCGCTTCACGACCGACAAGACCGCCCTCGCCGACGCCCGCGTCCACTTCATCGCCGTGGGCACTCCGCAGCGCGGCGGCAGCTACGCCGCGGACATGAGCTACGTGTGGACCGCCGTCGAGGACATCATCGCCAACGCGAGCCCGTCGCCCGACGGCCCGATCGTCGTCGTCGGCAAGTCGACCGTCCCCGTCGGCACGGCGCAGGCCGTCGCCGACCGGCTCGCCGAGGCCGGCGTGGACGCCGTCGTCGTCTGGAACCCGGAGTTCCTCCGCGAGGGGTATGCCGTCCAGGACACCCAGCGCCCCGACCGCGTCGTCTACGGACTGCCCGACGACCGCGACCGGGGCGAGATCGGTCGCGCCGTCGTCGACGAGGTCTACGCCCCGATCATCGAGGCCGGCATCCCGCGGCTGCTCGTCAACTACCCGACGGCCGAGCTCGTCAAGGTCGCCGCCAACTCCTTCCTCGCCACGAAGATCTCCTTCATCAACTCGATGGCCGAGCTGTGCGACGCGTCCGGCGCGGACGTCTCGCGTCTCGCCGAGGCCATCGGCCACGACGACCGCATCGGCTCGAAGTTCCTCCAGGCCGGCATCGGCTTCGGCGGTGGCTGTCTGCCCAAGGACATCCGCGCCTTCATGGCCCGCGCCGGCGAGCTCGGCGTCGACCAGTCGCTGACGTTCCTCCGCGAGGTCGACTCGATCAATATGCGCCGCCGCGACCACGCCGTCGACCTGGCCTCCGAGATGGCCGGCGGCCGCCTCGTCGGCGTCAAGGTGGCCGTGCTCGGCCTGACCTTCAAGCCCGACAGCGACGACGTGCGCGACTCGCCCGCCCTCGACATCGCCGGCCGCCTCTGGGGTCGCGGTGCCAACGTCGTGGCGACCGACCCGGCGGGGGCCGACGCCGTGCGCCTGGCGCGGCCCGACCTCCAGATCGTCGACTCGGCAGAGGAGGCCCTCACCGGCGCCGACCTCGTCATGCTGCTCACGGCGTGGAAGGACTACGTCGAGCTCGACCCCGCCCAGGCCAAGTCGCTCGTCGCGACCCCGCGGATCATCGACGGGCGCAACGTGCTCGACCCGCGCGCCTGGACCGACGCCGGATGGGACTACCGGGGCATGGGACGCCGGTCGAGCTCGATCTGGTGAGGCGTGCCCCTGGTTGGGGGATTCGTGAGACAACCGCCTCAATACCGCCAATTTAACGATGGCGCCACCCGAGAGCCGCCTAGGATCGAACCTCCACGAACACCAGAACCACAGGGGGCAAGATGCTCGGGGATTCTCCTCGCGCCCGCGGCATCCTTTTCGTCTGCACCGGCAACATCTGCCGGTCAGCCTACGCCGAGAGGCGGCTGCGGCAGCTGTTGCCTGAGGCAGGGGTGCCGATCGAGAGTGCCGGGACCGGTGCCGTGGTCGGCTCCGGTATCGAGACCGAAACGAGCGAGGCGCTGCGTCGACTCGGCGCCGACGTCACGGGCTACGCAGCGCGAGCGGTCACGCCACGGCTCGTCGAGGGGGCTGAGCTGGTCCTGACGATGACGCGGGCCCATCGCGGTGACGTCGCGCGCGTGCGCCCGTCCGCCATGCGCCGGGTCTTCGCCCTGGGCGACTTCGCCGACCTGTGCCGGTCCTCCCAGATGTGGCGGCCGATCGTGCCGACCCACCCCTGGCTGCCACAGGTCGTCGCCGAAGCTGCCGCCGCGCGCGGCACGATCGCCCCGCGGGAGGTGGGGGAGATCGATGTCGTGGACCCCTACGGACGGTCCGCTCGCGTCCACACGGAGGCCTTCGACCGCATCGAGGAGTTCCTCGAGGTCATCGTCGCCGCGCTGGGTAGCGTGGCCGGGTCGTCGAGGGCGCAGTCGGTCCGCTGAACGCAGACGAAGGACCCCGTCACCACGGTGACGGGGTCCTTCGTGCGTGCGCCCGGTGCCGCGAGGGTCCGGTGTCTCCTCAGCGGAAGATCGAGTCGTCCGTGGGGAAGGTGGGCTTGGTCCCGTTCTGCGGCTGGGACACAGGTGCGCCTCCGGGCGTGTCGCCCGGTGCCGCACTCGACTCGTGCGCGTGGGGCCCGGGCTCGGGCGGCCTACGGTCACCGACGGCCGACGACCTGGGGTTCACCGGCCCGACCTCGTCGGACCCTGCGGCGGGGCGCCTGCGCCCCCGGCCCAGACCCTTGGCGCGCTGGCGCTCGCTCTCGGGGCGGTAGTCGTACGCGTAGGTGCCGTAGCCCGCCCCCAGCTCCTTGGTCTTGACCCGGTTGAGGATGAGGCCGAGCAGCGAGCCGTTGACCGCCTCGAGGGACTCGAGGGCGCGACGCACGTGCTCGCGCTGGGCCACCCCGGCGCCGACGACGACGAGGGCGCCGTCGACGATCGTGCTGAGCACGGCCGCATCGGTGACGGGCAGCAGCGGCGGGGCGTCGATGAGGACGTAGTCGAAGCGCTCGGCGAGGTCGGCGACGAGCTGCTCCATGTTCGCGGAGCCGAGCAGCTCGCTCGGGTTGGGTGGGATCGGACCGGCGCCGAGCAGGCGCAGGCCGGTGCGGCCGAAGGGCTGGAGCACGTCGTCGACCTCGACCCGGCCGACGAGCACGTCGGTGAGACCGACGGAGCCCTCGAAGCCGAGGTAGTCGAGCAGCCGCGGTCGGCGCAGGTCGCCCTCGATGACGACGACCTTGAGGCCGGTCTCGGCGAGGCTGAGGGCGAGGTTGGCCGTCGTCGTCGACTTGCCCTCACCGGGCAGCGACGAGGTGACGACGATCGACTTGGGCGGGTTGGCGACGTCGATGAACTGAAGGTTGGTGCGCAACGAGCGGAACGCCTCGGCGCGCTGTGAGTGGGGGTCGACCTGGACGATGAGGGGGTGCGTCGACGCGTCGGGGTCGAAGGCGATGGCGCCGAGGATCGTACGGTCGGTGACCGCCTCGAGGTCGCGCTGGGACTTCACCGACTTGTCGAGCACGTCGCGCAGCAGGGCGACGCCGAAGCCGAGGAGCAGTCCGAGCACGAGGCCGAGGGCGAGGTTGCGCGCCGGCTTCGGGCTGACCGGGTTCGGGTCAGCCACAGCCTCCTTGACCACCGTGACCCCGACGGGGCTCTGCTGGCTCCTCTTGCGCTCGATCTCCTCGATGGTCCGGGGGAACACCTCGGCGACAGCAGCAGCGATGCGCTGCGCGCTCTCGGGCGAACCGCTCGTGACGGTCACGTCGATGATGATGGTGTCGAGCGGGATCGTCGACGTGATCTGCGTGGCGAGCTTGTCCGCCGTCGTCTTGAGTCCCACCTGCTGGATCACCGGGTTGAGCACCTTCGGCGTCTCGAGGAGCTGCGAGTAGGACTTGACGCGCGCCTGGGTGAAGGTGTTGCCCTGGGCCAGCGCCGAGGTCGAGTCCTCCCCGGAGGTCGACACGAAGAACTGCGTCGACGCGGCATACGTCCTCGGGGTCAACGCGGTGTACGCGGCCGCCAGGCCGAGGGTCACGAGAGCCACGGCGGCGATGATCATCCATCGCTTCCTGATGACGTTCAGGTAGTCCTGCAGCTCCACAGTGGTGTCTTTCCTCGTCGGCCGCGCTTGGTCACACGACTCCAGTCGGGCAATTCCGACAGTTCACTCCCGCGCATCCTAGTGCGCCTGCCCGAGATGCGCTGATTCCGTCCAGATGGTCCGTAGAGTGTCGCCCGTGATGCGATGGATGTCGGACAGATCGATGGGGCGGGTGGCGCTCGCGGGCCTGCTGGCCCTGCTCGTCGTCGACGTGCTCCTCGTCGCGCTCGCCTTCCGTCCCGACGCCGCGGGAGCCTCCACTCCGGCGTCGGCTGTCATTGCCCCCGTCCCCGCCGCGTCGCCCACGACGACCGCCGCACCTGACCTCAAGGCGACCCCCGTGACGGAGGTTGTCGCGGCTCTCGACGGCAAGCGGGCCTGGCGTGCAGTGCTCGGCACCTGCCCGGACGGCGGGGCGAGCCTTCGCGTCACCGACGACGGTGGGCGCACGTGGACCAAGCGCGCCGTTCCCGCCCGCGCTCTCGGGCGCGTGCAGCCGGTCGCCGGCGACCGCGGCTTCGTCATCGGCGCCAAGGGGAGCGGGTGCACGGTGGGGGAGTACGCCACCGACGACGACGCCACGACGTGGCGCGGACCACGCGACGTCGAGGGCGGCTGGTCACGCGTCCCCGGTGGAGCGTCGACCACGCTGATCACCCCGAAGCGTCCCGACGCCCGCCCGTGCGGCACCACCACCGTGGTGGACCTCGCCCGCGTCAGCGCCAAGCGCGCCGTCGTCGTCTGCGCGGACGGGCGACTCGTCCGGTCCACCGACGGCGGCTCGACGTGGACCACCCTCGCGACCGTGGACGGCGCGCTCGCCGTCGGCGCCCGCGAGGTGGACGGCACCCCGGAGGTCCACGTCGCCCGCGTGGCCGACGGCTGCGCCGGCGTCGAGGTCGCGAAGGTCTCAGACGGCAAGGCTGCCGGCGGCGCCTGTGTCGAGACCTCCCTCGACGGTGCCGAGGGCAAGGTCTCCATCAGCGTCGTCGACGAGGGCGGCTGGCTGGCCGTCGCGGACGCGACCTGGCGCTCCGACGCGAGCCTGGAGACGTGGCGAGCAGTCCCGTGACGTAGGGCTCCGGCCTCCGGCCGCTCCGGGCGCGGACTGCTAGGTGTGCCAGCCGTAGCCAACGCGAGGGTCCGAGGGTGCATCAACCGCGCGCCTCAGGCCCGTTCGCATCCAGAACTTGGGCGGACGCCAGAGCAGGAGGTGGCCACAGGACTCAGCCGCGAGGCGAAGCCGAGGCGTTTCGAGCCGGGAGCGCGGCGAGCTCAGAGCCAGGTGCCACTTGGCCTGGGCGAGGTCGCGCTGGCGGGCGCGCCACACCTTGGAGAGGCTTCTCCTTTCAGCTCGGGTGATGTCAGGGGCGTGGTACGTCATGGACCAGTTCCGACGGGCGGCCCGGACGTACCGGACAGGATCGGAGGTGGCGTTCGACGAGTGACGACGGTAGGAGACCTGCGGCGCATCCATCACCGCTATCGGACCGAGTCGCGCCAAACGCATGAAGAAGTACCAGTCCTCGGCGCCGGCAAGGTGAGAGGCGAAGCCGCCGACAGTCCTGACGGCTTCGGTACGGATGAGGGCGCAGGCGGGTGGGTAGAGGCGGCTCTGGTCGAACAGCTCGAGGAACGTGATGTCGCGGGAGGGTTCGAGGGGGACGAAACGCCGGCCGTCCAGCACTCGGCGGGTGTTCATGTGCGTCGCGAAATCTGCGGCCTCGATGCGGTGCCCCTCCGCATCGACCAAGACGGCGGTGGTGCGAACAGCAGTCGAATCCGGCCGCGACGCGAGTTGCTCGATCGCTCTGACGAGGAACTCGGGTGGTAGCACGTCGTCACCATCGAGGAAGACAACGAAGGTGGACGCGCCGGACGCACGGGCGAAGCCGGCATTGCGCGCGGCGCCGGCGCCTGCATTCGGCTGCCTCACCAGGCTGACTCGACCGTCGGACAGGAACGGCAGCGCGGCCTCGGCGCTGTCGTCGGTCGACCCGTCGTCCACGAGGATCAGCTCCCAGTCCTGATGCGACTGCGCCAGCACACTCGAGATCGCGTGACCCAGGAAGTCTCGACAATTGTGAAAAGGCACAATGACGGTGACGAGGTCGCGTGTCTGGGTCATCGGACGGCTCACGTCGCGAAGGCGCTGACCGTGGAGGTGAGCTTCGCCGACGCGGTCGTCCAGCTGAGCAGCTCGGCCCGTTGCCTGCCGCGCACTCCCCACTGCTGACGTAGCGTCTGGTCATCCAGGAGGGCCTCGATGACCTCAGCCAGGCGCGAGCTGTCGTTCTTGGGTACGACGAGAGCGCCGTCCCCGGCGCACTCGGGCATCCCCCCTGAGTCGGCGACGATGGTCGCTGCTCCACACGCCATTGCCTCGAGCGTGGTCAGGGGACAAGGGTCATCCCAACGTGAGGGCAGCGCGACGATGTCAGCCCACCGGTAGTGGGCGGCGACCTCGGAGCGCTCGGTGAAGGGCACGAAGGAAACGGCCCCGGCTAGGTCCGCTGCTGTGCGGCGCAGGATCTGCTCGTAGCTGCTCAAAGCGCCTCCCGGCGAGAAGCCGGCGCTCCCGACGATCCTGACCTCCAGGTCGTGACGGGCCAGAAGCCGGCAGGCCGACAGAACGAGATCAGGACCCTTTTCCCTCACGACACGCCCGAGGAACAACACCCGCACGCGATCCCTGTCACCTCTGCGCTCGCTGGGAGAGAAGGCGATGGTGTCGACGCCGTTCAGCACGACCTGGACGTTCTGACGCAGACGTGCAGGCATTCGAGGTGCGAGGCGTTCTGCCAACCACGAACTCACCGCCACCACTCCCTCGAAACCGTGACAAGCCCGACTGGCGACCCAGGGGAGCGCACCAGGCAGAACTTCGTTGTGCGCGTAGAGAATCGTCGGAATCTGCTTTGGCGCGTGTCTGGCCAGAAAAGGGCCGTTGTGGATCATGAGCGCGGCCGCATCATCAGGCACGTGGTCCATGGCATCGCCCATGCTGTGTTCGAGGAAGGGTTTGCCCCACCCGGCCCTTGCCGCGACGGCATCGGCGCGTGCAGCGGGCGCTGACACGTACGGTCCCGGCTCGTACTCGAGCGCCCGAGCCGACTCGTAGCGCTCACGGTAGGTGGTGCGGGCGACCAGCACCGCGTGAGACTGCGCTGCTGGTGCGGCAGCGGCCAGACCGTCAATCACGGTCATGACGGCAGAGCCGGTTCTCGGCGAGAAGTGGTCGTGTGGGGTGGGTAGATGCACGATGGGGCGCGACACATGACTCCCTGCGGGAACTCGTCGAGGTCCGCTCATGCTAGACGTCGCCTGACGGGCTGAAGTGGCGATCGGCCGATCCGCAGCCTCTTGAGATCGCGACACGAGGAGCCGTGCGGTGTCAGGACGTCTGCCGGGCTCCAACCCGCCCAGAGAGGCATCGCTGGACGACGTCTCATGCCCGAGCACCTAGGCTGACCGACCATGAAGGGGATCATCCTCGCGGGGGGCACGGGCAGCCGGCTGCACCCGATCACGCGCGGCATCAGCAAGCAGCTGATGCCCGTCTACGACAAGCCGATGGTCTACTACCCGCTGTCGACGCTCATGATGGCCGGCATCCGCGAGGTCCTCGTCATCACGACCCCGGTCGACGTCGAGCAGTTCCAGCGCCTCCTCGGTGACGGCTCCCAGTGGGGCATGACGATCACGTATGCCGTCCAGCCGCGTCCCGAGGGCCTGGCGCAGGCGTTCGTGCTCGGTGCCGACTTCATCGGCGACGACCGGGTGGCGCTCGTCCTCGGCGACAACATCTTCTTCGGCCCGGGGCTCGGCACCCGCCTCGCCGACCACACCGACGTCGAGGGCGGCCACGTCTTCGCCTACCGCGTCGCCGACCCCACGGCCTACGGCGTCGTCGAGTTCGACCCCGACGGCCACGTCATCTCCATCGAGGAGAAGCCCGAGCACCCGAAGTCGAGCTATGCCGTGCCCGGCCTCTACTTCTACGACAACGACGTCGTCGCCATCGCCCGCGACCTGACCCCGAGCGCGCGCGGCGAGCTCGAGATCACCGCCGTCAACGACGAGTATCTCCGCCGCGGCACCCTGTCGGTCAGCGTCCTGCCGCGCGGGACCGCGTGGTTCGACACCGGCACGTTCGAGGGCCTCATCGAGGCCAGCCAGTACGTCCATGTCGTCGAGGCACGGCAGGGCCAGAAGATCGGCTGCGTCGAGGAGATCGCCTGGCGCAACGGGTGGCTCGACGACGACGGCATGCGACGGCACGCCGACGACCAGGCCAAGAGCGGTTACGGTCTCTACCTGCACGCCCTCCTCGCCGAGGGCAAGGACACCCCGTGAAGGCAAGGACCTGATGGACATCCGCCCGCTCCGCATCGACGGAGCCTTCGAGATCACGCCGCGCCAGTTCCCCGACGACCGAGGGGTCTTCGCCGAGGGCTTCCGCGCCGACCGCCTCGCCGAGGCCATCGGCCACGAGATGCAGGTCCGGCAGACCAACATCTCCGTCTCGTCGGCCGGAGCCCTCCGCGGCATCCACTTCGCCGACGTGCCGCCCTCGCAGGCCAAGTACGTCACGGCCACGAGCGGGGTCTTCGTCGACTTCGTCGTCGACGTCCGGGTCGGGTCGCCGACCTTCGGGCAGTGGGACTCCGTCGTGCTCGACACCGTCGACCGCCGCGCGGTCTACCTCGCGGAAGGGCTCGGACACGCCCTCGCCTGCGTCGAGGACGGCACCGCCGTCTACCTCTGCTCCGAGGTGTTCACCCCCTCGATCGAGCGCGGCATCAACCCGCTCGACCCGACCGTGGGGCTCGAGCTGCCCGACGGCTTCGTCCCGGTGCTCTCGCCCAAGGACGCCGCTGCCCCGACCCTGACGGCTGCCGCGGACGCCGGGCTGCTGCCGACGCTCGAGGCCTGCCTCGCCCACACCTCCTCGCTCGCCGGGGCGCGCCGATGAGGCCGGTGGGTCGGGTCCTCGTCATCTGCACGGGCAACGTGTGTCGCTCGCCCTACCTCGAGCGTCGTCTGCGTCAGCTCCTCGCCGGGCAGGACGTCCACGTCGAGAGCGCCGGCACGCGCGCCCTCGTCGGCGCCGACATCGAGCCCGGGTCGGTCGCCGCCCTCGAGGCCGTGGGCTCCGACACGGCAGGCTTCGCCTCGCGCCAGCTGACCCCCGCGATGCTCGACGCCGCCGACATCGTCGTCACCGCGACGCAGAAGCACCGGGCCGACGCCGTCGCCCTGCACCCGCGGGCCCTGCGCAAGACCTTCACCCTGGGCGAGCTCGCCGACCTCGTCCGCGATGCCGAACTCGCCGGGGCCGCGGCCGCGCCCGAGTTGTCGGCGGCCGACCACGACACGCCGTGGGCCGCGATCGTGGCCGAGGTCGCTCGTGGTCGTCGAGGACTCCACCCGGCGCGCACCGCGGCCGAATCGGACATACCCGACCCATACGGGCGCGGTTCTGCGGCATATGACCTGATGTCGACCGAGATCGAGGCGCAGCTGCCCGTCGTCGTCGCAGCCCTGACGCCGCCCGCCGGCTGACCCGAGAGCCGATCCGAACGCGGACTGCAGCGTACGACAGGCGGATTCGCCCCTAGCATGTCCCCCGGGGAAGGGCCATCAGCCGTGTCGAGGGGGATCTGGAGCAATGAACAACCGAGTGGCGACGGCAGGTCTCGTCGCCTTCCTGGCGGTCGACGTGGCGCTCGTCGCGTTCGCGCTGCGGTCGGGCCACAACGCCTCGCAGGCGCTGCCCGCGGTCTCGACGACGCGGACCGCGGCGCTGACCACGAGTCCGCCCGCGACGGCCGCGCCGGGCACGACGGGCACGACCGCCCCCACCACCGGCACGACGCCGCCGGCGGCCAAGGCCGTCCCCGTCACCCGGCTCGTCTCGGCGCTCGACGCAGCGCGGGCCTGGCGAGCCACGACCGGCGCCTGCGTCGCCGGGGGTGCGACCGTCGAGGTCACCGCCGACGGCGGCCGGTCGTGGACGAAGCTGCGGTCGCCGGCCCGCGCCGTCGCGCGTGTGCAGCCGCTCGACGAGGCGCGCGTCTTCGTCATCGGGGCTGGCCCAGACTGCACCCTCGAGCAGTACGCCTCGCGTGACGCGGGTCTGACGTGGCAGACCCCGACCGCCGTCAGCGGCGGCTGGGCCCGCCGTCTCGACGAGCCGACCCAGGTGCTCGCGCCCAAGGAGGCCGCGTCGACCCCCTGCGGCGACGCCGTCGTCGTCGACCTCTCGCGCACGTCCGCGGCCCAGGCGCAGGCGTTGTGCGCCGACGGGTCGGTCGTCGTCACGGACGACGGTGGGACGACGTGGTCCGACTCCGGTGACGCGCCGGGCGGGGTCGCCCTGAGCAACCTGCTCGTCGACAACACCCTGACGACGTATGCCGTCCGCATCGTCGGTGCGTGCAAGGGGGTCCAGCTCGTCGAGGTCGTCAAGGGCCGCACCGCCGCCGTCGTCGCGTGCGTGCCGGTCGCGACCCCTGAGCGGGGGAGCATCGGCCTGTCGGTGACCGACCGTGCCGGCTGGATCATCTCCGGCAACCAGACGTGGCTCTCGCAGGGCGACCTGAACTCGTGGAAGCGGGTCTGACCGCGGCCGACGGGGTCGCCGGGCCGGCTCCTACTTGTAGGCGTTGAGCTCGTCGTTGCGGATGGCGTCGCCGAGGTCGGCCATCTTCACCTCGTCGACGATGTCGATCGACGCACCGGCCGGGCTCGTGCCGAAGCCCGTGAAAGGCGCCGTGATGAAGCGGATGTCGCCGCCCCGCAGGTCGCGCAGCGCCAGGGCCTCCGATCGCATGGTGCCGACGTCGAGCTTCTGGTCGACCGTGAGGTTGGTCGTGGCCGCCTCGGTGAAGTCCTTGAGCTTGATCGGGTTGGTCAGCACGTCCTTGCTCAGGGTCTTGAGCATGAGGGCCTTGATGAAGGCGAGCTGGCGCCGGCCACGGGAGATGTCGCCCTCGCTCAGCTGCTTGCGCTCGCGCACGAAGGCCAGGGCCATCGCGCCGTCCATGTGCTGGACGCCCTGGGTGAAGACGTAGGGCGGCTGGTTGCTCGACTCCTCGACGTTGACGTCGACGCCGCCGACGGCATCGGTCATCGACTTGAACCCCTCGAAACCGACGAGCGCGACGTGGTCGATACGGACGCCGAGCATGTCCTGCATCGTCTTGACGAGCAGCGGCGGCCCGCCGAACGCATACGCCGCGTTGAGCTTGTTCTTGCCCTTGCCCGGGATCGAGACGTAGAGGTCGCGGGGGAAGTGGATCAGGGTGACGGCCGAGTGGTCGGCCGGCACGTGCACGAGCACCATGACGTCGGACCGGCCGCCGACGCGACCCGGACCGGCGTCGCTACCGACGACGAGGTAGTTCGTGCCGTTGCCCGCCGGCTGCACGACGACGTTGCCGTTCTTGTCGGTCGGCTGGCTGCCCGCCGAGCCGTCGTCGGGCAGGAGCAGCTCCTGCTTCACGTTGTTGGTGACGATGTGGTTGAGCCACGCGAGGTAGCCTCCCACCGCGAGCACGGGCACGAGCAGCAGCACGAGCGCGGCCACGAGCACCTTGCGGTTGCGCTTCTTCTCCCGGCGGCCCGAACCGCCGTCGGCGGGCGAGCCGCCGTCCCAGTCGTCGCCGGAGCCGCCCGAGCCCCCGGAGGAGCCGTCGCCGGCAGCGACCTGCTCGGATTCGAACAGATCGGTGTCGCGCTGTCGGGTGCTGTCCACGGCGCAAGTGTAGGTGTCGGGAGTCGATCGCACTGCTGCTTACACTGTGCGCCATGCCCGAAGCCCGAGGAGTGAGCCGACGTGTGAGCGCCGACCTCCCCGTGGCCGTCGGGGCAGCTCTGGCCTTCGTCGCCTACGTCTGGGTGCTCGTGCACGCGACGGTGCCGCTCGTCACCGTCTTCGGCTTCGCCTCCGACGGGCACCCCAAGCTGTATGCGGCCTTCCTGGCCGGTCTCGCCGGCCTGCCCGGTCTGCTGCTGACGCTGCCTCGCGCGTTCACGCCTCCCGCGTCGGCCGTGCAGCCCTCGGTCCGCAGCCGCCGTCAGGCCTCGGCGCTGAGGCGCTCGTACCTGCGCACCGACGTGCTCGGCCTCGCGGCCCTGCTCCTCGCCCAGGTGCCGCTGCCGGCGCCGTGGGGTCCCGCGGGCAAGGCGGCGACGATCGCCAACATCACGAAGTCCCCCGAGATCGTCGAGCTGAGCGCGACGTTCGCGAACTACTCGATCGCCGTCTTCGCCATCGGCATCCTCGGCGCGGTCGTCGCCAAGGTCTACGGCCACGCGGCGGCGTTGCGGGTCCTCGCGATCATCCTCGTCGTCGGTGCGCCCGTCGTGGCCTGGCTCCTCGTGGTGCGCGCCGTCAGCTGACCGACAGGAGGTTGTCGACCTCCGCCCGGATGCGCTCGTGGAATCTCGCCTCCGAGAAGTGCTCGGCATGGGCGCGGATCGCGGCCTCGTCCCAGACCCGCTCTCGGGCGGCGACGACGGCGGCGCGGACGGCTGGCACGGTCGGCTCCTCGAAGAACGTCCCGTTGACGCTCTCGTAGATGGTGTCGAGATAGCCGCCGGCGTGCAGGGCCAGGGTGGGCACCCCGAACGCCGCCGCCTCGAGGGGGGTGAGCCCGAAGTCCTCGAGGCTCGGCGCGAGCAGGGTGCGGGCGTGCGCGTAGGTCCAGCGCAGCTCGGCGTCCGTCAGGCCCGAGACGATCCGGACGTTGTCCGGTGCCTCGGCGCGCAGCCGCGCCTCGAGCGGTCCCGCACCGACGACGACGAGCCGCTCGGGGAGGTCGCGCACGGCGTCGACCGCGACGTCGACGTTCTTGTAGGGCAGCAGCCGCGACACGAGGAGCAGGTAGCCCTCGTCGGCCCAGTCCGCCAGGGAGGCCACCGCCTCCTGCGGGTCGGCGGGGTCGATGCCGTAGGGCGGGGCGAGCACCTGGGCGTCGATGCCGTATGCCGCCGCGATGCGCCCCCGGACCACCGTCGAGTTCGCGAGGTAGCGGTCCGCGGACGCCGCTGCGCGACGGTCCCAGCGGCGCAGCCACCCGCTGAGCAGACCCAGCGCGCGCGCCTTCGCGGACCGGCCGGCCTCGTCCCCGAGGTAGGCATCGGCCTGGTAGAGCCAGCGCGCCGGGGCGTGGCAGTAGACGAGCTTGAGCCCGGTCGTCGGCACGCCGTGCGCCCAGCCCGAGCTCGACACCACGACGACGTCGGCGTCCACGGGAAGGTGGGACACGGCATACGGGAGCAGGGGGAGCGCGGCCCGGTGGTCGCGGCGCAGCGCCCCGATGCGGTTGATGGGGGAGACGACGACCCGCGCATCGCGGAACTCCGGGTAGGTGCCGGCCGGGTCGTAGAGCGTCGTGTGGATCGTCGCGTCGGGAAAGGCCCGGTGCAGCGCCAGGACGACCCGCTCCGCACCGCCGCGCTGGGTCAGGTAGTCGTGCGCGATGGCGACGCGCGGTCGCCCGACAGGGAGGTCCCGGGTGCTCACGAGGCGGCCTCCTCCCAGACCCGGGTCACGGTCTCGGCGGACCGCTCGATCCCGAAACGGTCGGCGACGTCGGCGAGGGCGCGAGAGGCGCGGGCCAGCGCCTCCGCCGGACGGTCGATGACGTCGAGGACCGCCAGTGCCAGGGCCTGCTCGTCTCCGGCGTCGACGAGGAGCCCCGTCTCGGAGCCCCTCGGCGACGTGCGCACGATCTCGTCGACCCCACCGCCGCGGGTCGCGACGACCGGCACGCCCCATCCCATCGCCTCCGTGACCACCTGGCCGAAGGGCTCGGGCACCGTTGACGCGTGCACGCAGACGGACATGGCCTCGAGCTCGCCTCGCGGGTCGTCGACGAAGCCGACGAGGTCGATGTCGGCCTCGAGCCCGAGACGACCGATCTCCGAGCGCAGCTCGCGTTCGTAGTCCGCGGCGCCGAAGGCGGCGGAACCGACCAGCCTGAAGCGGGTCGTCGGGCGTACGTCCACGACGTGTCGCGCGGCCCGAACGAGGACGAGCTGGCCCTTGGTGGGGCTGAGCCGTCCCACCATGCCAACGACGGGGCCACCCTCCGGCTGGAGACGTCGGCCGGAGTGCGCGACCTGCTCCGAGGACAGCCCCGGGTAGGCAACCGTCGGACGGCGCGCGCCGGGCAGGGTGGCGGCCGTCGCCTCGGAGTTGACGACGACGGCGTGCGGCACGCGGCGGGCGAGGAACCGCAGCAGGCGCACCGTCCGAAACGGCAGGTAGTCCTCGGCGATGCGGTCGTGGACGTGCCACACGAGGGGCTTGCGCAGCAGGAGAGCCACGGGGATCGCGAGGAGGTCCGCCTTGAGCGAGGTCGTGTGGACGACGTCGACGTCGAGAGCACGGAGGGAGGCGGCGAGGCGGTGCAGGAAGGCCGCGCCGCTCGCAGCGCGACGCAGTGCGCTGAGCGGGCCGACGGCACGGCCCATGTCCCGGACCCTCGGGTCCAGGGGAACGACGACGACCCGGTGGCCGACCCCTTGGAGCCGTTCCTCGAGAGGGCCCGAGGAGAAGAGGACGACGACGGGCTCGACGCGCTCCCGGTCGACGACCTCCAACAGCCTCAGCAGTGCGAGCTCGGCGCCACCCAGCTCGGCCGTGTGGTCGAGGATCCCCACACGCACGGGAGGGCGCGGAGGCGGCGCGGCTGGAGGCACGCCCCGAGGCTACCTACGGGCGCAACAGACTGCCCCGATGATGCGCGTGCCCGCGCGTCGTCTCGTCCGGGCAAGACCACCGCGGATCACGAACGGGCGAGCCCTTGATAGATGCGGGAGTACTGCAGCGCAATCGCGGACCACGTGTATCGGCGTGCGGAGCCCTGCCCGGCCGCCCCGAGGGCCGCCCGCCTCTCGGGGTCGTGCAACAGCGACTCGACGGCATGGGCCAGCGCCCCGGTGTTGACCGGGTCGACGAGGACGCCGTCGACCCCGTCGGTGACGAACGACGCGGGCCCGCCGAGGCTCGTGGCGACGAGGGGTGTGCCGGCGCGCCACGCCTCGAGCGCGACGATGCCGAAGGCCTCGCGGCGGCTGGGCATGACGACGACGTCGGCCCGACGCATCCAGGTGTCGACGCCGGCTTCATCGAGCGGTCCGACCAGTCGGAGCCGGTCGCCGAGGCCGACCTGCTCACCGAGCGCCCGCAGGGCTTCGCGCTGGGACCCGTCGCCGCCGATGACCAGCGTCGGGGAGAGCTCGCGGTCAATGCCCGCGACGGCGTCGACGAGCAGGTCGAAGCCCTTCGTCGTCTCGAGCCTGCCGACCCCCAGGACGACGGGGCCGTCCGGCAGGCCGAGCGCGTCGGGCATCGTGCCGGTCGGAGGCGTCGTCGGCACGGGACCGACGCCGTTGGGCACGACGGTCCCGCCCTCGAGGCCGAACCGGTCCCGCAGGTCGTCGAGCACCTGCGCGGAGCACCCCGTCGTCACCGCGGCGGCCGTGATGGTCCGGCGCAGTCCCTCGCGCATCAGCGCCGAGGTGCCGAAGGCGTCGTGGTCGTCCATGAACGTCTCGCCGTGGCTCGACAGCACGAGCGGGGTGCCGGTGCGACGAGCCAGCGCGGCGGCATACACCCCGTTGGGTCCGAAGCACTGGACGTGGAGCAGGTCGGGGCGGAAGGCGCGGAAGGCCGACCGCCACGCGTGCCACGCGCGCGGCGCGGCGAGCCCGAAGCTGACGAGGGCGCGCCCCGAGCGGGCCGGCAGGGGAGTCGGCAGGTGGCGCACGACGGTGCCGTCGAGCTCGGTGACGCCGAGGTGCTCGCCGCGGTCGACGGTCCACACCTCGACCTCCGTGCCCCTGCCGCGGAGCTCGCGCGCGACGTGGCGGACATGCCCCTCCACCCCACCGAGGTGCGGGTGGTACGACGAGGTCACGAGCGCGACGCGCGGCCGACCGGCACCATCCACAGCGGCTCCTCTCGGTCGGGCTCGCGAGGTCACCGGCTCGCGGGCGGTCTCACCCTACGATGCGAGGGCGGACCCGTCCCGCAGTTGACCACCGCCCCGACAGCGAGGATCCCGCGTGCACCGGCTCACGATCGCCACGACCGCGACGGCGGTGCCGATGGGTGCGCAGGCCTACGAGCGACACATCGTCTCGCGCGCACCCGCGGCCCTCAGCGCGCTGGCCGCGCCGGGCGAGGTGTGGCGGGTCCGGCACGCCGTGGCGCGCTCGTTGAGGTCACCGCTTCCGGGGACGCTCCGCCTGCCGATGGGCTGGCTCGGTGACGCGTCACCGAGCGCGCGTGCGGCGGCGGGCCGTCTCGCGTACGCCCGTGGTGGGCTCGTGCACCGGATGAACCTCGAGCTGCCGCCGGCGCCCCGTGAGGTCGTGACGCTGCACGACGTCGTGGCCTGGCGCTACGCCGACGAGTCGGCACCCGTGGCCGCCGCGGCGGAGGAGCTGCGCCGGGCAGCTGCCGTCGTCTGCGTCTCGGCCTTCACGGCATCCGAGGCGGTCGACCTGCTCGGGCTCGTCGACCCCGTCGTCGTCCCGAACGGGGTCGAGGAGCGCTACTTCGGGGCCGAGCCGCTCGGCGCCGACGGGCTGTCCGCGCTCGGCGTCGACGGACCCTACCTCCTCACCGCCGGTGGCGCGTCCGAGCGCAAGAACCTCGCGGCGCTCGCCGACGCCTGGCCGCGGATCCGGGCAGCCCGGCCCGACGTGACGCTGGTGCTCGCCGGCCCGCCCCACCCCCGTCGCACCGAGCTCTTCGCCTCGCTGCCCGGCGTCCGACTCGTCGGGCGCGTCGCCGACGAGGTGCTGCCGAGGCTGTATGCCGCCGCCTCCGTCGTCGTCGTGCCCTCCCTCGTCGAGGGCTTCGGCCTTCCGGCGCTCGAGGGAATGGCCGCGGGCGTGCCCGTCGTCGCCGCCGACCGGTCGTCCCTGCCCGAGGTCGTCGGCGACGGCGGCCTCCTCGTCGACCCCACCGGCACGAGTATCGCCGCCGGCGTCCTCGACGTCCTCGCCGGCGGTGCCGAGGTCGAGGCGATGGCCCGCCGCGGCTTCGAGCGGTCGCGCCGGTTCACCTGGGAGGCGAGCGCCGAGGGGCACGCGCGGGTCTGGCGCTCCGTCACCGACTGACTCAGCCGACGGGCCCTGCACCCTCCCGCGCCGTGCGGCGCGAGGCCCGGACCTCGGTGGCGAGGTTGGGGGAGTCACCGCCGACGACGGCGAAGGTCGCCGCGGCAACCGCGACCACGAGCAGCGCGCTGCCGACGACGTCACGGGGCTGGTGCGCGTACCACGACACGTTGCCGAGGCCGATGCACAACGCCGCCACGCCCAGACCGACGAGCCCTCGTCGCGTCACGGGTCGCGGCCACACGACCGCGACCCCGACGAGCAGGCCGAGGCCGGCGGCCGCGTGGTTGGACGGGAAGGCGTCCCCGCCGATGCCGAAGACGTCGCGCGTGCGCAGCTCGAGAGCCACGAACGTCGCCGCTGCCGGGATGACGACGCCCGCGAGGGCGCGCCGCCAGCCGCGTCGGACGAGTGCGAGGAGCGCGAGAACGATGACCATCGGAGCGAGCACGACGATGACCAACGGCCGGGCCAGGCGGTCGAGACCCTGGCGCAGGGCTCCCGGCAGCCCGTTGAGGATCCAGCCGCGGACGGCGGCGTCGACCGTCACACCGATCCCGGTTCGGGTCGAGAGGAGCGCGGTGAGCGCGAAGGCCGTGGCGGCGGCGACGGCCACGGTGGCCCAGCGGAGGCGATCGCGATGCGACACGTGCACCTCCTGGCGGGCTGTTATGGTGCGATCGACCAGTCCGCTTGCAGTCTATGGGGGTTCGCTCGATGGCAACCCAGGAGGCGACGGGAGCCCCCTCTGCGGGTGCCACTGTGCCCCTCGAGGTACGCATCGGTTTCGCCCACGCATCAGTTCAGTGGATCGCCGACCGGTGCGGAGCGGACCTGCTGCACGTCAAGGGTGCGGCACTCGATCCGACCCTGGTGCCGGGGCGTGGCTACTCCGATGCCGACGTGCTGGCCCGTCCGGCGCACGTGCGTCGTTTGCTCGACGAGCTGCCTCGCCACGGCTGGGAGCTCATCAACACCTTCGTCTACGGATCGTCCTTCGAGCATTCGGCGACCTTGCGACACCAGGACTTCGGACTGCTCGACCTGCACCGGATCTATCCTGGGACCGGTCCCACGCCCGAGCGGGCCTTCGACACCCTGTGGTCCCAGCGCATCACGAAGGTTCTGGGCGGCATCGACTGCCCGGTCCCGTCGCGCGATGCGCAAGCCGTCGTCCTGCTCCTGCACGCCGCCCGCGGCGGCAGCGACGCCAAGGCCGCCAACGACGTCGAGTGGCTCTGGACATCGGCCGACGACGCTGCTCGCGACCGTGTTCTCGACTGGGTGGGGCGGCTCGATGCCGGTCTGGCCTTCTCGGTCATCACCGGCACCCTCGACGAGCATCGGGACGACCCGGCATACGACCTCTGGCGCGTCGCGGCGCGCGGGGGCACCCGGATGGAGGAGTGGCGCGCCAGGGTGCGGGCGGCCCGGGGCCTGCGCGCCAAGCTGACCGTCGCGTCGCGCTCGGTGCGCGTGAACGTCGAGCACCTGACGATCGTGCGTGGACGCCCCGTGTCGCGCGCAGAGATCGTGGCCGAGTTCTTCGGCCGACCGGCGCGAGGCCTGAGGGAGCAGGTCTCTCGCCTCGCCCGTCGGAGCCGGCGGTGAGCGCCGCCTACCGTCCCGGACCCGACGCCGGGGTCACCGTGAGCGACGACGGGATGTCCGTCTACGTCGCACGCCTGCCCGGCGGCCCGCTCCTCGTCCTCGATGGTGCCGCGGCCCTGATCTGGGCCGAGGCCACGACGGCTCCCGCGACCGGATGGGTGGCCCGTGTCGCCGAGCTCGTCGGACAGCCCGAGGACGCGATCACGGCTGACGTCCGGGCCTTCGTCGCCGACCTGAGCGCGCGGGAGCTGCTCGTGCCGCTGGGTGGCGACGCCGACCCGCCGGCCAGGGCCTGAGCCCACCTGACCTGAGCGGTCGGCGCGGTGGATCAGGAGTGGTGCTTGGCCTGCGAGCGCTTGGCCCGACGGCTCGGCTTGACGTCGGCGTCGCGGTTGTAGCCGTAGTAGCCGTAGCGATGAGCGGTCGAGGACCCCGCCGACACCATGTTGAGGGCGAAACCGGCGACGGGGGCGTCCACGGTCTCGAGCGACTGGACCGCGCTGGCGAGGTCGCGCTTCTTCGTCCGCTCGGCGCCGACGACCATGATCAGGCCGTGCGTCAGCTTGTTGATGAGCACGGCGTCGATGACCGGGACGACGGGCGGGCTGTCCACGAGGATGAAGTCGTAGTCGTGGGACAGCTTGCCGAAGAGGACCTCCATCGGCTCGGAGCCGAGCAGCTCGCTCGGGTTGGGCGGCACAGGGCCGGCTGGCAGCACGTGGAGGGTGGTCTCGCGCCAGCGCTGGATGACGTCGTCGGTGTCCGCCTGACCGAGCAGGAGGGTGGTCAGGCCGAACGAGCCGTCGAGACCCATCGTGCTCGCGACCGAGGGGTTGCGCAGGTCTCCGTCGATGAGCAGCACCTTGGATCCGGCGTCCGCCATCGCGAGGGCGAGGTTGATCGTCGTCGTCGTCTTGCCCTCACCGGGCACCGACGAGGTGACGACGAACGAGTGCCCACCGGTCGTGACATCGACGAAGAGGATGTTGGTGCGGAGGCGGCGGATCGACTCCGCGTGCCGTCCGTGCGGGTCGCTCTCGAGCGAGAGCAGGCCGTTCTTGACCGACTTCACCATCGGGATGTCGCCGAGGATGGGCCGCTTCGACAAGGCCTTGATGTCCTCCTCCGTGCGCACCTTGGTGTCCAGGGTGTGCCGGAGCAGCGCGAGGCCGACGCCGAGCGCGAGGCCGAGGAGCGCCCCGAGCATGAGGTTTCGCTTGGCGTTGGGTGACGTGGGGTCAGCCGGAACCGAGGCCGGCACGATGGTGTCGGCCTCGACGGCCTGACCATTCGAGGCGAGAAGCGGGGAGAACTTCTTGGCGACGTCGGCCAGCACGGGGCCCGCCTCGGTGGCGACTCGCGCGACGAGCTGGGGGTCCCCACCGGTCGCGGTGATCGTCATCATGTTGGACGTCTGAGAGACGTCGCCCGAGACCGACAGCGGGAATCCCGCAGGCAGGCCGAGCCGGGTCCGCAGGGGATCCATGACCGACGGTGAGGTCAGGACCTCGAGGTAGGTGCCGAGGTCGCCTGCCGAGACGGCGTAGGTCGCGACCTGGTTGTTGTTGGTGGCGCTCGCCGGGGTGGTCGCCCGCAGGTAGATCTTCGAGCTGGACGTGTAGACGGCAGGGGTCAGCATCGTCTGGACAGCGGTCGCCGCGACCACCGCGAGCAGACTCACCGCGATGATGCGCCACCGTGCCCCCAGAACGCCCAGGAACTCCCGGAACGTCACTTTGCCCCCCTGGCCCAACTCGACAGTACGTGCGGCGATCCTCCCATATCATCCAAGGGGTTGTGCCGAGTCGGAGACATCCGGGGACGGCACGGGGAGAGGGGTGAGTGGTCATGTGGGCACTGCGCGTGTCCCACAGCGCCGTCGTCGACGCGTGGCGTGGGCGGGAGCGCGCCCTGCGACGCCTCGGCCACCGGGTCGACATCGTGTCGGCTGCGGCGTGGTCCGAGGGCGGCCGCCGCGTCGCCCTGTCGGTGCGCCCCGACGAGCCGGTCGTGCCGGCGCGCACTGTCGGCTCTCACCCGGCCCTCTTCCTCTACGACCCGCGCCCGCTGTGGCGGGCCCTCGGTCGTCCGGTCGACGTCATCGACATCCACGAAGAGCCCTTCGCCCTCGCGACCGCCGAGGTGCTGCTGCTCCGGTGGCTGCGTCGCCAGCGCGCGCCCTACCTGCTCTACTCGGCCCAGAACATCGACAAGCGCTACCCGGTCCCGTTCCGGTGGCTCGAGCGAGCCGCGCTGCGCCACGCGAGCGGCGTCAACGTCTGCAACGACGCCGCCGGCCGCATCGCCGAGCGCAAGGGCTTCCCGGGTCGCGCCCGCACCGTCGACCTCGGCACCGACCTGACCGCCTTCACCCCGGCGGCGTATGCCGACACGCCCCGTGAGGTGCCCGTCGTGGGGTTCGCCGGTCGACTCGACGCCGCCAAGGGGGCGGACGTGCTGCTCCGCGGCGTCGCTCTCGAGCCCGCCGTGCGCGTACGCCTCGCCGGCGACGGACCCGAGAAGCAGGCCCTCGTCGACCTCGCGGGACGACTCGGCATCGCCGACCGCGTCGAGCTCCTCGGCGCGCTGGCGCCTGAGGCGCTGCCCGACTTCTACCGCTCGCTCGACGTCCTGGTCGTCCCGTCGCTCACGACCCCCTCGTGGGTCGAGCAGTTCGGCCGGGTCGCGCTCGAGGCGATGGCCTGCGGCATCCCCGTCGTCGTCAGCGACAGCGGCGCGCTGCCGGAGGTCGTCGGCGACGCCGCTCTCGTCGTCGCCGAGGGCGACGTCGCCGAGCTCGCCAAGGCGATCAGCGAGGTCGTGCACGACGGCGACGTGTCCGGGCGGCTCAGAGCAGCCGGCCTCGCCCGCGCGGCGGCGACGTCGTGGGACCGCATCGCGGTGGAGCACGATGCGATGTACCGCGCCGCGACGAAGCAGTGGACGCCGCCAGGACCGGACGACCGGCCGCTCGAGGTCGTCGTCGTCGCGTACGGCCAGCCCGACCTTCTCGCCGACGCGCTGGCTCCGCTGAGCACGCTGTCGGTCACGGTCGTCGACAACTCCTCCTCACCTGCGGTGCGCTCCGTGGTGGAGGCCGCGGGCGCCCGCTACGTGGACCCGGGTCGAAACGGGGGTTTCGGGGCCGGTGTCAACGAGGGGCTGCGACGGGTCGACCCCCGCGCCGACGTCCTGCTCGTCAACCCCGACGCGGTGGTCGCCCCGGGCGACGTCGAGGTCCTGCGCGCAGCCCTGCTCGCCGAGCCCGACCTCGCGAGCGTCGGACCGTCGCAGGTCGACGCGACCGGGACGCCCGCGCGGGTCGAGTGGCCCTTCCCGTCGCCGCTGGCGACGTGGGTCGAGGCCGCCGGACTCGGCCGCCTGCGACGCAACCGCTACGTCATCGGGTCGGTGCTGCTGCTGCGCCGCGAGGCCCTCGACCACGTCGGTCCCTTCGACGACGAGCGCTTCTTCCTCTATGCGGAGGAGACCGACTGGGCGCGCCGCGCGGTCCTGCTCGGCTGGCGGCACGCGCTCGTGCCGGCAGCGCGTGCCACCCATGTGGGTGCCGCGACGAGCACCGACCCCGCTCGGCGTGAGGGCCACTTCCACGCCGCGCAGGAGATCTATCTCCGAAAGCACTTCGGCAGCGTGGGCTGGCAGGTCGGGCGTGCCGGGCAGGTCGTCGGCTCTGCCGCGCGAGGGGTCGTGCTGCGGGGAGACCGGCGTCGCGCGGCACGTGCCCGCCTACACCTCTACCTCGCGGGTCCCGCACGGTCGGAGGAACGGCCCCGCGACGCCCGCGCCGGCCGCGCCGCCCGCGCCGCCCGCGCCGCACGCAGCGACCTTCCGTCCGTGCCTCTCGACGAGCTGGGACGGGTGGCCACGTCGTGAGCATCATCCCGGAACGTCTCCTCCGCACCGGCACGACCGACCTGCTCACCCGCATCGGTCTGGTGCTCGCCGGCGTCGCCCTCGTCGCCGTCGTAGGACGTCTCGCCGTGACGACGCCCGACGCAGCGATCATCCTCGCCGTCGCCGTGCTCGCGATGGGTGTGACGGCAGTGCAACCCGGTCTCATCCCGCTCGCCGTGCTACCCCTGCTCCTCGTCGTCCTCCGCGTCGGCGGCGGAGGGGTCGACCTCTCGCTCTCGGACTTCGCCCTCGCAGCGGCCGCCGTCCCAGCTCTTCTTCTCGCCAAGCGGCCCTTCTCCGCCGGCATGCGTGCGGTCCTCTGGGCCTCGGCGGTGTACCAGTTCGCAACGCTGATCACGGTCGTCAACAACCCGTACACGGCGAACGCCGTCGAATGGGCGCACGCCTGGATGCTCGTGTCCGGATCCCTTCTCGTCGGATGGGCCGTCGGCGCCAACGGTCACGCCCGCACCGGTCTCCGCCTGCTCATCGGCACCATCGCCGTCCTGGCGACCATCACCGTCGCAGAGGGTCTGATACACATCGCGAACGGCGACCTGAGCCCGGTCTACCCGAGCTTCCCGTATGGCATGCACAAGAACTTCGCGGGCACGGTCTGTGCGATGGGGGTGGTCATGGTCTACGCGCGGCCCGCGTGGGCCGGGATCAATCGGAGGTGGTCCTTCGTCCTCATGGGCATGATGCTGACGGCTGTCCTGCTCACCCAGTCGAGGCAGGCGGTCATCGGTCTGGTCGCGGCAGTCTTCGTCCTGGTCCTGCGCTCGCGGACCGATCGTCGACGGTCCAAGCTCGTGCTCCTGGTCGTCGCACCGCTGGTTCTCTTCGTGACGAACCTCGTGCAGGACCAGGTGCAGTCCGGGAACCAGTTCAACTCGGTCTTCCAGCGCCTCACGTGGTTCCAGGACTCGATGACCGTCTGGTCCTCCGACCCGTGGTTCGGCGTCGGGCTGCGCTGGTGGTACACCGACCGGTTCCCGTTCCAGTTCCAGCCGCCCAACGCCGAGATCGAGGTGCTGACATCGGCCGGGGCAGTGGGCCTCGCCGCCTTCGTCCTCCTCATGGTCGTGGCACTGCGGGTCGCGTGGCGGATGGACCCGGCCTACGGGTCCCTGGCGGTGGCCGTTCTGGTGTCACGGATCGTCCAGGGCCAGTTCGACCTCTTCTGGTCCGCCGTGCAGGGGTCGCTCCCGTTCCTCGTCCTCGGCCTGTGCCTCGGTGCGAAATGGTGTTCCCAGCAGCGCGAGTCGACCGAGACCCGAGCGCCCGAGCCGACTGGGGCTCCGCAGCCCGCCGGACTGTTGCAGACCCCTGGGGCCGCTCGGTGACCACGATCGTGCAGATCGCGCCCGAGATCGGGCCCGGCACCGGGGTGGGTTCCGTGGCTCACCACCTCGAGCAGGAGTGGCGGCGAACGGGGCTCACCGTCGAGCGCTTCACCCTCACGGAGTCGGGCGGCGCGTGGTTGCCGACACCTCGGGGCGGTCTGCAGGGTCGGCTCGCGGTCCTGGCCAGGGTGGTGTGGTTCTCGTCCGTCGGGACGCGCCGCGCGCGTCGCTATCTCGCCGACCACCCCGAAACGGTCTCCGTGTGCCACAACGACGTCCTCGCTGGGGACATCTACGTCAACCACGGACTCGTCCAGGCCGCGATGCGGTCGAGAGGCGCGTACTGGTACCGGATCCTGCGCAACCCCCTGCACCTGTTCACCACGGTGCGGGACAAGCGTCGCTACACCTCCGCCACCCACCGGCTCGTCGTGAACCTCTCCGACCAGGACCAGCGGCTCCTGCGTGAGCTGCACCCGTCCTTGGGGCCGGGCACCGCTGTCGTCACCAACGGCGTCGACACGTCCGAGTTCGTCCCGCCATCCGCTGACGAGCGGCGCGCAGAGCGGGAGTCGCTGGGGCTGACCGAGACCGACGTGCTGGCCGTCTTCATCGGGCACGAGTACGCGCGCAAGGGACTTGACCTCGTCGTGGACGCGCTGGACCAGTGCCCTGACCAGGTGCGGCTCCTCGTCGTGGGCGGGTCACCGGATCTCGTCGCCGGCATGGAGTCGCGGGCGGCCGCCGTCCGCAACCGGGCCCGCATCACCTTCGTCGGTCCGAGCCGTGACCCGAGGCCCTGGCTGCGCGCGGCTGATGTGCTGTGCCTGCCCAGCGCCTATGAGGCGTCGCCGCTCGTCGTCCTCGAGGCGTTGTCCATGGGGGTTCCCGTCATCGGCACCCGCACCGGCTCCATCCCCGATGTCGTCGAGCACGGGGTCAACGGCTACCTCGTCGAACGGTCGGCGACCAGCGTGGCCGAGGCGCTCGACCTGCTCTCCGTGGCCGACCGTCCGTCCCTGCGTCAGGCGGCTCGCCGGACTGCCGAACAGCACACGTGGGCCCATGTCGCCGCCCGCTACGTCGAGCTGCTGGACGGCCTGCGTGACGGGCCGGGACGAGGCCGAGAGGCCTCATGAGGATTCTGCACGCGATCCGCTCGGACGGGTTCGCCGGCGTCGAGAGCCATGTCGCTCTGCTCTCCCGCGCCCAGGCCGCCGCTGGTGACGAGGTCGTGGTCATCGGAGGCGACACCCACCGTATGCCGGCTGCCGCAGGTCCGGCCGTACGCACCCTTCCGGCCGCGACCGTCACCGACGTCCTCATCGCCGTCCGGCGCTGGGCGGTCGATGCCGACGTGGTGCACGCCCACATGACGGCCGCCGAGATCGCTTGCGCCACAGCGCTGCTGGGCGTGGACGTTCCGCTGGTGGTGACCCGGCACTTCGCCAGGAGTCGGGGGAGCAACCCCGTCTCGAGCGTGGCGGCCGCCCTGGCCGCACGCCGGGTCGACGCTCAGATCGCGATCAGCCGGTACGTGGCGGACAGCATCGCGGGGTCGAGCGTCGTGATCCACCCGGGCGTCGAGAGCAGTCCGGAGACGCCCCCGGCCGCGGAGCGTGAGAAGGTGGTGCTGCTCGTCCAGCGACTCGAGCTCGAGAAGGACTCCGACGTCGCGCTGCGGGCCTTCGCCGCGTCCGGGGTCGCCTCGCAGGGCTGGCGCCTCGACGTCGCCGGGGACGGTGCCGAGCGATGGCGTCTGGCCTCCTTGGCGGCCGACCTCGGCCTGGCCGACTCAACCCGCTTCCTCGGTCACCGGAGCGATGTGCCGGACCTGATGGCGCGCGCAGGTGTGCTCCTGGCCCCCTGTCGCATCGAGGGGCTCGGCCTCACGGTTCTCGAGGCGATGGGAGCGGCCCTTCCCGTCGTCGCGGTCGGCGCCGGAGGGCACCTCGAGACCGTCGGGGCCGTCGACGGCGCGGCGCTGCACGCACCGGGAGACCATGAGAGTGCGGGACGGCAGCTGGCTGCTCTCGTCGCGGATCCTCGCCGCCGGGACGCTTATGCCGCCGACCTCCAACGCGCCCAGCGCACCTGCTTCACGCCCGAACACCAGGCACGAGAGACCCGGGCCGTCTACCGAGGGGTGCTGTGATGGATCTGGTCATGACCTCCCTCGAGGCGTGGGACCGTGTGTGGCGACGCAACCAGCATCTCGTCGCCGGCCTGTTGCGCGGCGACCCCACCCTCCGGGTGCTCTTCGTCGAGCCGGCGACCGACCCGCTGCACGCAGCCCTCGGCGCCAGCCAGCCGAGGCTCGGCCGCGGGCTGCGTCCCGGGCCGTCGCTCGACGGCATACGGCCCGAGGCGCTGTGGCTCCTCGAGCCCACCAAGTGGCTGCCCCGCCGGGTCGACCGCCGCGTCGACGAGCGTTGGGCTCGGCAGGTGCTCCGGACCGCCCGTTCGCTCGACATGGTCGACCCGGTCCTCTGGGTCAACGACCCGAGCGGCGCGCTACTGGTCGAGGCGACGACGTGGCGCTCGCTCTACGACGTCACCGACGACTGGACGCTCGCCGAGCGGTCGACCGCCGAGACCGAGCGGGTCATCGCACAGGAGCAGGTGCTGTTGGCTCGGTGCGACGAGGTCGTCGTCTGCTCCCCGGCCCTCGCGGCGAGCAAGGGGCAGCGCCGGAAGGTGACTCTCGTGCCCAACGGGGTCGACTCGGCGGCCTACCTCGTCGGCCACGACCGACCCGCCGACCTTCCAGAGGGGGCCGCGGCGGTCTACGTCGGGACCCTGCACGGTGACCGACTCGACGTCGACCTCTGTGCGGCCACGGCGCGGGCTCTCGAAGGGACCGGACACTTGGTGCTCGTGGGACCGAATGCGCTTGCGACGGAGCAGCGTTCGCGCCTCGAGTCAGCGGGCGTCTTGATGCTCGGCGCGCGACCGAGCGGCGACGTGCCGTCCTACCTCCAGCACGCCGACGTGCTCGTCGTGCCGCACGTCGTGACTCCCTTCACCGACAGCCTCGACCCGATCAAGCTCTACGAGTACCAGGCTGCCGGCCGTCCGGTCGTCGCGACGCCGGTCGCCGGCTTCCGTGACGTCGACGACGAGCGGGTCACGGTCGCCGACCACGAGACCTTCGTGTCGGCCGTTGTGGCGGGTGTGGCCAGCGCCGGCCAGGTGAATGGACCGCTGCTGGACTCCGCGCCGTCGGCCGACGCCGACTGGTCCCGCCGCGTCGAGCAGGTCGCCGAGGTTCTCGAGAGAGTGCGGGAGCACGGGGCCGGCTCATGACACATCTGTCCACCGAGCTCCTCCACGTCCGGGCCCTGGGCGCCACTCTGGCCATCGAGGTCGAGGACGTTCGACTGCGGAGCCTTGCCCACCGGGCCTGGTCAGCCTGCCGGGTGTCGCCGGCCGCGGACGCGCTGGTGGTTCGTGCCCCCTCGGTCCCGGCCGGCTCAGGGGAGCCGGAGCTCGCCGCGGCCCTGCAAGAGCTGACCCAACGTGTGACCCGACGGGCCATCACGGCCCGCGTCGGTGAGCTGACCATGTTCCACGCAGGCGCGCTGTGTGATCGGACCAGCGGGGCAACGATCGCGCTGGTTGCCCCCGGCGGCACGGGCAAGACAACGGTGGTCAGGACCTTGGGTCGTGGCCGCGGCTACGTCTCAGACGAGACCGTCGGTGTCGACGGCGACCTCGGCATCGAGACGTACTGCAAACCGTTGTCCGTCCGTCGTGCGGACAGCCCGGATCTCAAGGACGAGATGTCGCCGGCGGACCTCGGCCTCCACGGGCCGACGGTGAAGCCGTGGCTGGCTGGCATGGTCATCCTGCGCCGCGATCTGACGTCGGGTGCGGCCGTCGTCGTCGAGCAACTGGCTCTCCTCGACGCTCTCGTGCTGCTCGCGCCAGAGACGTCGGCGTTGGCCCAGCTCGACAAGCCATTGCACCGGCTGGCCCGGCTCGTCGAGTCGGTCGGCGGCCTGAAAAGGGTGCGCTACCACGATGCCATCGACCTCGAACCCATCGTGCGTGACGTATTGGGGAGGCGTCGGTGAGCAGCATGGATCCCGAGCTCGACCCGTCCACGCCGCTGCGGTGTCGACAGTTTGTCGATGAGCTCACGACGGACGAAGGCACCCTCGTCCTCGTCGGGGGGGACCCATGGGGCCGCGTGGTGAGGTTGTCGCCGCTCGGGCTCGAGATTCTCGACGCGATCGGCGCGGGGCTGACCCTTCAGGAACTGGAGGCCGAACTGCTCGACCGAATGGGCCAACCCCCCGGTGGGCGGCTGACCGAGAGGGTTCGTGAATCGGTCCTCGCGTTGCTCTCCGCTGAGGTCATTAGTGCAGGTCAGGGGTACAAAAGAGACAATCAGGACGTCGTTCGATCGTGATGAGCCGGCGGGGGCCTAACGCCCCTCATTCCCGGCGTCGCGGACGTCTGGTTCGGGTACATTGACGAAGCACTTGGGGGTTCCAGTCATCGAGTGGGGGATTTATTCATGTCACACAATCACGGCGTCGAATCGGCGCCTCCGAGCCGACGCTCGGTCGTCAAGGGGGCCGCTTGGGCGGTACCCGCGGTGGTGGTCGCCGGGGCTGCGCCCACCGTCGCCGCTTCAGCGGGTCCCTTGAGCTTCACCGGAGCTGCATGCAAGCTGCCCGGCGCCTCGAGCTCGATCTTCAAGGGGTACGTGTTCGAGCTCGTTGCCGTTAATCAGCCTGGCCCCGGCCCAACAGTGGGTGTCACCGTCATCTCCGACGTCCGCATCAACGACAATCCGGTGTCGGGCTTCCAGGCGTTCGTCTTCTCCAGCACCAATGGCAGCTGCACGTGCCCGGCGTGTACGCCGGCTGGTGCGGTTGGCACGTGCGCCACGTTCTGCACGCCCGACGGTGCGAGCCAGCGCATCTTCGTCTACACCAACAGCCAGGAGGACAGCTCGAACTCGTCGTTCAGCCTGAGGTACCAGCGGTTCGAGTGCTCGACCTGCGTGGCGCTCGACGCCACCCCGGTGCTCATCTCCACGCCGACCCTCAGCACGCCGCCTATCACCGCCAACGGTGGCGGGGCCTGCAGAACCAAGGAGTTCGTCCCGATCCCGGCTGGCAACCCGGTCTGCAGCCCGGCGCCCTGAACCGAGGGCACTCGCACCAGACCCGACACGACTGACGAGCAGGGCCCGGATTCTTGTGGATCCGGGCCCTGCTCGCGTGCGTTGGCTCCTCCTGGCCGGCTGTCCTGCCGCAGTCAGCTGGCGGCGTCGGACGGATCCATCTCGGGCGCAGACGCGGCAGCGAGCTCTGCCTCGATGTCTGCGACGAACTCGGGCACCGCCAGGCTGCCGGTCACGGGTCCGCCGGCAAGGTGACCGTCGACCCCCAGCAGCAGGGCCGAGGGTGTGGCCAGTCCGAAGGTGTCCGAGAAGGCACCCTCGGTGTCGTGAACCGTGAGCGGCTCCTCGAGGGACGTCAGATGCGTGTGCCCGGCCGCCATCCGTGTCACCAGGCGTACGTCGAGCAGCGGCAGACGGGTTCGCCACTCCGGCACCGAGGTGATGACCTCCTCGCACGAGCCGCACATCTCCGACACGTAGACCAGCAGCTGGGGCCGCTCCACGCTGAGGGCCCTGAGGTTGGTCGTCGAGCCGTCGGACAGGCTGACTGGAACCGCCGGTGTCCGGGTGCGGAGGTAGTCACCGCTCTCGTCGTCCGGGACGTCCCCCGCGGCAGGCGCTGCTGGGCTCGGGGCGCCGACGATGAGGTAGGTCGTGGCGGCGGCGACACCCGCTCCCGCCAGCCACCACCAGGGCAGCCGGCCGTCGGCAACGCGCGTCGCGACCGAGGAGCCTTGTGCCGCAACGACGACGGCCAGGACCGCCAGCAGGACGAGCCACGCGTTGCGCACGACCGTGCGACGTGTGATGCGGCCGGGGGCGAACTCACCGAAGCACGCGCAGTCCACGTCCTCGTCGAAGCCCAAGGCCCGAACGACGAGCACGAGGTATGCCGTGAAGAGCAGGAGCGCCGCCACCGCGGCGACGATGCCCACCGGGCCACCGACGAGCACGAGCAGGGCGGCGAGCAGCAGCTCGCCCCACGGCAGTCCCTCGACGACGACGCGGCCGCGCAGGGGCGCCGGCACGCGGAGGTCCCGGAAGGCCTCGGCCGAGGCGCTCGGCGAGCGCAGCTTGCCGACCGCGCTCACGACGAGGACGACCGCGAGGATGACGGGCGCGAGGGCGAGGGCGTCGGAGGGCACGTCGCATTCTAGGCAGGCGACGGCATACCACCGTGGGTGATCGGGTGATCCCACCGGGCGGCGGGCCCGGCGTCGGTCACCTCCTGCACAATCGGCCCATGCGCGTCGTCACGGCCAACGTCAACGGGATCCGAGCAGCCGCGAGGCGGGGCCTGGTGTCGTGGCTCGAGCAGGCCGAGCCGGACGTCCTCTGCCTCCAGGAGGTGCGCGCCGACGACGTCGAGCTCGCCAAGGTGCTCGCCGACGCCGGCCTGGCGCACTGGTCGGCGGCGCACACCGAGGGCTCGGCCAAGGGACGTGCCGGCGTCGCCGTCGTGACGCGCGAGCCCCAGACGGCGGTGCGGGTCGGCATCGACGGCGCGTTCACCGACGAGGGCCGCTGGGTCGAGGCCGACGTCCCCACTGCCGCAGGACCGCTGACGGTCGTCTCCGCCTACGTCCACACCGGCGAGGCGGGCACCGAGCGACAGGACGTCAAGATGGCCTTCCTCGCGGCCATGACGGAGCGCATGCGACGTGCGGCCGCGGCCGACGAGCTCGTCCTCGTCACCGGCGACCTCAACGTCGCGCACCGCGAGGCCGACCTCAAGAACTGGAAGGGCAACCTCAAGAAGGCGGGCTTCCTGCCCGAGGAGCGCTCCGTGCTCGACGGGTGGTTCGCCGACGGGGGCTGGGTCGACGTCCAGCGCCGCCACGCGGGTGACGTCGCGGGCCCCTACTCGTGGTGGTCCTGGCGCGGCAAGGCCTTCGACAACGACGCCGGCTGGCGCATCGACTACCAGCTCGCAACCCGGAGGCTGGCCGCCACCGTCACCGACGTCTTCGTCGGGCGGGCGCCGACGTATGCCGAGCGCTGGAGCGATCACGCACCGGTCGTCGCCGACTACGCCCTCGGGCCCGTCTGACGACGCGTCGTCGGAGGCGGCTCGAGGCGGACCGGTTTGGGGCTCCCGGTCGCCCATGGGCCAGAATGCACCCATGTCCTCGACGCCCTCCCTCCCGACCACGACGCCGCGCAGCCTCTCGGGCATGCAGCCGACGAGCGACTCGCTCCACCTCGGCAACTACATCGGTGCGCTGGTCGAGTGGGTGCGCCTCCAGGAGACGCACGACGCCTTCTACTTCGTCGCCGACCTGCACGCACTGACGGTCGCCCCGGACCCCGAGGTGCTGCGCGAACGCACCCGCATCACCGCCGCGCAGTTCATCGCCGGCGGCGTCGACCCAGCCCGCTCGACGCTCTTCGTCCAGAGCCACATCGCGCAGCACACCGAGCTCTACTGGGTGCTCGGGACGCTCACCGGCTTCGGTGAGGCGAGCCGGATGACACAGTTCAAGGACAAGTCGGCCAAGGGCACCAACACCAACGTCGGCCTCTTCGCGTACCCCGTGCTCCAGGCCGCCGACATCCTCATCTACGACGCGAACGTCGTCCCCGTCGGCGAGGACCAGCGCCAGCACCTCGAGCTCTCGCGTGACCTCGCAGGCCGCTTCAACCAGCGCTTCGGCGACACGCTCGTCGTGCCCGAGCCGCACATCATGAAGGCGACGGCCAAGATCCAGGACCTCCAGGAGCCGACGGCCAAGATGAGCAAGTCGGCCGCCTCCGACACCGGGCTCGTCAGCCTGCTCGACGAGCCCGCGCGCATCGCGAAGAAGATCCGCTCGGCCGTCACGGACGCCGAGCGGGAGATCCGCTTCGACGAGGAGAACAAGCCGGGCATCTCCAACCTGCTCTCGATCCACTCGGCCCTGTCGGGCACGCCGGTGGCGATCCTCGAGGAGCAGTACGCCGGCAAGGGCTACGGCGACCTCAAGAAGGACGTCGCCGAGGTCGTCGTCGAGGCGGTGACGCCGTTCCGCACCCGCACCCTCGAGCTCATGGCCGACCCGGCCGAGCTCGACCGCATCCTCGCCGACGGCGCCGAGCGGGCCCGCGCCGTCGCCGAGGCGACGGTCCGCCGCGTCTACGACAAGGTCGGCCTCCTCCCGGTCCTCGGTCGGAACCTGGGATAACCACGCTGTGCCCACCCGCGCTGGGTAGGGTGCCACCGTGACGCAGACAGGGGAGCTCAAGGCGCGAGCCGACCTCCCGCACGGCACGTCAGGGCTCGGGGCGCTGCACCGAGGCCTCCTCCAGTGACTCGTCCCACCCGGTGCGACAGGATCTCCGACCACCTGCGCACTGGGTCGATTGTCGGCACTGGCCACCAGGTGTGCGAGGTCGCCACTGCGCCGACGGGGTCGCGGGAAGATCGCGCGAGCACGCCTGATGTCGACGAACGTCGACATCACAGACAGAACATCGGGGGCGCAGCGTGAGCACGGACATGGCGATTCGTGCGGCAGGACTGTCGAAGTCCTACCGCATCGCTCATCGAGCAGCACCGGTCACCCGGGTGACCGAGGCCGTGGCCCAGCGACTGCGTCACCCGTTTCGACGCGGGGACTACGAGGACTTCACCGCCCTGTCGGACGTGTCCTTCGAGATCCCGTGGGGAGAGGCCGTCGGCATCGTCGGGCGAAACGGCGCCGGCAAGTCCACGCTGCTCAAGCTCCTGACGCGGATCACGGCACCGACGGCTGGAAGGATCGAGCTGTCCGGTCGCATGGGCAGCCTGCTCGAGGTGGGCACGGGCTTCCACCCGGAACTGACGGGTCGCGAGAACATCTTCCTCAACGGGGCGCTGCTCGGGATGCGGCGCAACGAGATCCGACGGCGTTTCGACGAGATCGTCGACTTCTCGGGGGTGGAGCGCTTCCTCGACACGCCGGTCAAGCGATACTCCTCCGGCATGTACGTACGGCTGGCGTTCTCGGTGGCAGCGCACCTGGACACGGAGCTCCTGGCGATCGACGAGGTGCTGGCCGTGGGAGACGCGGAGTTCCAACGGAAGTCTCTCGCCAAGATGCGTGACGTCGCCAACGACGGACGCACCGTGCTCTACGTCAGTCACCAGATGCAGACGGTTGAGTCGCTGTGCACGTCGGCGATCTTCCTCCAGCACGGCACGCTCCAGCTGCAGGGCGGTGTCTCCGACGTCATCGAGCGCTATCGCGGCAGCTATGAGGAGTATGCCGCTCGTGAGACGCAGGCGCGGAAGGGGCTGAGTGACGACGTGCCTCGCATCCTCGAGGTCGTGCCGACGAGTCAGACCTTCTCCGTCGACGATGACAAGTTGGTCGACATTCGCATCGGTCCGACCGACGACTTCATCGGCACCTACTTCGTCTCGGCGCACCTGACGGACGCGAACGGGAACGTCGTGGGTCAGTGCGACTCCCGCCTCGTCGGCCGCTACCTGGACGCGGACCGTGAGCAGCGTCTTCGGCTGTCGATCCGCCACCTGTGGATGAAGCCTGGCCGCTACTCGATCGACGTCTTCGTGTGTGCGTCAGGCATCTTGGACTCATGGGAAGGCTCGGCCACGTTCGACATCCTGCCCTCGTTGCCCTACCCGGAGCTGACCTCACCCGAGGCCACCGGCCACGGTGCGGTCCTGCTGGACTTCGACTACGAGGTGCACGCATGAGCAAGGTCGTCATCACACCACCCGGGCGCCTGAGTCTCCCGCACTGGCAGGAGCTCTGGGGTGCTCGAGAGGTCTTCCTTCGCTTCGGCCAGCGCGACGTCCTCCTCCGGTACCGGCAGACGGCCGTGGGCGTCACCTGGGTGATCCTGCAACCCTTGGTTGCGGCCGGGATCTTCTCCATCATCTTCGGCCGGATCGCAGGTCTCTCGACCGACGGGGTGCCGTACTTTCTGTTCTCCTACATCAGCATGCTGGGCTGGAATCTCTTCTCCGGCGTGCTGAACCGGGCCGCCCCTTCGCTGGTCGCCAACCAGGCGCTCGTGTCCAAGGTGTTCTTTCCACGCATCCTCGTCCCGGCGTCGACGATCCTGTCGGTCATCCTCGACTTCGTCGTGGCCCTCGTCCTCGGCGTCGTTCTGCTGGTCGCCTTCCGGGTCAACCCGGGCATCGCGGCGCTCGCCCTTCCCTTCTGGGTCCTGTGCACCCTCTGCCTGAGTCTGGGGTTGGGACTGGCCGCCTCCGCGATCATGGTGCGCTACCGGGACGTGGCGTACGTCCTGCCCTGGCTGGTCCAGATCGGGCTGTACGCGACGCCCGTGGCGTATTCGCTCGAAGCCGTTCCCGAGCAGTACCGCATCTTCTTCGATCTCAACCCGATGAGCTGGCTGCTGACTGGGATCCGCTGGTCGTTGCTCGGCACGGCGCCGCCGCCGGCGTGGCAGCTGGCCGGGGCGGTCATCGTCAGCGCAGGGGCTCTCTTCGCCGGGTTGCTCGTCTTCCAGCGGTTCGAGCGGTCGTTCGCGGACGTGATCTGAGGCCAGCCCCGCTCTCGGGGTGACGATCGGTGAGGGCGCGGCCGTCGCGGCCGGTGCGATCGTGAGCGGGGACGCCGCCGCACGTCCGGCATGCCCGCGGCCGCACTGGTCGAGGAGATTGGGTACGGTCGGGTGCGTGAGTGTTGCGCGCCCCACGACGATCGGCGTCTCGATCCCGATCCCGGCCCCGCACGGTGACTATCTCCAGCGTCGCCGGGCCGACTTCGGTGACCCCCAGGCCTGGCAGATCCCCGCGCACATCACCCTGCTGCCGCCGACCGAGGTCGACGCGGAGGCGTATGCCGCCTTCCGGAGCCACTGCGCCGAGGTGGCCGCCGCGCACGCCGCGTTCGACGTCGTCCTGCGTGGCACGGGCACGTTCCGTCCGCTGTCCGACGTCGTGTTCATCCAGGTGGCCCAGGGCGTCTCGAACTGCGAGGCGCTCGAGGTGTCGCTGCGCTCGGGGCCGGTGAGCCGCGACCTCGAGTTCTACTACCACCCGCACGTCACCGTGGCGCACAACGTGCCGGCCGAGTCGCTCGACCTCGCCTTCACCGACCTCGCCGACTACTCCGTCGCGTTCGAGGTCGGCGCGTACCACCTCTACGAGCTGGGCGAGGACGACGTGTGGCGTCCCGTGCACGAGTTCACTCTCACCGGGGGCTGACGGGTGCCGGCGCTGGGGCCCCTCATGGATCGGCTCAAGGCCCTGTCTCCGTACCGGGCGTGGACCCGATTCAGCACGTCGAGCGGCAACCTGCTCGCGGCGGGGGTCAGCTACTACGCCTTCTTCTCCATCTTCCCGGCGCTCGCGCTCGCCTTCGCGATCTTCGGCTTCGTCCTGCAGGACCGCCCCGATCTCGTCCTCGCGATCGCCGACTCGCTCAACAACGCCCTCCCCGGGATGGTCAAGACGCCGAGCAACCCCGACGGCATCATCAGCATCGAGGCGCCGGCGAGCCTGACGCTGACCCTGACCGGCATCATCTCGTTCGTGACGCTGCTGTTCGCCGGCATGGGGTGGGTTCGGGCCCTGCGCACCGGCATCCGCGGCGTCTTCGGCCTCGAGGTCGCGCCACACGCCATGGTGCGGACGATGGCCCGTGACCTGCTGGTCCTCGTGACCGTCGGTACGGCCGTCGCGGTCTCGGCGATCCTCACGAGCAGCATCGGGGGTCTGGCCGAGCAGGTTGCCGGGTGGGTCGGTCTCGAGGGCAACGGACTCCTCGTCGGCCTGCTGGGACTTCTCATCGGCGTCGTCTTCGACACCTTCATCCTCGTCGTCCTGCTGCGGACCCTCTCGGGAGCACCGCTGCCGCTGCGCGACATCCGTCAGGGAGCGGTGATCGGTGCCGTCATCCTCACCCTGCTCAAGCTGTTCGGCGGCTTCCTCGTCAGCCATGCCACGGCCAACCCGCTGCTCGGGGCCGTCGCGCTCTCGGTCGGACTGCTCTTCTGGCTCGACCTCATGTCCAAGGTCATCCTCCTCTCGGCCGCGTGGGCCGCGAACGACGTCGACCTCGACGCCCTGGGCGATGACACCGGCCGCTCGACGCTGTCGAGGGCCGCCCGCCCCGTGTTCATCGCCCCGCTCGCCTCCGGCGCCGACACCAGCCTCGTGCCGTATGCGGCAGCCCCCCTCGAGGTGGCGCCCGGGCACTCTGACGTGGCTGGGCGGGACGTCGCCGGTTCCCGCGCGGTCGACCGGGTCAGCCTCGCCGCGGGTGCGGTCGTCGGTGCCGCCTCGGCCGCGCTGGTCGCTGGGCTTCGCCGGCAGCACCGCTGAGGGACCCGGGTCACTGGGCCTGTCAGTACCGCTGTTCGCCGTGCGGGCAGACACGTGCTGGGTACATTCGACCCGTGATAGCCCATGTGCCGACGCCGGGTGACCACTTCTCGCCGATGACAGGATCGGCCGTGATGACGGTGATCGACGGGCTGGCGCGTCCGACGGCCGAGAGCGCCAGGCATCAGGTTCTGGTGGCTGAGGGAACGTAGGCCGAGCGATACAGCTCAGCAGACGTGATCTCCTACCCGCCTGCCCCACCGCGAAGCCACTCAGTCCGTCTCGTCGACACTGCCCTCGCTCGGATGGGCGCCGGCCGGCCCTTCGCCTCCCGTGAGTACAGTGCTGCTTTCAAGGTCCTGAGCGACGCACCGCACACCGTGCTGCTCCACAACGCGCCGAACGTGGCCACTCTCCTTCCAGCCCAATCAGCGCCAGTGCTCTACGCACACAACGAGATCCTGCACGGAGCCCCGTGGGCAGCTCACAGCTCCGTCCGCGGTTTGGAGGGGATCATCACCGTCAGTGAGTGGCTGGCTGAAAGGACGCGCCTCCACGTTCCTCGCTCGATGCGCTCCCGGGTCGTCTCCCTGGTCAACGGTGTCGATACCGATTCCTTCGTGCCCGTGGACCGGACCGACCGGGACGGACTGAGAATCTTGTACGTGGGCCGGGTCGTGCCGGAGAAGGGCCCCGACGTGCTGCTGGATGCGGTGGAGCGAGCCGGGATCCACGGACTCACCGTCAGGATCGTGGGCAGTGAGGGCTTCGCCATCGATGGCCCACTCTCCAGCTACGAGCGCGCCCTGCGCAGACGCGCCTCAACCCTGTCCTGTGGGGTCGAGTTCGTGCCTTTCACGCCGCGGGCAGAGCTTCCTGGACACTACGAGTGGGCAGATGTCGTGACGCTCCCGTCTCGATGGGAGGAGCCGTGCGGTCTCACGCTGTTGGAGTCGCTCGCCAGCGGCGTGGCAACCGTGGTCACGGAGTCCGGTGGCATGCCGGAGGTCGCCGGGGACGCTGCGATAGTCATCAGGCGCAACGACCCAGGCGCCTTGATCGATGTCTTGCGACAGCTTGCTGACGCCCCGACGGCACGCAGCGATCTCGGTCGACGTGCTCGTGAACGGTCAATGGAATTCAGCTGGGCCGGCCGCGCCGAACGATTGGACGAGATCCTCAAGGAGTGGGGGCTCCCGACAGCGGGCCCTGGCCGAGAGGTGCCCGCGAATGGTTGAGCCGAACAGTGAGCGTGTCTTGGTGGTGATACCGCTCTACAACGGTGCTCGGTTCATCGATGAGACGTTGCAGAGCGTCATCTCACAGACTCACCCCCATTTCGAGGTCGTCGTCGTCGACGATGGGTCCAGCGATGACAGCGTTGAAAGAGTGCGCCGGTGGTCGCAAGCCGACGCTCGGGTGCGTCTGCGCACCAAGGGCTCGTCGGGCATCGCGTCCACCCGGAACCACGCGATGGCAGCCAGCACGCCTGGTGCGTCATACGTCGTCTTCCTGGACCAGGACGATGTATTGCCATCCGACTTCTTCAGTCGCGCGGTCTCCTGCTTGAGTCAACGGTCGGACGCCGTGGGCGCCGCTGCGCTGGTCGACCTCGTGGATGCTGACGGAAGACCATTCGACGATGGTGCGTTCGCGGCCGCGATGATGGGTGACAGCAGCTCATCCTCGCTCGACGCAAGCGATGGGCGCGAGGTTCGTTTCGAGGATGTGTTCGTCCACAACCGGCTCTGCCCTCCGAGCTGCGTCATGCTCAAGCTGGACATCGTGACCGAGGTGGGTGGACCCGACACGAGCTACGTCCTCGCGGACGACTGGGACTTGATGCTCCGGGTACTCAGACACGGACCGGTGCTGTTCCTGCCCGGCGCTCGCGTCGGCTACCGGCGGCACGGATCCAACGCCTCTGACTCCGCGGGGGCTCAGAACATCCAGGAAACGCGTCGGGTCTGGGCACGGACCTACTTCTCACGGGCGAACTCCGATGCGCAGCGCCGAGCGCTCCGACAGAAGTGGCGGACCCGTCAGCGTCGAACAGCTCGCGTCAAGGCGCACTCCGCTGTGACTGCCCTCGGGCGTGGCGAGCTGCTGATCGCCGCTCGGGGCCTGCTGGACGCCCTCGCGCACGCGGTGGCTCTCCGTCCCCTGCGGTATTGGGCCAGGCCTGCGAGGTGACCTGGTTGGGAGTTCTCGCGAGTCCTGTCCGGTGAGTCCGGGCACCTGCGACCTTGCGCCGCAAGGATGTTTCACGCCGCGCGGCGCCGGCGCCGGGCGATCGCGAGGAGCACGACGCCGGTGGTGACGACGACACCGGCCGCGGCGAGCACGACGAGCGACCTGGTGCGGTCGGATGCCGTCGCCTCGCTCGCCGGGGACGCGACCGGGGACGCGACCGGGGACGCGACCGGGGCGGCGACCGGGGCCGGGGTGCCGGTGCCCGCCGAGGTCCCCGGCAGGGGCCCCGAGCCGACGCGGGTGCCGGTCGCGCCGCCGGTGGGCAGCTCCGGCAGCTCGGGTGCTGCGGCGGGCGCCGCGGCCTCGCCGGGCTCGACGAGCCGCCCGACGGGCGTGACCCGGTCGGCGTTGGCGAAGCCCCAGTCGAGCAGGGCCGCCGTCGGCTTCCACGAGCCGGTGATGCTGCCCATCTGTGTCACGACGAGGGTGCGACCACCGCGGGTCGCGGCCCCCATGAAGGTGTGCTGTGCCCGGTCGGTGCGGCCGGGCTTGATGCCCACGGCGCCGGGGTAGTGCTGCAGCAGCTCGTTGATGTTGTAGACGTGGAAGGCCGGCCACACCTTCCCCCGCTTGTCCTTCCCGCCGGGGAAGACGCTGTCGCGCTTGGTGATCGTGGCGCGGAAGGCCGGCAGGCGCATGGCGTCGCGCCCGATGAGCGCCAGGTCGTAGGCGCTCGACCGCTGGGCGCCGTCGTCGAGGCCGCTCGGGTCGACGGTGAGGGTGTCGTGGGCCCCGACCTCACGGGCCTTGACGTTCATCAGCTCCACCGTGGCCTCGTAGCCACCGGCGGCGTCGGCGAGCGCGTAGACGGCGTCGTTGGCCGAGAACATCAGCATGGCGTCGAAGAGGCTCGAGACGGGGTAGCGGTTGCCGGCGAGGATGCCGACGCGCGACCCGGCCGCGTCCTGGGCGTCCTGGCCGGCGACGACGACCCGTCGCGGGTCGAGACGCGGCATCAACGTCAGGGCGGTCAGGGTCTTGAGGGTGCTGGCCGGGCGCAGCCACGCGTGCGGTGACTTGGCGGCGAGGACCTCACCGGTGTCGAGGTCGGCCACGACGTACGAGACGTCGTAGACCTCGGGCGGCGCGGGCACGGAGGCCGGGCGGTCGACGACGACACCGGACTCGGCCAGGCGCGAGCCACCGACGACCGTCTCGGGCTTCCACGCGGGATGGGCGAAGGGGGTGGGTGGCGCGTTGCGGCAGACGACGCGGACCTTCGGCGGCTTCGCCGGTGTCGCCGCGACCGTCGGGCGCGGGACTGGTACGGGGGCCTGCGCCGACGCGGAGGTCGTCGCGGAGGTGGTCGCGGAGGTGGTCGCGGAGGGTCGCGCGCTCGACGTCCGGGCCGCGGGCTCGTCGGTGGGGAAGACCCGCGGTGTCAGCGTGACCCCGACCGGGACGGCCTGGCGGGTCTGCCACGCCGCACAGGTCGGTGCGGCGACGGGTGCTGCTGCCGCGGGTGCGGCGCGGGGGAGGGGCGTGCCGGAGGCGGGCGGTACGGCATACGTCGTCGTCAGGGCGAGCCCGAGCCCGGGCGCGCTGAGCGCCGCGCCCGCGACGGTGACCGTCCACGGGCGACGTCGGGCCGGGTCTCGAGGCTTCATCGCCGGGAAAGACTAACCCGCCCCGGATGCTCCGGGGCGGGTCGTCGTGGGTCCTGCGGTGGGCGCGTCGCGCCTCACTCGCCGCGCATCAGGGCGCCGCGCAGGTCCTTGTTGAGCTGGTTGATGACGTCGAGCGGGATCTCCTTGGGGCAGGCCGAGGAGCACTCGCCGATGTTCGTGCAGCCGCCGAAGCCCTCGTGGTCGTGCTGGGTCACCATGTTGACGACGCGGGCGTCACGCTCCGGCTGGCCCTGGGGGAGCTCGCCGAGGTGAGTGATCTTCGCGCCCATGAAGAGCATGCCGGACGCGTTCGGGCAGGCCGCGACGCAGGCACCGCAGCCGATGCAGGCCGCCGCCATGAAGGCGCGGTCAGCCTTGGGCTTGGGCACCGGCACCGAGTGGGCCTCGGGGGCCGAGCCGGTGTTGGCGCTGATGAAGCCGCCCGCCTGGATGATGCGGTCGAAGCTGCCGCGGTCGACGACGAGGTCCTTGATGACCGGGAACGCGTCGGCGCGCCACGGCTCGATGGTGATCTCGTCCCCGTTGGAGAAGCTGCGCATGTGCAGCTGGCACGTCGTCGTGACCTCGGGGCCGTGCGCCTTGCCGGAGATCATGAGGCCGCACATGCCGCAGATGCCCTCGCGACAGTCGGAGTCGAAGGCGATCGGCTCCTCACCGCGGGCGTTGAGCTGCTCGTTGAGCACGTCGAGCATCTCGAGGAACGACATGTCCTCGGAGATGTCGGTGACCGGGTAGGTCACCATCTCGCCCTTGGCCTTGGGCCCGGACTGGCGCCAGATCTTGAGAGTCAGATTCACTTGTAGCTCCGCTGCTTCATCTCGACGAATTCGTAGACCAGGTCTTCCTTGTGCAGGACCGGCGCGCCGTCCTGACCGCCCCACTCCCACGCGGCGACGTAGGCGTACTCGTCGTCGTGACGCAGCGCCTCGCCGTCCTCGGTCTGGGACTCGGCGCGGAAGTGACCACCGCACGACTCGCGGCGGTGCAGCGCGTCGATGCACATGAGCTCTCCGAGCTCGAGGAAGTCGGCGACGCGGCCGGCCTTCTCGAGGCTCTGGTTGAGCGTGTCGGCGCTGCCGAGCACCTTGACGTTGCGCCAGAACTCGTCGCGCAGGCCGCGGATGAGGTCGATGGCCTTGAGCAGCCCCTCCTCGGAGCGCTCCATGCCGCAGAACTCCCACATGATGTTGCCGAGCTCCTTGTGGAAGGAGTCGACCGAGCGGTCGCCGTTGATCGACAGGAACTTGGCGACGCGCGCGTCGACCGAGGCGCGGGCCTCGACGACGGCCTCGTGGGACTCCTCGAGCTTGGGGAAGGGGCCCTTGGCGAGGTAGTCGCGGATCGTGTGCGGGAGCACGAAGTAGCCGTCGGCCAGGCCCTGCATGAGGGCCGAGGCGCCGAGGCGGTTGGCGCCGTGGTCGGAGAAGTTCGCCTCGCCCGTGACAAACAGGCCCGGGATGCTCGACTGGAGGTCGTAGTCGACCCAGAGGCCGCCCATCGTGTAGTGCACCGCGGGGTAGATGCGCATCGGCACCTCGTAGGGGTTCTCACCCGTGATCCGCTGGTACATGTCGAGCAGGTTGCCGTACTTCTCCGCGACGGCCTCGGCGCTCATGCGCTTCAGGGCGTCGGTGAAGTCGAGGTAGACCCCGCGGCGGAAGTCGCCGACCTTGGGACCGACGCCGCGGCCCTCGTCGCAGACGTTCTTGGCCTGGCGGCTCGCGATGTCACGAGGGACGAGGTTGCCGAACGAGGGGTAGATCCGCTCGAGGTAGTAGTCGCGGTCCTCCTCGGGGATCTGGCGCGGGTCCTTCTCGCAGTCCGCGGCGTTCTTCGGCACCCAGATGCGGCCGTCGTTGCGCAGCGACTCCGACATGAGCGTCAGCTTGCTCTGGTGCTCACCGGCCACCGGGATGCACGTCGGGTGGATCTGCGTGTAGCAGGGGTTGGCGAAGTGAGCGCCCTTGCGGTGCGCGCGCCACGTCGCGGTGACGTTGCTGCCCATCGCGTTGGTCGAGAGGTAGAAGACGTTGCCGTAGCCGCCCGACGCGAGCACGACGGCGTCGGCGAGGTGCGTCTCGATCTCGCCCGTGACGAGGTCGCGGGCGATGATGCCGCGGGCCTTGCCGTCGACGACCACGACCTCGAGCATCTCGTGGCGGCTGAACATCTCCACCGTGCCGGCCGCGACCTGGCGCTCGAGGGCCTGGTAGGCGCCGATGAGCAGCTGCTGGCCGGTCTGGCCGCGGGCGTAGAAGGTGCGCGAGACCTGGACCCCGCCGAAGGAGCGGTTGTCGAGGAGGCCGCCGTACTCGCGGGCGAAGGGCACGCCCTGCGCGACGCACTGGTCGATGATGTTGGTGCTGACCTCGGCGAGGCGGTAGACGTTCGACTCGCGCGAGCGGTAGTCGCCGCCCTTGACGGTGTCGTAGAAGAGGCGGTAGACGGAGTCGCCGTCCTCCTTGTAGTTCTTGGCGGCGTTGATCCCGCCCTGCGCGGCGATCGAGTGCGCGCGACGCGGGGAGTCCTGGTAGCAGAAGGACTTGACCTGGTAGCCGGCCTCGCCGAGTGTCGCGGCGGCCGCGCCACCGGCCAGTCCGGTGCCGACGATGATGACGGACAGCTTGCGCCGGTTGGCCGGGTTGACGAGGGAGGCCTCGAACTTGCGGGTGTTCCAGCGGCGGTCGATCGGGCCGGCCGGGGCCTTCGTGTCGCGGATCGGCTCACCCTCGGCGTATACGCCGTGGACGAGACCGGGCACGGGGGAGGAGGGCGTCGTGGATGTCGTGGTCACTGGTCAGCTTCCCTTGACGAGTCCGAAGAGGATGGCGAGCGGGGGGAGGGCGAACCCCACGCTCGTGACGAGCGCGATGACCGTCCCGAGCGTCTTGGCGCGGCGGCGTGCGGCGGCGTTGCCGGCCCAGCCGAGGGTCTGGGTGGCGCTCCAGACCCCGTGGTAGAGGTGCAGGCCCAGGGCGACGAGGGCGAGCAGGTAGATCAGGACGACCCACCACACCTGGAAGCTGCTGATGACGAGCAGCCCCGGGTTGCCCTCGGCCGGAAGCGAGCCGACGTTGAACTTGACGATCGTGAACTGGAGCAGGTGCCACACGAGGAAGAGGAGCAGCGCGACGCCGCCCCAGCGCATCATCTTGCTCTTGACCGTCGCACGGGCCGCGGCCTTGGCCACGTAGCGCGTCGTCCGGGCGCTGCGAGCACGGCTCCACAGGTAGAACGCGGACCACGCGTGAGCCACCAGCGCCGCGATGAGGAGGACCCGGAAGAGCCAGAGGAAGCCGGCATACGGCAGGAAGGGCGTGAACAACGTCCGGAGGTGCTCGGCGTACTCGTTGAACGCGTCGACGCCGGCGAAGATCTTGAGGTTGCCGTACATGTGCACGAGGACGTAGAACACGAACAACGCGCCTGAGCCGGCCATGAGCATCTTCATGAACACGGTGTTCCGGCGGGCCGATGCAGGTCGATTCGATCCCGTCACCGGGAGAGTTTGAGTGGCCACGGTCGAAACCTTATCCCCGAGGCTTCGCGCGGTCCGACGGCTACCGTCCGGTAGACGCCGAGTGTGACCATTTCCACTGTCATACGCCGGTCACCGAGGTCAGCGCGTTCCGGGCGCTCAGCGCTTGCGGAGCCCGATCTTCGTGCCCAGCCACACGAGCGGGTCGTAGTGACGGCCGACCACGCGCTCCTTCATCGGGATGATCGCGTTGTCGGTGATCTTGATGTGCTCGGGGCAGACCTCGGTGCAGCACTTCGTGATGTTGCACATCCCGATGCCCTGGGCGTCGCGGGCGAAGTCCGCACGGTCTTCACGCGCGTCGAGCGGGTGCATGTCGAGCTCGGCCGCACGGATGAGGAAGCGGGGTCCGGCGAACGCCTCCTTGTTGTTCTCGTGGTCACGCACGACGTGGCAGGTGTCCTGGCAGAGGAAGCACTCGATGCACTTGCGGAACTCCTGCGAGCGCTCGACGTCGACCTGCTGCATCCGGTAGTCGCCGGGCGCCACCCCCTCGGGCGGCGCGAACGCCGGGATCTGGCGGGCCTTCGCGTAGTTGAAGGACACGTCGGTCACGAGGTCGCGGATGACCGGGAAGGCACGCATCGGCGTCACGGTGACCACCTCGGTCTCGGTGAACGTCGACATCCGGGTCATGCACAGCAGCCGTGGCATGCCGTTGACCTCGGCGCTGCACGATCCGCACTTGCCGGCCTTGCAGTTCCAACGCACCGCGAGGTCCCCCGACTGGGTGGCCTGGATGCGGTGGATGATGTCGAGCACGACCTCGCCCTCGTTGACCTCGACGGTGTAGTCGACGAGCTCGCCGCCGTCGGCGTCGCCGCGCCAGACCCGGAACCTCGCGTCGTAGCTCATGACCCGCTCCCGTCGATGGGCGTCACCGGTGCCGGCACGTCGGCCAGCTCGTCCGGCGTGAGGTACTTGGCCAGCTCGCCCGTGTCGAAGAGGGCCAGCAGGTCGCCGCGCATGGCCGGCATCGGCTGCTCGCGCACCACGATGCCGTCGCCGTCCGCCGAGCAGATGAGGTTGCGGCCCCGCCAGCGCGGGTCCATCGTCGGGTAGTCGTCGCGGGTGTGGCCACCGCGGCTCTCCTGGCGCAGCAGCGCGGCCCGGGCCACGCACTCGCTGACGGCGAGCATGTTGCGCAGGTCGAGGGCGAGGTGCCAGCCCGGGTTGAACTGCCGGTGGCCCTCCACGGTCAGGTGCTCGGCGCGGGCCTTGAGGTCCTCGAGCCGTTCGAGTGCGCGTTCGATCTCCGCGGCCGTGCGGATGATGCCGACGAGGTCGTTCATCGTCTGCTGCATCTCCTGGTGGAGGGTGTACGGGTTCTCGCCGCCCTCCTCCTCGAACGGCGCGAGCGCAGCGGCTGCGGCGGCGTCGACGACCGCCTGGTCGACGTCCGGCCGACGGTCGCCCAGTGACAGGACGTATGCCGCGGCGCCGGTTCCGGCGCGGGCGCCGAAGACGAGCAGGTCCGAGAGGGAGTTGCCGCCCAGGCGGTTGGACCCGTGCATGCCGCCGGACACCTCTCCGGCGGCGAAGAGGCCAGGCACCCCAGCGGCGGCGGCGCTGTCCGGGTCGACCTCGACACCACCCATGACGTAGTGACAGGTGGGGCCGACCTCCATCGCCTCCTTCGTGATGTCGACGTCGGCCAGCTCCTTGAACTGGTGGTGCATCGACGGCAGCTTCTTGAGGATCTCCTCGGGGGGACGCCGCGTGGCGATGTCGAGGAAGACCCCGCCGTGCGGTGACCCGCGGCCGGCCTTGACCTCCGAGTTGATGGCGCGTGCCACCTCGTCGCGGGGGAGCAGCTCCGGGGGGCGCTTGTTGTTGTCGGGGTCGGTGTACCAGCGGTCGCCCTCCTCCTCGGTCTCGGCGTACTGGCCGCGGAAGACGTCGGGCACGTAGTCGAACATGAAGCGCTTGCCCTCGGAGTTCTTCAGCACGCCGCCGTCTCCGCGCACCGACTCGGTGACCAGGATCCCCTTGACCGAGGGCGGCCACACCATGCCTGTCGGGTGGAACTGGATGAACTCCATGTTGACGAGGGTCGACCCCGCCCGCAGGGCCAGGGCGTGTCCGTCGCCGGTGTACTCCCATGAGTTCGAGGTGACCTTGAACGACTTGCCGATGCCCCCGGTGGCCAGGACGACGGCGGGGGCGTTGAAGCGGACGAACCGACCCGACTCGCGCCAGTAGCCGAAGGCGCCGGCGATGGCCCCGCTCGGGTCCTGGAGAAGGTCGGTGATCGTCACCTCGGCGAAGACCTTCAGCCGGCTCTCCGGGTCGCCGGACTCACGTTCGTCGTCCTGCTGGAGGGAGACGATCTTCTGCTGCAGCGTGCGGATCAGCTCGAGCCCGGTGCGGTCGCCGACGTGGGCGAGGCGGGGGTACTCGTGGCCCCCGAAGTTGCGCTGGCTGATCCGTCCGTCCGGAGTGCGGTCGAAGAGGGCGCCGTACGTCTCGAGCTCCCACACGCGGTCGGGGGCCTCCTTGGCGTGCAGCTCGGCCATCCGCCACGAGTTGAGGAACTTGCCGCCGCGCATCGTGTCGCGGAAGTGCACCTGCCAGCTGTCCTTGCTGTTGACGTTGCCCATGCTCGCGGCGATGCCGCCCTCGGCCATGACGGTGTGCGCCTTGCCAAAGAGCGACTTGCAGATGATGGCCGTGCGAAGTCCTGCCTCGCGCGCGGCGATCGCGGCCCGCAGGCCCGCCCCACCGGCCCCGACGATGACGACGTCGTACTCGAAGTGCTCCAGCTCGGCGGCCATCAGTTGAAGAACCTCAGATCCGTGACGACCCCGGACGCGACCAGGGCGATGTAGGCGTCGGTCACCATGAGGGTGCCGAGCGTGGTCCAGGCCAGCTGCATGTGCCGGGTGTTGAGGCGCGAGACGACGGTCCAGGCCCGGTAGCGCACCGGGTGCTTCGAGAAGTGCTTGAGCCGGCCACCGATGAGGTGTCGGCATGAATGGCACGACGCCGTGTAGAGCCAGAGGAAACCGACGTTGACGAGCATGATGAGCGTGCCCAGGCCCATGCCGATGCCGCCGTCTTTGCCGTGGAAGCCGTCGAAGGCGTCCAGCGTGTTCATCCCGGAGACGACGACCGCGGCGTAGAAGAAGTAGCGGTGGACGTTCTGCAGGATGAGCGGGAAGCGCGTCTCGCCCGTGTACTTCGCGTGCGGCTCGGCCACGGCGCAGGCGGGCGGCGAGAGCCAGAACGACCGGTAGTACGCCTTGCGGTAGTAGTAGCAGGTGAGCCGGAAGCCCAGCAGGATCGGCAGCAGGAAGAACGCATACGGGACGAGCGGCGGGAGCTCACCCATCCAGGTGCCGAGGTGGCGGGCTCCCGGGACGCAGGAGGCGGTGACGCACGGCGAGTAGAACGGCGTGAGGTAGTGGTACGTCTCGACGAAGTAGTACCGCTGCATGGAGGTCCGCACCAGCGCGTAGAGCAGCCAGAGGACGAGCAGCGTGACGATGATGACCGGCTGGACCCACCACCGGTCGCCGCGCAGGGTGCGCCCGGGGATCTGGGCCCGCCCCGGAGCGCCGACGCCACCGGCGACGGAACCTCCTGCGCCGGAAGCCGGGTCGAGCCTCGTCTCACTCATCCTGCGAACCTCCACCGTCGTTGGTCGGGCGCCGTCGCACACTCTAGTGTGACGCGCGCCACGAGGGGGTGAAGCGAGGATCGTCGACGCCTGCGTGCGCTCACCTAGGGTGGGGCCATGGTGCTCCACGCAGCGGCCGCGGCCCTCGACTGGGCCATGGACAAGTCCCTGGTCCTCGGCTACACGAAGATCGGGCCCGCCGTGCGCCGTGCCTGGTGGCCGCACGACCCGGTGCCCGGGGCACTGGTCGGGCGCCACGTGCTCGTGACCGGCGCGAGCGGTGGCCTCGGCCTGGCGACGGCTCGCGGTCTCGCGCACCTCGGCGCCGTCGTGCACCTCACCGGCCGCGACGCCTCCCGTCTCGACGACGCCCGCTCCCGGTTGCTCGCCGAGCAGCCCCTCGCGGAGGTGACGGCCCACGTCGCCGACGTCAGCGACCTCGCCGCGACTGCGGAGTTCGCGCGCCGGTTCGTCGCGGACGTGCCGCGGCTGCACGCGGTCGTCCACAACGCCGGGGTCATGCCCCCGAGACGCACGGTCACGCCGGAGGGTCACGAGCTGACCCTCGCCACCCACGTGCTCGGCCCCCACGTGCTCACCTACGGGCTCCGCGAGGCGCTCGCGGGCGGAAGGGTCGTGCTCGTGACGTCCGGCGGCGCCTACGGTCAGCGGCTCGACGTCGACGACTGGGAGTACGCGTCGGGCGACTACTCGGGTGTCACGGCCTACGCCCGCACGAAGCGCATGCAGCTGGTCCTCACCGAGCTGTGGGCGCGAGATCTCGCGTCCGACGACATCCGGGTCCACTCGATGCACCCCGGCTGGGCCGACACCCCGGGTGTCACCGACTCACTGCCTCGCTTCGCGGCGCTCACCGGGCCGCTGCTGCGGGATGCCGACGCGGGCGCCGACACCGCGGTGTGGCTCACGGCCACGGCCGACGCGATCGGCACCGGCGGCTTCTGGCACGACCGGCGACGGCGCGCGACGCACTACGCACCCGTCGGGGTCGAGACGCCGGAGCAGGTCGCGCGGCTCTGGGCGCTCGTCCGCGAGGCGACCCGGGTGCCCGCGGCGGACGACTGAGCCCGTCGGACGGCATACGTCCTCGGTCGACGGTCAGGAGCGCAGCCAGCAGGTCCGTCGCTCGATGCGCAGGTAGCGCCTGGCGCACGAGCGAGTCGGTCGGTGGGACGTCGTCATCCCAGCCGGTAGCCGGACGATCTCAGAGGAGCTCGGTGCGGCCCCGGGCGGCCAGGGTCTCGACGACCTTCTTGACCTCCTGGGCGCGGTCGGGTCGCGTGATGAGCAGGGCGTCCTGCGTGTCGATGACGACGATGTCGTCGACGCCGATGAGTGCGACGAGCCGTCCCCCTGCCGACACCGTGGCGGTCGAGTCGATGCTGATGATGTCGTCGGCCGGGCCGATGGCGGTGATGCCCGGCAGCTCGCTCGACTCGGCGACGAGCTTGGTGAGCGAGTTGAAGTCGCCCACGTCGTCCCAGCCGAGGGCTGCGGGCACGACGGCGACGCGGCCGGCGGCGGCAGCGGGCTCGGCGACGGCGTGGTCGATGGCGATCTTCTGGAGCGACGGCCACAGGTCCCGCATGCGGCGGGGGTCTGCGGCGATGGTGCGCAAGTGGTCGACCATCTCGGCGTGGTTCTCGGCGAGCAGCTCGAGCAGGGTGGTCGCGCCGACGACGAACATGCCTGCGTTCCAGCGGTACTCGCCGCTCTCGAGGTAGCGGGTCGCGGTCTCGAGGTCGGGCTTCTCGACGAAGTCGTCGACGCGGTGGGCGCTCGGGGCACCGACGACGTCGAGCGGTGCGCCGAGCCGGATGTAGCCGAAGCCGGTGGCCGGCTCGGTCGGCTCGATGCCGATGGTGACGAGCTCGCCGCGCCGGGCGAGGACGACGGCCTCCGCGACGGCCCGCTGGAAGTTGTCGGGCTCGGTGATGACGTGGTCGGCGGCGAACGAGCCGAGCACGGCCTCGGGGTCGCGTCGCTCGAGGACGGCGGCGGCGAGCCCGATGGCAGGCATCGAGTCGCGGGGCGACGGCTCGCCGATGACGGCGTCGTAGCCGAGCATCGGCAGCTGGCGGCGCACCGCCTCCTCGTGGGCGACCCCGGTGACGACGAGGATCCGGTCGTCGACGAGCGGCTCGAGGCGGTCCCACGTGGCGCGCAGCAGCGACTGCCCCGACCCGGTCAGGTCGTGCAGGAACTTCGGCGAGCTGCGGCGCGAGATGGGCCACAGCCGGGTGCCCGAGCCGCCGGCGGGGATCACGGCCCAGAAGCCGGGGATGCCTGTCATGGGGGACACCGTACCGACCCGTCCGGCGATGCCCGAACCCGTCCGCGGCCCCCGGCGCCCCGTCGGCGATCGGTGGCGATCGGTGGCGACCCGGGGCGACCGGCTGACCACCGCTGGTGAGGTCAGCCGATGTCGCGACGCCGCAGGGCCGCGACCCCCGCCGCGCTGAGGGCGGCGGCGACGAGGGTGAGCCCGACGAGGGGGGCGGCTCCGACCGTGCCGCCCGGCAGCGCCGGCAGGTGCGTGAACGGTGAGAGGTCGACGAGCCAGCCCGGCAGGTCGAGCAGGTCGCCGAACTCACCGAGCAGGAGGAAGACGATGAGCGCGGCCCAGGCCAGGCCGGTGAAGCGGGGGAGCGCGCCGTAGAGCAGGACGGCGACGGCCAGGACCACCCACACGGCGGGGAGGGTCGAGAGGGCGGCTCCGACGAGGCGCCCCACGGTCCCGCCGACGTCGCCCACGTCGGCTCCGTGGACGAGGCCGGCCACGACGACGCTGACGAGCATGACGACGGCCGAGGCGACGACGGCGATGACGATGTGTCCGAGGGCCCATCCGGTGCGCCGCACCGGCGTCGCGAGGAGGGACTCGAGGCGCGTCGTCGTCTCCTCGGTGTGCATCCTCGTGACGAGGGCGATGGCCAGGGCCGACGCGCCGATGGCCGCGAAGTGCAGCTCAGTGGAGAAGTAGATGTCGGTGATGGAGCCGGCGTCGCCGCCCATGGCCCGCAGCATGTCGGCGACCTCGGGCGAGTCGACGAACGTCTCGACGCTGCCCGCGATCGACCCGAGGACGACGCCGAGGACGGCGTACGCCACGACCCAGCCGACGAGCGTGCCGCGGGCCAGACGCCGGGTCAGGGCTCCGGCGGTGCGGACGGGGCTGCGGTCGTGTCCGGCTCGGCTCGGCAGCACCCCGGACCCGAGGTCCCGCCGGTCGAGCAGCACGAAGGCTGCGGCCACGAGTGCGGCGTAGAGCGCGAGCCCGAGCACCGCGACCCAGTAGCGGTTCTCGCCGTAGGGCGACACCTTGACGCCCCAGCCGAGCGGCGACAGCCAGGACAGGAAGCGGGCCGGGCTGTCGCCGCCGGCGGTGTCGCCCACGGCCCGGACGAGGAAGGCGACGGCCAGCGCGCCGAGCGACCACGCAGCAGTGCCACGGGTGCTCGAGGTCAGCTGCGCGGCGACCGCGGTGACGCCGACCCACGACAGCCCCATGACGAGCCAGGAGACACCGAGGGCGACCGATCCGGCGGGGTCGAGCCCGACGGCGATCGACCAGACGACCGTGAGGACGACGGTGAGCAGCACGGCGGCCGTGCCGAGCAGCACGGCGGCCGTCAGCGCGGCACGGCGCCCGACGACGCCGGCACCGAGCAGCTCGAGCCGCCCGGCCTCCTCCTCCGTCCGCGTGTGGCGCCGGACGACGACGTAGGCGAGCAGCGCGAGGAAGACGCCGCCGAGCAGCACCGACTTGAGCGTCGCGATCGAGTCGATGCTGAGGCTCGAGATCGGCCCGTACATCGCGACGAGCGCCGGGTTGGCGAGCGTCGAGGCCATCCCCTGCTGCGCCGACGCGAGATCGGGGAAGAGCGCGAACGTCGCCTTCGCCGACAGGGCGACGAAGGCGGCGAGGCCGAACGCGCTCACCGGCACGAGCACCCGGTCGCGCCGGGCGGCGAGCCGCAGCAGCGAGGTGGTCCCGGTCAGACCGACGCCGGCCTGACGTGCGGGGACGGCCAGGGCGGTCACGATGTCGCCGTCGACGTCGTGCGGTACTGGTCCATGAAGAGCTCCTCGAGCGTCGGCGGGGCGCTCGTCAGGGCCGTGATGCCGTGGGTCCCGAGCACCTCGAGCAGGCGGCCGAGGTCGTCGCCGCCGACGGTGCAGGTCACCCGGTCACCGGACACGAGGACGTCGCCCACGCCCGGGAGCCCGGTGAGCAGGGCCGGGTCGACCGGGCGCGCGAGGGTCGCCCGGACGGTCGTGCGGGACAGGTGGCGCAGGTCGGTCAGGGTGCCCGACTCGACGTTGACTCCGGCGCGGATGATGCTGACGCGGTCGCACACCTGCTCCACCTCGGAGAGGATGTGGCTCGACAGGAGCACCGTGCCGCCGCCCTGGCGGAACTCGTGGACGACGTCGCGGAACACGGCCTCCATGAGCGGGTCGAGACCCGAGGTGGGCTCGTCGAGCAGCAGCAGCTCGACGTCGGAGCTCAGGGCCGCGACGAGGGCCACCTTCTGCCGGTTGCCCTTCGAGTAGGACCGACCCTTCTTGGTGGGGTCGAGGTCGAACCGTTCGAGCATCGACGCGCGCCGCTTCTCGTCCACGCCCCCTCGGAGCCGGGCGAGGATGTCGATGACCTCACCTCCGGTGAGGTTGGGCCAGAGGGCGACGTCCCCGGGGACGTAGGCAAGGCGGCGGTGCAGCGTCTCGACCTCGTGCCACGGGTCGCCGCCGAGCAGCGTCGCGCTGCCGCCGTCGGCGCGCAGCAGGCCGAGCAGGATGCGGATCGTCGTGGACTTGCCGGCGCCGTTGGGGCCGAGGAAGCCGTGGATCTCACCGGTGGCCACGTCGAGGTCGAGCCCGTCGAGAGCGACGGTGTGCCCGAAGGTCTTGCGCAGGTCGTGGACCTGAATGGCGGAGGTCATGGATCGACGGTACACAATTTTCACGGTTTACTGAATGCTGTGAGAGTTGGGTTAGGGTCGGTCCACGCGACGGAGGAGGAGTGGTGACGTCAGTGCGACAGCGGTCGAGCCGCGATGAACGGGCCGTCTCGGCCTACGTGGAGCGTCTCGGCGACACCCTCACCGACGCCGGTATGCCGCGCCTGGCCGCACGCGTCTTCGCCCAGCTGCTCGCCGACGACGACGGGCGGATGACCGCTGCAGAGCTGACGGAGTCGCTCGACGTGAGCCCGGCCGCGGTGTCCGGTGCCGTGCGCTACCTGACCCAGACCTACCTCATCGGCAAGGAGCGCGAGCGCGGGTCCCGCCGAGACGTCTACGTCGTGCAGGCCGACGCCTGGCACGGCGCGATGCTCTCGCGCGACCGGATGCTGGCCCAGATCGAGACGAGCCTGCGTGCGGGGGTGCCCGCCGTCGGGGGCCTCGACACCGAGGCCGGTCGGCGCCTGCAGCTCTCGGTGGCCTTCCTCGAGTTCCTCGGCGACCGGCTCGGCGAGCTCGAGGGGGAGTGGGCCGCCCACAAGGCCGAGATCACCCGCACCTGGCCGTCCGTCACCCCCTGACCCTCACCCGTCGAGAGGCCACGATCTGCCGGTCCTCACGCGTCGAGAGGCCACTATCTGCGGGTCCCAACCCGTCGAGAGGCCACGTTCCGTCGGGACCCGGGGTGACGGCATACGCCCTCGGTGACGTGAGATCGGCAACGTTCGACCGGCGGGCGGCAGCGGCGGACCGCCACGCCGATACGCTCGGCAACATGGCTGACAGCACTGGTGCGCGCTCCGAGTCCGACCTGCCCATCGAGCCCGTCTACGACGCGTCGGCCCTCGCCGGCTTCGACGCCGACAGCAAGCTCGGCGCGCCCGGCAGCTACCCCTTCACCCGCGGCGTCTACCCGTCGATGTACACCGGCCGTCCGTGGACGATGCGCCAGTACGCCGGCTTCGGCACCGCGAAGGAGAGCAACCAGCGCTACCACCAGCTCGTCAAGGCGGGCACAGGCGGCCTGTCCGTCGCCTTCGACCTGCCGACGCAGATGGGCTACGACTCCGACGAGGCCATCGCGCACGGCGAGGTCGGCAAGGTCGGCGTCGCCATCGACAGCCTCGACGACATGCGCACGCTCTTCGACGGCCTGCCGCTCGACAAGATCTCGACGTCGATGACGATCAACGCGCCCGGCTCGACGCTTCTCCTGCTCTACCAGCTCGTCGCGGAGGAGCAGGGCGTCGCCGGTGACCAGCTGACCGGCACGATCCAGAACGACGTGCTCAAGGAGTACATCGCCCGCGGCACCTACATCTACCCGCCGCGCGAGTCCCTGCGCCTCATCGCCGACATCTTCGCCTACTGCCACAAGGAGATGCCGCGCTGGAACACCATCTCCATCTCCGGCTACCACATGGCCGAGGCCGGGGCGACGCCCGTGCAGGAGATCGCCTTCACGATCGCCAACGCCGTCGAGTACGTCCGCGCCGCGCAGGCCGCCGGGCTGCACGTCGACGACTTCGCGCCGCGCCTCTCCTTCTTCTTCGTCGCACGCACGACCCTCATCGAGGAGGTGGCGAAGTTCCGCGCGGCCCGCCGCATCTGGGCGCGGATCATGAAGGAGGAGTTCGGTGCCCAGAACCCGAAGTCGATGATGCTGCGCTTCCACACGCAGACCGCGGGCGTCCAGCTGACCGCCCAGCAGCCCGAGGTCAACCTCGTCCGCGTCGCGCTCCAGGGTCTCGGAGCGGTGCTCGGCGGCACGCAGTCACTGCACACCAACTCCTTCGACGAGGCCATCGCCCTGCCGACCGAGAAGGCCGCGCGGCTCGCGCTGCGCACCCAGCAGGTCATCGCCTACGAGACCGACGTGACGAAAACCGTTGACCCGTTTGCCGGTTCGTACGTCGTCGAGTCGATGACCGACGAGATCGAGGAGGCGGCGCTCGCGCTCATCCAGGCTGTCGAGGACAAGGGCGGTGCGGTCGCGGCCATCGAGCAGGGCTTCCAGAAGGGCGAGATCGAGCGATCGGCGTACCGCGTCCAGCTCGAGATCGACAACGCTGAGCGCACCGTGGTCGGCGTGAACCGCTTCGTCCTCGACCAGGAGGACCACTACGAGCCGCTCCGCGTCGACCCGACGATCGAGGCCGACCAGCGCGCCCGGCTCGAGGCCCTGCGCGCTGACCGCGACAACGACGCCGTGGCAGCGGCGCTCGCGAAGCTCCAGGACGCAGCCCGCGGCACCGACAACGTCCTCTACCCGATGAAGGAGGCGCTCGCGGCGCGCGCCACGGGCGGCGAGGTCGCCCACGCCCTCCGTGCGGTCTGGGGCACCTACCAGCCCCGCGAGACCTTCTGAGCCACACGGCATACGCCAGCCGTACGCCGTCGACCCGACCGGCCGGGTCAACCAACCGGCCGCAACCCGAAAACCAGGCCTCAGCGGCCCTTTCGCCGGTTCGGACCGGTTACCTGACCCGTCCGGAGCCGACGCAGGCCCTGGGAGCGACGCAGCGCGACGACGTCCTCGATGGCACGCCGCACGACGTCCGGCTCGAACATCACCTGCTCCCAGGTGAACCGGAGCACGAGCCAGTCGCGGGTGATGAGCCCGTTGTAGCGGCGGCAGTCCCGGTCGAACGCCTTCCGCTCCGAGTGGAACTCGTGGCTGTCCGCCTCCAGGACGATCCGCAGGTCCTCGTCGGCCAGGTCGACGCGGGCGTAGAAGCTGTCGTAGCGGATGCGTGTCTGCGGCTCGACGACGAGGCCGGCCACCTCCTGGGCGATGGCGCGCAGCACGCTCTCGAAGGGGTTGGCCGCACGACGGTCCGCTGCCCCCATGACCCGAGCCACCCGACTGCGCTGTCGCGGACCCAGCCACGCCGCGCGCTCCACGACGGGCCCTCGTCCGAGGCCGGAACGCAGAGCCGAATCGGCCACGGCGAGCGCCTCGTCGAACGGCAGGTCGAGGCAGCAGTCGATGACGGTGCGCACCGGCGAGGTGACCCAGCCGTCGATGACGTCCTCGACGTCGAGGTCGCGCCAGTGCACGGCTGCGGCGGCCTGCGCATCACGGGTCAGGTGACGCTTGCGCCGCACTGTGACATGGGGTCGTTCCGGGACGGTCTTGACCTTCCAGCCCCAGTGGTTGGCTGCGGTGGTGTGTGAGGCCGTGCCCGTCAGGCGCAGCGCCTCCCGCCGACCGCTCTGCGCGAGCGGGAGGCTGTACCACCCGTGCGCCACCCGCACGACGCCCCCTTCGGCGAGCGCCGCGTCGATCCGCCGCCAGTGGGTCAGCGCCCGGAGCCGGTCACGGCGGGCGATGCCTCCCAGTCGGGCGAGGGCGGTCTCGGGACGCAGGTACGGCATACCTCAGCGTGTCCCGCCGGCTGACGCCCGTGGGCCGTCCGTCCACAGGGTCGACCGACAGGACGTCGGGCGGCCAGCGCGTCGGTGAAGCCCGTGCGCCGCCTGCTGCCTGTTGGTTGACCCGGAGGCGGACCGGGGGCGTATGCCGTTCAGCCGGGCCGGGCGCCCACGCGGGCTGCCGCGGCGCTGCCGGCCGCGACCCCGGCCCGCAACGCGCTGGTCCGGTCCTGGCCGCCGAGCCAGGCCGACAGGAGCCCGGCGTTGAAGGCGTCACCGCACCCGGTGGCGTCGACGTTCTCGACGACCGGCGCCTCGGCCGACTCGTCCACGCCGTCGGCACCGACCCAACGGGCCCCGGCCGCGCCGTACGTCGCGACGACCTCGCTCGTGTGCCCCAGGATCGCGGCCAGTCCTCCGAGCGCGGCGACCTCGTTCTCGTTGGGCAGCAGCAGGTCCACGCCGGTCACCCAAACGAGGAAGGTGTCGACGCCTTCCCGCTCGATGAGGGCCGGCGACTGCGGGTCGACCGACGTCGTCCACCCGAGCGACCGCGCCTGGCGCAGCGACTCGAGACCGGCCGCACGCGACCCGGCGTCGAAGAGCACGTAGCCCGACAGGTGCAGGTGCGGCCGAGGCTCGGCTGGGAGCCCCAGCGAGGCGAGGTCGACGTCCGCTACCGCGAAGGCCTTGTTGGCGCCACGGTCGGGAAACATCGTCCGGTCACCGTGGGCGTCGAGCAGGATGACGACCATGCACGTCGGCAGCCTGGCGTCGACCGCGAACGCGCAGGTGACGCCGGCGGACTCGAGCTCGCGTCGGCAGGTCGTCCCCGCGGCGTCGTCGCCGATGCGGGCCACGAGGGTCACGTCGGCCCCGAGGCCGGCCAGCCACGAGGCGGAGTTGGCACCGGCCCCGCCCGGCACGAGGGCGACGGCCGACGGGGTGTCGGAGTGCCACCGGATGTCGCCCGAGGGGCGGGTGATGACGTCGAGCCCGACGTCGCCGACGACGACGACGACCGGCCGCGTCGTCATGCCGACCGGGTCGCGAGCTGGGACGCGACCTCGGCCGCCACCTCTCCCGCGAGGCGCGCGTTCGACAGGACGAGCTCGACGTTGGCGCGGAGCGACTCGCCGCCGGAGTGGTCGTGGAAGTACTCGAGCAGCCGCGGCGTGACGTCCTTGCCGTGCACGCCCTCGCGCTCGAGGAGCGCGAGCCCCTCCTCGACGAGCCGGTCGTGCAGTCCGCGCTCGACCTGACGGTCGGCGGGCAGCGGGTTCGCGAGGACCACACCGGCGGCGTCGGTCCCGAGGCGACCCCGGGCGACGACGACCCGTGCGGCCTCGGCCGCGGACTCGACCCGCCACGGCACCGGCTGCCCGGAGTCCGAGAGGTAGAAGCCGGGGAACGCGTCGGTCCGGTAGCCGAGCACCGGCACCGACAGCGTCTCGAGCGTCTCGAGCGTGCCGGCCACGTCGAGGATCGACTTGACCCCGGCGCACACGACGAGCACCGGCGTGGTCGCGATGACCCGGAGGTCGGCGGAGACGTCGAAGGTCTCGGACGCCCCGCGGTGCACGCCGCCGAGCCCACCGGTCGCGAACACCCGGATGCCCGCGAGGTGCGCGAGCGCGGACGTCGAAGCGACCGTTGTCGCTCCCGAAAATCCAAGTGCCGCAGCGACGCCCACGTCACGGACCGACAGCTTGGCGATGTCCGGATCGGTGCACACGCGCTCGACCTCGGCAGCCCCGAGGCCGATGTGCACGACGCCGTCGAGCACGGCGATCGTCGCGGGCACCGACCCGCCCGCGCGCACGGCGCCCTCGATCTGCCCACCGATCTCGATGTTGTCGGGGTGGGGGAGGCCGTGGGCGAGGATGGTGCTCTCGAGGGCGACGACACCGACCCCGGCATCGAGCGCCTCGCGCACCTCCTCGTGGACGACGAGCAGGTCGGACTCCGGAAGGCGCTGCGGCATGGCGCAGAGCCTAGTTCGGCGCGCTCCGGGGACCCGCGTGGCCCCGCCCGCTGCGGGGGCACGCGGCGCACTCGCGCATCCCGGGGATCGCGTAGATGAAGCAGCACGAGACCCGGGTCGGCTCGGTGCCGACGCTCTCCCCGGCCGCGCCGCGCGCGAGGCGCACGGCCGTCGCCCACATGTCGCCGACCACGCCCCACCGCTGCCGTGAGCCCATCCGTACGTCGGGGGCGTATGCCGTCACGACCTCCGAGACGAGCGCGAGGTATGCGGTCCGGGCCCGTTCCAGACGCCGCGCCGGGTCGTCGTCGACGGCCAGCGAGGTCCGCTCGGGGGCGACGACGATGCGGAACGGGTCGAGGCCCGGCGCGAGCTCGAAACCGAGCCCGGCGCCGGACGGCACGAGGAGCCAGGGACCGAGCACGGCGGCATACGCCATCGGGGAGGCGGCCACCTCGCACCACCACTGGAGGACGAAGGCGGCGGGCACGTGCGGCCGCACCGTCGTCGCGTTGCGCTGCTCCATCTGCACGTGGAGCGCCGAGCGCCACGGCGCGAGCGGGTCCGCCCCCGCCCGCACGTGCGCCACCACGTCCGCGGTCCAGACGGTCGCGGGGGAGACCCGGCTCGTCACGGTGGTGAAGGGCATCGCCCGGTCGACGAGCCCGACGACGTGCCGGACGGCGTCCGTCCCGAGGGACGTCCCCGTGGGTGCCTCCGACTCCACGCGTGACCTCTCCCTCCGTGCTCCGACCGGTCCCGGTGACCCCGGCCTGCGAGGGTCGACCCCATCCTCTCGCTAGACTCCCGTGCTCGTGACCGACCGCTCCGCTTCGCTGCCCTTCGAGGCCATCGCCCGAACCGTCGAGCAGCATGCCGCGGAGCTGGTCGCGATCCGTCGCGACCTGCACACGCACCCGGAGCTCGGACGTGGCGAGGTGCGCACGACGGCACTCGTCGCCGAGCGTCTCGAGCGCGCCGGCATCGGCGTCCGGCGACTGCGCGGCACGGGCCTCGTCGCCGACCTCGGCGCCACGAACCCCTCGCACCGGATCGCGCTGCGCGCCGACATCGACGCCCTGCCGATCCGTGAGCAGACCGGCCTCGAGTTCGCGTCCCGGACCGACGGCGTCAGCCACTCGTGCGGCCACGACGTGCACACGACCGCGCTCATCGGCGCGGCGCTCGCCCTCAAGGAGGTCGAGGAGCGGCTCGCCTCGGCCGGCGTCGGCGCGCGGCTGATCTTCCAGCCCGCCGAGGAGCTCATGCCCGGCGGCGCCGAGGACGTCGTGGCCCAGGACGGCCTCGTCGGGGTCGACCGGATCTTCGCGCTCCACTGCGACCCCAACCTCGACGCGGGCCAGGTGGGCCTGCGCGTCGGCGCCATCACCGCGGCCGCCGACCAGATCGAGGTCACGCTCTCCGGTCGGGGCGGCCACACGTCGCGTCCGCACCTGACCCAGGACCTCACGTACGCCCTCGCCAAGGTCGTCACCGACGTGCCGGCCGTCCTGTCACGCCGACTCGACCCGCGCGCGGGCGCGGCTCTCGTGTGGGGCTCGATCCACTCCGGCGGGGCGCACAACGTCATCCCGTCGTCGGGCAAGGTCGGCGGCACGCTGCGCATGCTCGACGCCGGCATCTGGGAGGGCGTCGAGCGCCTCCTCGAGGCCGTCGTCCACGAGGTCGTCAAGCCGTATGCCGTCCAGGCCGACGTGCTCATCACCAAGGGCGTGCCCCCGGTCGTCAACGACGCCGGCTGCATCGACGCCCTCACGGCCGCCGTGACCGGCACCGGGTCGTTCGTCGCGCCGACGCCGCAGTCGCTCGGCGGCGAGGACTTCGCGTGGTACCTCACCCACGTGCCCGGCGCCATGGCCCGGCTCGGGACCCGCTCACCCGGCGGCCCGACCTACGACCTGCACCGGGGCGACCTCGTCGTCGACGAGGGCGCGATCGTCGTCGGGGCCCGGACGTTGGCCGGTGTCGTCTTCGCGGCGGCCGCCCGACTGGCCGGCACACCGGCCCTCGGGGGCGTCTCTCCTCTGAGCGCGGTCGCGGATCGGTAACACTTCCTGCGACTTCCCCCGAGCCGAACAGATCTTGTCGTGCCGGGGTCTACAGTTCCGTGCTATCTGGGCCGATGTCGTCGTCGGCCCCGCGGAATCTAAGGAGCACCTCTTGCGTCACGCAACCAAGGTCGCGGCCGTTGTCGCCGCCGCCGCGCTGGGCCTCGCGGCCTGCGGCAGCAGCAGCGACAACACGCCCGCGGGCAGCAACACCTCGGCCGGCAGCACCGGCACGCAGGCCGCCGGCAAGAAGATCGTCGTCGGTATCGCCTACGGCGTCGGCGGTCGTGGTGACCAGTCCTTCAACGCGTCGGCGGCCGTGGGCCTCGACAAGGCGAAGGCCGACCTCGGTGTCGAGTTCAAGGAGGCCACGCAGGTCAACGGTGAGAGCGAGGCTGCCACCGAGGAGCGCCTGCAGCAGTTCATCGACGCGGGCGCGACCCACGTCATCGGTGTCGGCTTCGCCTACGCCAAGGCCATCGGCACGGTCGCCAAGGCCAACCCCGACGTCAAGTTCGCGATCATCGACGACGCGTCCCCCGACTCGGCCGGCGCCAACGTCGCCCAGCTGACCTTCGCCGAGGAGCAGGGCTCCTTCCTCGTCGGTGCGGCCGCCGCGCTGAAGTCCAAGACCAACACGGTCGGCTTCGTCGGGGGCGTCGCCACCGACCTCATCAAGAAGTTCGAGGCGGGCTACATCGCCGGCGCCAAGGCGGCCAACCCGTCGATCGTCGTCAAGAGCCAGTACCTCTCGCAGCCGCCGGACTTCTCCGGCTTCAACGACCCCGCCAAGGGCAAGACGGCCGCTGAGGGCCTCTACCAGGGCGGCGCCGACGTGGTCTACCACGCCGCGGGCGGCTCGGGCAGCGGTGTCTTCACGGCCGCCAAGACTGCTGGCAAGCTCGCCATCGGTGTCGACTCCGACCAGGCCCTGACGGCCACGCCGGACGTCCGCGACGTCATCCTCACCTCGATGATCAAGAAGGTCGACGTGGCGGTCTACGACTTCCTCAAGTCGGGTGCCGCGGGCACCGACATCACGGGCAACAAGGTCTACGACCTCAAGGCCGGCGGCGTCGACTACGCCACGACCGGTGGCAAGGTCGACGACATCAAGTCGAAGCTCGACGACTACAAGCAGAAGATCATCGCGGGCGAGATCAAGGTCCCGACCGCACCCTGATCCTCGAGAGCCTCGAGATCCCCTCTGAATGATCCCCGAGCGGGGCGACACGGCCCGGGCGGCGCGGTAGCGTCGTCGCGGGCCGTGTCCGTCCCCGGCTCCGGTGGTCGGTCGGGACGTCCTTCGACCCGGCCCCACGAACCACCCGCCCGGACTCCTCTCCGGGCCTGGACGAGGAGTTGTCGCCATCACCGCAGCACCTGCGCGACCCGACGGGACGTCGGACGCCCATCCCGCCGTTCAACTCGAGGGGATCACCAAGCGGTTCCCCGGAGTCGTCGCCAACAAGGACATCGGTTTCTCGGTCGCGCGTGGCACGGTCCACGCGATCGTCGGTGAGAACGGCGCCGGCAAGTCGACGCTGATGAAGATCCTCTACGGCGTCCAGCGCCCGGACGAGGGGTCCATCAGCATCGGCGGTCGAGTCGTCGACCTGCACTCGCCGGCCGACGCGATCGCCGCCGGCATCGGCATGGTCTTCCAGCACTTCCAGTTGGCAGACAACTTCACGGTCCTCGAGAACGTCGTCCTCGGCGCCGAGAAGCTGCACGGCATCGGCGACGCAGCCCGACGCGAGATCACGCGCATCTCGGACGAGTACGGCCTCGACGTCGACCCCGACGCCCTCGTGGACGACCTGGGGGTCGGTGCGCGCCAGCGCATCGAGATCCTCAAGGTCCTCTACCGCGGCGCCAAGATCATCATCCTCGACGAGCCCACCGCGGTCCTCGTGCCGCAGGAGGTCGACGAGCTCTTCGACAACCTCCGCGAGCTCAAGTCCGAGGGCCTGACCGTCCTGTTCATCTCGCACAAGCTCGACGAGGTGCTCTCGGTCGCCGACTCCATCACGGTGATCCGACGCGGCACGACCGTCGACACCGTCGACCCGTCGTCGGTCAACGCGCGCCAGCTCGCCGAGCTCATGGTCGGGGCCGAGCTCCCCACCCCGCAGACGGAGGAGTCCACGGTCACCGACCGCGTCGTGCTGCGCATCGAGGACATCGTCCTCGCGGGCGCCGGTGCCGGCCGCAACGTGCTCGACGGCATCTCGCTGACCATCCACGCGGGTGAGGTGTTGGGCATCGCCGGCGTCGAGGGCAACGGCCAGGCCGAGCTCGTCGAGGTCATCATGGGGATGCGCGAGCCCACGTCCGGGCTCGTCTTCCTCGGCGACACCGACATCTCCGACTGGCGCACGCGGGAGATCCGGGAGGCCGGCGTCGCCTACATCCCCGAGGACCGCCAGCGGCACGCCCTGCTCCTCGAGGCCCCCCTCTGGGAGAACCGCATCCTCGGCCACCAGACCGAGGAGCCGAACGTCCGCGGCTTCATCATCAACGCCGCGGGGGCCAAGGCCGACACCGAGCGGATCGTCAAGGAGTACGACGTCCGCACACCCTCGATCAACGTCAAGGCGGGGTCGCTCTCCGGCGGCAACCAGCAGAAGCTCATCGTCGGCCGCGAGATGAGCCACCAGCCCAAGGTGCTCGTCGCCGCACACCCGACGCGCGGTGTCGACGTCGGCGCCCAGTCGAGCATCTGGGACATCATCCGCCAGGCGCGGCGCGACGGCCTCGCCGTCCTGCTCATCTCGGCCGACCTCGAGGAGCTGATCGGACTCTCCGACACCATCGAGGTGATCCTGCGCGGGCGGCTCACCGGCACGTTCGACCCCGACACCGTCACCGCCGAAGACCTCGGTGCGGCCATGACCGGAGCGGCTGCCAACCCGGAGGAGACCCGATGAGCACGTTCAGCCCCCGCAAGCTCCTCCTCGCCGTCGCGGCGCCCGTGCTCGCGCTCGTCGTCGCGTTCCTCGTGACCTCGGCCATCCTGCTGCTCCTCGGGGACCCGGTGGTCGAGGTCTGGCAGACGATCCTCAGCTGGCCCAAGCCGCGCCAGCTCGTCCAGATCGTCAACGGCGCCACGGTCTACTACCTCTCGGCCGTCGCGGTCGCGGTCGGCTTCCGGATGAACCTCTTCAACATCGGCGTCGACGGTCAGTACCGCGTCGCGGTCTTTGCCGGAGCGGCCTTCGCCGGTCAGGCCTGGTTCCCCGGCCCGCTCAACGTCCTACTGACGATCGTCGTGGCGATGGTCGCCGGAGGCCTCTGGGCGAGCATCGCCGCCTACCTCAAGGTCCGCCGCGGCATCTCCGAGGTGATCAGCACGATCATGCTCAATGCGATCGCGACCGGAGTCGTGCAGTGGCTGCTGCTCAAGGTCGCGGTCAAGCAGCAGGGCAGCAACAGCATCTCGACGAAGCCGATCCCCGAGTCCTCGCAGCTCGACGGTCTCGGCCTCATCCCGGGCGCGACCAACAAGGTCTACACGCTCATCCTGCTCGCCGCCCTCGTCGGCGCCCTCTACTGGTTCGTCATCAACAAGACCCGGTTCGGCTTCGACCTGCGCGCGACGGGCCGCTCCGAGAGCGCCGCGGTCGCCAGCGGCGTCAAGGTGCCGCGCATGGTCGTCACCACGATGATCGCCTCCGGTGCTCTGGCGGGCCTCATCGGCATGCCGCTGCTCTTCGGTCAGGACCACAGCTACGGCACGACGTTCCAGGCCGGACTCGGCTTCGCCGGCATCGGCATCGCGCTGCTCGGTCGCAACCACCCGCTCGGCATCGCGGCCGCGGCCCTGCTGTGGTCGTTCCTCGACGTGCAGAGCAACGCGCTGCAGATCCGCGCCGGGGTCGCCTCCGAGGTCGTCTTCATCATCCAGGGCGTGATCCTCTTCGCCGTCGTCATCGCCTACGAGCTGATCCGTCGCGCCGACGTGCGCCTCGAGCAGCAGCGGGTGGCGAGGGAGCTGGCCGCGACGAGATCCGATGCCCCCACCCCGGAAGGAGCGACGGCATGAGTGTCACTGGTCTGGATGCCGGCGTCGAGAAGGTCACCGCCACCCCGCGCCGGCTCCGCCTGAGCCCGCTCCAGTGGGTCGGGGTCGGCCTCGGTGCCGTGCTCGTGCTCTCGATCCTCCGTGTCGTCACCGGCGCCAACGACGTCGACTCGTCCGGTCTGCTCATCGCGGCCTTCGGACTCGCCGTGCCCATCGCCCTCGCCGGTCTCGGCGGTCTCTGGTCCGAGCGCGCCGGCGTCGTCAACATCGGCCTCGAGGGCATGATGATCCTCGGCACCTGGGGTGCCGGTTTCCTCGGCTACCACCTCGGCCCGTGGTGGGGTCTCGTCGGAGCGGTCATCGGCGGCGCGGTCGGTGGACTCATCCACGCCATCGCGACGGTGACCTTCGGCGTCGACCACATCGTGTCGGGTGTGGCGCTCAACATCGTGGCGCTCGGCTTCGCGAAGTACCTCTCGGTGCGCTTCTTCAGCACCCTCCCGGGTGGCGGCCCGACGCAGTCGCCGCCGCTCGAGGAGCTGCCGACGATCAGCATCCCGGGCCTGTCCGACGCCCTCGGTGAGCTGGAGCAGAAGCACATCTTCTTCATCTCCGACCTCGCCGGCGTGCTCCGTGCCTTCTGCACCAACGTGTCGGTCGTGACGATCCTCGCCGTCCTGCTCTTCATCGCGACGGCCTACATCCTGTGGCGCTCGACCTTCGGCCTGCGTCTGCGCTCCGTCGGCGAGTCCCCGGTCGCGGCCGAGTCGCTCGGTGTCAACGTGCTGCGCTACAAGTTCCTGGCCGTCCTCGTCTCGGGCGGTCTGGCCGGTCTCGGCGGTGGCTTCCTCGCCCTCGTCGCGGCCAACGTGTTCCGGGACGGGCAGACGGGTGGTCGTGGCTACATCGGCCTCGCAGCCATGATCTTCGGCAACTGGCGCCCCGGCGGTCTGATGGCCGGTTCGGTGCTCTTCGGCTACACCGACGCGGCCCAGCTGCGCGGTGGCGGCACGACCGTCCACGCCTTCCTCCTGCTGCTCGCGGTGCTGCTCGTCGGCATCGGGATCTGGCAGATCGTCCGCAAGGGCCGCGTGGTGCAGGGCGTCATCGCCCTCGCCGTCGGTGTGATCGTCGGTGCCTGGTACGCCCTGACCGACATCGTGCCGCCGGAGCTGTCGAGCACGCTGCCCTATGTCACGACCCTGCTCGTGCTGGCGTTCGCCTCGCAACGCCTGCGCATGCCGGCGGCCGACGGGCAGATCTACCGCAAGGGCGAGGGGCACTAGTGGCCGACACGACGAGTCCGCAGCCCAGCACCTCCGACGCGATCGACTGGGAGTCGCTGCGCCTGCGCGCGGTCGAGCTCATGGAGCGGGCGTACGCGCCCTACTCCCGGTTCCGCGTCGGTGTCGCCGGCCTCGTCGACGACGGGCGGGTCGTCGCCGGCTGCAACGTCGAGAACGCCGCCTACGGCGTGGCTCTCTGTGCCGAGTGCGGCATGGTGTCCGAGCTGCACGCCACGGGTGGCGGACGCCTCACCGCGGTCTTCTGCGTGGGGGGCGACGGCCAGGCTCTCATGCCGTGCGGTCGCTGCCGGCAGCTCCTCTGGGAGAACGGCGGGCCCCGGTGCCTGCTCATGACCCCCGAGGGCGTGCTCCCGATGTCGGCGGTCCTGCCGCAGGCGTTCGGGGCCGAGGACCTGCGTCACGCCGAGGGCTGAACACGTCCGCACCCGGTCGTGCTCCGGCACCGACGGCGCTGGGACATGATGGTCCCGTGAGTGAAGCCTTCGATGCCGTAGACGTCATTTCCGCCAAGCGCGACCGGGCCGAGCTGTCCGACGCCCAGATCGACTGGGTCATCGACGCGTACACGAGGGGCGCCGTCGCCGAGGAGCAGATGTCGGCGCTCGCGATGGCGATCTACCTCAACGGGATGAACCCGCGCGAGATCGCCCGCTGGGCCGACGCGATGATCCGCTCGGGTGAGCGGCTCGACTTCTCGGGACTGTCCCGCCCCACGAGCGACAAGCACTCGACCGGGGGAGTGGGCGACAAGATCACCCTTCCTCTGGCGCCGATCGTCGCAGCCTGCGGCGTCGCGGTCCCGCAGCTCTCGGGCCGCGGCCTCGGGCACACGGGCGGCACGCTCGACAAGCTCGAGTCGATCCCCGGGTGGAGGGCCGACGTGTCCAACGAGCAGATGATGGCCCAGCTCGAGGACGTCGGCGCCGTCATCTGCGCCGCCGGCACGGGCCTCGCCCCGGCCGACAAGAAGCTGTATGCGTTGCGCGACGTCACGGGGACCGTCTCCTGCGTGCCCCTCATCGCGACCTCCATCATGAGCAAGAAGATCGCCGAGGGCACCGGGTCCCTCGTCCTCGACGTCAAGGTCGGGTCGGGCGCGTTCATGAAGGAGCTCGGGCAGGCCCGCGAGCTCGCGGAGACCATGGTCCGCCTCGGCACCGATGCCGGCGTGCACACGGTCGCCCTGCTCACGAACATGGAGACTCCGCTCGGGCTCACGGCGGGCAACGCGCTCGAGGTGCGGGAGTCCGTCGAGGTGCTCGCCGGCGGGGGCCCGGGTGACGTCGTCGAGCTCACGCTCGCCCTCGCGCGGGAGATGGTCGCGGGTGCGGGCCGCTCCGACATCGACCCGGCGGACGTGCTCGCGGACGGCCGGGCGATGGACGTCTGGCGTCGGATGATCCGCGCCCAGGGGGGAGACCCCGACGCGGAGCTGCCGACGGCCAAGGAGACCCACCACGTGCTCGCGCCGGCCGACGGGGTGCTCGTCCAGCTGGACGCCCTCGCTGTCGGGGTCGCCGCGTGGCGCCTCGGCGCCGGGCGGGCCCGCAAGGAGGACCCGGTCCAGGCCGGGGCGGGTGTCGAGCTGCATCACAAGCCCGGCGCGACCGTCCGTGGGGGAGAGCCGCTCATGACGCTGCACACCGACGAGCCGGAGCGGTTCGCCCGGGCGCTCGAGGCGCTCGAGGGCGGCTTCACGATCGCCCCCGAGGGGTCGCGGCCGGACCTGCCCCCGATCGTCATCGACCGGGTCTCCTGACTCTCGCGTGCCCGTCCGTGGTGGTCGGCGGATGCTCCGACAGACCGGCCACCACGGGTCTGTGGCGCTGTGCCGGGAGCGATTTGGGGAATCCCGGGGGACCGGGCTACTGTTCTCTTCGTCAGCCCGACAGGGAGGAACGGACGCCACCGCGGCGGTGAGAGATCACCGAGCGAAGCTGGCCGGTCCCGGGGTCTGACGAGTGTCCGGAGTGTCCGACCCAGTCGGGTCTGCTCCGGAGAGCAGGTTCCGCCCGCATCACCGTGGTTTGACTCGGTGGGGCGCGGCGGGTAAGTTTGAAGGGTTGCCCCGGAGGCCTCCTCGTTGAGGTGGTTGATGGTGTGTGTCCGATTCTTGAGAACTCAACAGCGTGTCAAAAATCGATGCCAATTACCTCGTCCCGAGGCCTGGCCGGTTGATCTTCGTCCTCTAGTGGCGTGGTGACGGTCGTGGTTTTGGGCGAATTATCCTTTGGTTGAATTGAACTTCTAGCTTTTTGAGCTGGTTGTTCGACTTCAGTCAGGTTTTCG